>NZ_CP059451.1:300000-600000 GCF_022023855.1 Azospirillum brasilense
CGCCAGATCGACGGGCTGGGCGGCGCCGACCCGCTGACCTCCAAGGTGGCGGTGGTGCGCCGGTCGGAACGGCCGGGCGTGGATGTGGACTACCTGTTCCTTCAGGTGTTCGTGGACAAGGCCATCGTCACCGACGCCCAGAACTGCGGCAACATCCTGGCCGGCGTCGGCCCCTTCGCCATCGAGCGCGGCCTCGTTCCCGCCCGCGACGGCGTGACGCCGGTGACCATCCACATGGAGAACACCGGGCAGGTGGCGGTGGCCGCCGTGCCGACGCCGGGCGGGGCGGTCACCTACCGGGGCGAGGCGCGCATCGACGGCGTGCCCGGCACGGCGGCGGCGATCCCCATCGAATTCCGCGACACCGCCGGCTCCTCCTGCGGGGCGCTGCTGCCGACGGGCAACGTCGTGGACGTCATCGACGGCGTTCCGGTCACCTGCATCGACAACGGCATGCCGGTGGTGGTGGTGCGCGCCGCCGACCTCGGCGTGCGCGGCGACGAGACGCGGGAGGATCTCGACGCCGACACGGCGCTGAAGGCGCGGCTGGAATCGATCCGGCTGCAGGCCGGGCCGCGGATGAATCTCGGCGACGTGACGGACAAGTCGGTGCCGAAGATGACCCTGGTCAGCGCGCCGGCCAACGGCGGGGCGGTGTCCACCCGGACCTTCATCCCGCACCGCTGCCACGCCTCCATCGGCGTGCTCGGCGCGGTCAGCGTCGCCACCGCCTGCGCGCTGGAGGGCTCCCCCGCCGCGTCGCTCGCCGTGGTCCCCGACGGCGCCACCCGGA
The DNA here is from genome assembly GCF_022023855.1 of Azospirillum brasilense. NCBI lineage: Bacteria > Pseudomonadati > Pseudomonadota > Alphaproteobacteria > Rhodospirillales > Azospirillaceae > Azospirillum > Azospirillum brasilense. Next base: position 300,794 of record NZ_CP059451.1, read on the forward strand.
CGCTGAGCGTCGAGCACCCGACCGGCGAGATGACCGTGGTCCTCGATCTGGACGGGTCCGGAACGGTGACCCGCGCCGCCCTGCTGCGCACCGCCCGCAAGCTGTTCGACGGCACCGTCTACGCCGACTGATCTCTTTCCCCGAAGGGAGCCTTCCCATGGACGCCGACTACCGTCCCTTCCACCCCAACCCGAGCAAGCCGGCCTACACGCCGCCGCCCGGCGCGGTGGACGCCCACTGCCATGTCTTCGGCCCGGCCGACCGCTTCCCCTACGCGCCGGAGCGCAAATACACCCCCTGCGACGCGCCGAAGGAAAAACTGTTCGCCCTTCGCGACGATCTGGGCTTCGCGCGCAACGTCATCGTCCAGGCGACCTGCCACGGCAAGGACAACCGGGCGCTGGTCGACGCGCTGAGGGCCTCCAACGGTCTGGCGCGCGGCGTCGCCTCGGTCGGCCCCTTGATCACCGAGGGCGAGCTGGCCGAGCTGCACGAGGCCGGGGTGCGTGGCGTGCGCTTCAACTTCGTCAAGCGTCTGGTGGACGCCACGCCCAAGGAGGTCTTCCTCGGCATCGCCGACAAGATCGCCAAGTTCGGCTGGCACATCGTGGTCTATTTCGAGGCGCCGGACCTGGACAATCTCACGCCCTTCCTGCGCGAGTTGCCGACCACCATCGTCGTGGACCATATGGGCCGCCCGGACATCGCCAAGGGGGTGGACCACCCGCAGTTCCAAAAATTCGTCGCCCTGATGGCCGAGAACCCGAAGGTCTGGAGCAAGGTCAGCTGCCCCGAGCGGCTGAGCGTCCAGGGTCCGCCAGCCTACGACGACGTGGTGCCCTTCGCCCGCCTGCTGGTCGACCGCTTCACCGACCGCGTGCTGTGGGGCACCGACTGGCCGCACCCGAACATGACCTCGCACATGCCCGACGACGGGCATCTGGTCGACGTCATCCCCCGCATCGCCACCGACGAGGCCAAGCGGACGGCGCTTCTCGTCGACAACCCGATGCGGCTTTACTGGTCCGAATAAGTCAGAAACGAAAAGGAGGAAACATCCATGAGCGCACCGACGCCACATGAGCCGATACCCGGCACCACCATCTTCGACGGCCGGATGGCCATGAAGGGCTATCCGCTCAACAAGATGTGCTACTCGTTCAACGAGGCGGCAGCCCGGCAGGAGTTCCTGGCCGACGAGGACGCCTACTGCGCCAAGTTCGGCCTGACCGACGAGCAGAAGACGGCCATCCGGGAGCGCAACGCGCTGGCCCTGCTCGCGGCCGGCGGCAACATCTACTACCTCGCCAAGTTCATCGGCATGCTCGGCCTGAATGTCCAGGACATTGGCGCGCAGCAGACCGGCATGACGGTCGAGGAATTCAAGGCGAAGCTCAAGGCGGCGGGGAACTGAGACCATGGCCAAGATCGTCGGTGGCGTCACCACCTCCCACATTCCCGCGATCGGCAACGCCATCGCCAACGAGCTGTTCGAGGACCCCTATTGGAAGCCGTTCTTCGACGGCTATCCCAAGGCCCGCGAGTGGCTGGCCGAGGTCAAGCCGGACGTGGCGATCGTGGTCTACAACGACCACGGCCTGAACTTCTTCCTCGACAAGATGCCGACCTTCTCTATCGGCGCGGCTCCGGAGTACCAGAACAAGGACGAGGGCTGGGGCCTGAAGCCGCTGCCGCCCTACCCCGGCGACCCGGAGCTGTCCTGGCACATCATCGAATCGCTGGTGAACGACGAGTTCGACATCTGCTCCTGCCAGGAGATGGCGGTGGACCACGGCTTCACCGTGCCGATGGCCCTGCTGTGGCCCGACCAGACCCAGCGTCCCGTTCGCACCATCCCGGTGGCCGTCAACACGGTGCAGCACCCGCTGCCGACCCCGGCGCGCTGCCTGAAGCTGGGCGAGGCCATCGGCCGCGCGGTGGCGTCCTACCCCAAGGACCTGAAGGTGGTCGTGCTGGGCACCGGCGGCCTGTCGCACCAGCTCGACGGCGAGCGGGCGGGCTTCATCAACAAGGACTTCGACCTGATGTGCCTTGAGAAGATCGTCGACGAGCCGGAAGCGCTGGCGAAATACTCCATCCACGATCTGGTCCGGCTGGCCGGCGCCCAGGGGGCGGAGCTGATCCTCTGGCTGATCATGCGCGGCGCGCTGGGCCGGAAGGTCGCGAAGGTCCACAGCAACTACCACATCCCGATCTCCAACACCGGGGCCGGCCTGCTGGTCCTCGAAAGCGCGGCCTGATCGGGCCTCCGCTGCCGTTGGCGTCCTTTCCGCCGCCGCGTTCCCCGGCGGAAGGGGCGCCATGTGCCCAGGACGGCGCAGCGCGTCCTGCAATCATCACAGCCTGGGCACACCCCGTCGACAACTTGATGGTGCAGCCCAAATTGCCAATTGAGCGGTGAATTGCTATAGAGACCCACCTCATTCCCGCACGGGTCGGTCGTCTGCAATGCACATGTTCAGCGCCGCCGTCACCCGGCGAGCCCTTCTGATGCTGCTCGCCGCCGCGCTGACGCTGCTGGGAATCGTCGCGATGTCGGGATGGCTGGCCGACAGCACACAGACGTTTTCCAGGTCCGTCGGCCGGATAACCGCACTGCGCGTTGCCGCCGGGACGCTCCTCAGCCAGTTGCAGGATGTCGAGATCGGTCAGCGGGGGTATCTCCTCACCGAGGACCGTCACTATCTCAAGCCCTATGAGGCCGCCAACGCCGCGGTCGACAGCACGATCGTCCGGTTGCGGAACCTCGCCGACGGGGATGCCGACGAGCTGCGCATCGTCGACCGCCTCGCCGTCCTAGCCGACGCCAAGCGGGAAGAGTTGGCGCAGACCATCACGCTGATGGAGGCCGGGCGCCGGGACGAGGCCCTGGCCGTCGTGCGCACCGGTCGCGGCATGATGCTGATGGACGATGCCCGCCGCTCGCTCGCCGACCTGATCACCCCCGCAGACGGCCAGCTCGACACCCAGCTCAGCGCATTGATCGGGCAGGCCAGGACATCGGGCTGGGTGGCCAACCTGGGCGGCCTGTTCATCGTTCTGGTCGTCGGCGGCGCCGTTTGGATCGCGCTCCGCTACACGCGGGACCTCATGCGGGCGCAGCACGCGATCCAGGCCCTCAACGACTCCCTGGAACAGCGCGTGTCGGAACGCACGATGGAGCTGCAACGGGCCAACGACGAAATCCAGCGCTTCGCCTACATCGTCAGCCATGACCTGCGCGCCCCGCTGGTGAACGTGATGGGCTTCACCGGCGAATTCGAGGTGGGGCTGGCCAGCGTGCGCACCCATCTCGACCGCCTGCCGTCGGATGGCGATGACGCCGCCGCGTCGGAGGCGCGCCGTGCGGTGGTGGAGGATATGCCGGAAGTCATCGGCTTCATCCGCGCATCGACGACAAAGATGGACCGGCTGATCAACGCCATCCTCGCCCTGTCGCGCCAGGGCGGGCGGACGCTGAACCCGGAACCCGTCTCCATGCAGGCGCTGCTGGAAAACGTGGTTGCCAGCCTTCGCCATCAGGCCAGCGAGCAGCGTTGCAGCATCGACATCGAGGAACCCTTGCCGTCCCTGCTGTCGGACCGGCTCGCGCTGGAGCAGGTGTTCGGAAACCTGCTCGACAACGCGATCAAGTATCTCGATCCGGCGCGGACGGGACGGATCGCCATCCAGGGGCGGGTCGAGGAGAAGCGCCTGATCTTCGAAGTCGCGGACAATGGGCGCGGAATTGCGCCGCAGGATCACGAACGGATCTTCGAGCTGTTCCGCCGCTCCGGCGTGCAGGATCGCCCCGGAGAGGGGATCGGGCTGGCCTATGTGCGGACGCTCATCCGGCGCCTGCAAGGCGAGGTGACCGTCGAATCGGTTCCTGGACAGGGCAGCGTCTTTCGCATAACCCTTCCCAAAGCCCTCGCCCTGTCTTTGGAGAAGACCGTCCATGACGCGTGACACACAGTCGGCGTGCATCGTCATGATCGAGGACGACGAGGGCCACGCGCGGCTGATCGAGAAGAACATCCGGCGGTCCGGCGCGACCAACGACATCGTCTCCTTCAGCGACGTCACGAGCGCGCTCGCCTACCTGTTCGGCCCGGACGGAAGCGGGCAAGCGAGCATGGGGCGGGCGCTTCTCATTCTTCTGGATTTGAACCTTCCAGACATGACGGGGATGGATATCCTGGCAAGGCTCAAGACCAACCCCTACACAAAACGCTTCCCCGTCGTGGTGCTGACCACGACCGACGACCGGCAGGAAATCCAGCGCTGCTACGATATCGGGGCCAATGTCTACGTCACCAAGCCGGTGAATTACGAGAGCTTCGCCACCGCGATCCGGAAGTTGGAACTGCTGTTTTCCATCATGCAGATTCCCGAGGCGGTGGCATGACCGACCCGGCCGTCCGCATCCTCTACATCGACGATGACGTCGCCATGGCGCGGCTGGTGCAACGGAAGCTCGAACGGCGCGGTTACGCCGTCGAATGCGCACAGGATGGCCAGGAGGGGTTGAGACGGCTGGACCTGGGCGGCATCACGGTGGTCGGGCTGGATCACGAGATGCCGGGGGCGACCGGGCTGGACATCCTGCCCGCCCTGTTATCGCGCGACGACGCGCCGCCGGTCGTCTACGTCACGGGCGCCGGCGACACGCGGGTGGCCGTCGCGGCGCTGAAGGCCGGCGCGGACGATTACGTTCCCAAGGAGGCCGGTGAGGAATTTTTCGATCTGCTGGTGGCGGCCATCGAGCAGGCCCTGGAGAAGGCTCATCTTCGCCGGGAACGGGAACGGGCGGATCAGGACGTGCGCGCCGCGCGGGACCGTGCGGAGATGCTGCTGCGGGAGGTCAACCACCGCGTCGCCAACAGCCTGGCCCTGGTCGGTGCCTTCATCCAGATGCAGAAATCCAGCCTCTCCGACCCCGAAGCCCGGGCCGCGCTGGGGGAGACCCAAGCGCGCATCATCGCGATCTCCGGCATCCACCGCAGCCTGTACACGTCCGACGACGTGCGCTCCGTCCGCATCGACCTGTATCTGGAAACGCTTCTCGCCGGAATGCACACCGCAATGGCGTCCCGGCGCCCGGACAGCTTCATCGTCGTCGCCGACGCCATATCGGTGCCGACCGACAAGGCCGTGTCCCTGGCGGTGATTGTGACCGAATTGGTCACGAACGCCTGCAAGTACGCCTACCCGGACGGCCGAGCCGGAAGCATCCGGGTCCGTGCGAAGGCCGCCGACGGAAATCTGTCGGTGAGCGTGGAGGATGACGGCGTCGGCTTCTCCCGTGACGACGCTCCGCGGGGAACCGGCCTCGGAACCCGGATCGTCCAGACGATGGCATCCAGCCTGGGTGCGCAGTTGAATTATGACAGGCGGCACGCTGGCACATGGGTGACGCTGACGATGCCTTTGCAGCCGCTGTGACGGGTCTTCCGAGAGCAGGCATTGTCACGGCAATGGCGGCGGCCCATCGTTCGTGACGGCATCTTCGCTGGAAGTGGGTTCAGAAGTTTGGCCCTGCCATCGTCGACAACTTGCGATCTTGGGGCGTTCTGCAGGCCTGTCCCGTTCCCGCGACAGAGCTCTTGCTTCATGCCAATTCACACAGCTCAGGATCAGGCCGTCGTCGTCGTGCGAAAGCGCTTCCGGTAGTCAACCGGATTGATGCCGAGATTGCGAACAAACACCCGCCTCATGGAACCGGCGTCACCAAACCCACAAATATGAGCCACCCGCTGGAGCGGCGTGGATGAATCGACCAGCATCCGGCGCGCCGCGTCGAGCCGCGCCGCTTCCACGAAATCGGCCGGAGGGCGGCCGACGTCGCGTTTGAACACCCTGGCAAAATTCCGCGAACTCATGCCGGCCTGGGACGCCAAGGCCTCCACGGACAGATCCGCGGAAAGGTTGTCCAGCACATACGCCTGGATCTTCTGGATTCCGGTACGGCTCGACACCTGGGCGGCGAGATGGGCACTGAATTGCGACTGCCCTCCAGGCCGCTTCAGGAACATCACCATGTAGCGCGCGACCAGCAGCGCCAGTTCCCGCCCGTGATCCTCCTCCAGCAGGGATAGCGCCAAGTCGATGCCGGAGGTGACGCCGGCGGCGGTGGAGATGTTGCCGTCGCGAATGAAGATCTGGTCCGAATCGACCGTCAGGGTTGGAAACTCAGCGCGAAGCTTGTCGGCGCATTCCCAATGGGTGGTGACACGGCGGCCATCAAGCAGGCCGGTGGCCGCCAGCAGGAACACCCCCGTGCAGATCGATCCGTAGCGGCGGACTTCGGGCGCGCGGCGCCTGAGCCAGTCGATCACCGCCGGATCGATGGCGCTGAACGACGGGTCACCGGCGATCAGCAACGTGTCGATCGGCTGATCGGGGTCGTGGATCGTTCGATCGGCGAGGAACCGCAGGCTGCCGGTCCCGCAAACCGGCCCCTCCGCGGTGCCCATCACCTGCACCTCGTAGGCCTTCGGATCGCCGAGACGGCGCGCCGCTTCCCAGAACACCTCCGCCGGACCCACCACATCCAACGCCTGTACCCCGGGAGGGGCGAGAAGCACAATCCGCATGAAAGACGCTCTTCTTGCAATCGGGCGGCCAAAGGGCACAGCCGCCCGATTGTATTTGGCATACCAACTATCAGGCAAGAGCCGGACTGCGGAGCGTGGTGACGCGAAGCAGCGGATTGCCGGCGTCCAGCCGGCCCAGCACCCGCAGAAGCCCGCAACTGATCGCCGGTTCGCACAGCACGACCGGCAGATAGGCGGCGGCGAAGACCGCCCAATCCGCGAACGGCGTCGCCCGCTCGCCCAGCATCAGCCAGAAGCCGACCATGGCAACCACGCCGCTGTAATAGACGGCGTCGAAGCGCAGCACCGACGACCAGCGGATCGAGGCCAGTCCACCGGATTCCAGCAGGCGCTTTCCACCCATGGCGTGTGCGGCAACCAGCGGCACCATCAGCGACAGCGAATTCACGGCGAGATGCCCGAGGTCCTGCGGCTCGAACAGAAGGGCCTGCAGCGTCAGGCCAATGCCGAACCCGAACAGGGTCGCGGGAAATCCGAAAATGAAATAGATGGCCGAGGCGCCGATGAAGTGCAGTTCCGACGGGCCGACCGGCTGGTGCCAGAACTCCATGAAGACCGAGAAGAAGATGGCCGCCAGGAGTGCCTTGCCCCATTCGAGAGGCCGGCGCAGGAAGGCCGGAGTGTGCGAGGCGAGAAGGCTGAGCGCGGCCGCGTTGGCGCCGACGATCTTCGCGGCGGACAGCATGCCGGGTTCAATGTGCATGGTCGTCTCCCGATGTTCGGATGGTGGTATCAGGCCGACCGGGTGTCGGCGGTCGCGGTGGCCGTGACAAGGCGGGCCGACAATTCGTCGGGCGTCGCGAGGCCGGATTGAAGGATCGTCGCCTCCAGGGCGCTCAACCACTGTTCGTAGTAGTTCCAGGAGGGGCCGTCGGAAGACTGTGTCCTCTCCCAGTCGCCGATGGCGGCGATCAGGTTCTGGCGGAAATCCTCCCATTCGAAATGGCCCTCCCGGGCCAGCGCGAGCGCCACCCCGAAGGCCGACCGCTCCCACTCCTCCGCGAAGCAGAGGGTGCCGTTGGCGCGGGGCGGGGAATCCTCGGCCCCGGCCATGCTGGTCAGGGCGAAATGTTCGAAGCGGGTCAGCATGCCCGTTCCTCCTGACGATGTTGAGGACCCGGTTCGGGGTTCAGGCGGACGCCGCCACCGCCACGCCCATCATGGCTTCCGGCGTGACCAGAGCGGCGAGTTGGTTCTCGCTCATGCCCTCGGTCCCGGCGGGGCGCTCGGGAATGACGAACCAGCGGATCTGCGCGCTGCTGTCCCAGACCTTGACCTCGGTGCTTTCGGGCACGGTGAGCCCGAACTCCTTCAGCACGGCGCGCGGCTCGCGGGCGGCGCGGCTGCGGAAGGTCGGGTCCTTGTACCAGTAGGGCGGCAGCCCCAGCACCGGCCAGGGATAGCAGGAGCAGAGCGTGCAGATGACCAGGTTGTGGACGCCCTCGCCGTTCGCCACGGCGCGCATGTGCTCGCCCTCGGCCCCGGCCATGCCTTCCGGCAGATCCGTCAATTCGGCGATGGCGGCCGGCGCATCCGCGACCAGCCGTTGCTTGAAGGCCGGATCGACCCAGGCGCGGGCGACGATCCTGGCGCCGTTGAACGGACCCATCTTAGTTTCGAACACGTTCAGCACCGTGTCCACGGTCTTGCTGGTGATGACGCCCTTTTCGATGAGCAGCGCCTCAAGGGCGCGGACGCGCGCGGCGCTCCGGGCCTCGCGGTCGTCGGGATGATGGAAACGATCGGTCATTCGCGATGGCTCCGGTTCAGGCGGTGGGCTTGGTGACGTAGGCGGCGTAGAGGTCGGCGTAGAGCGTGACGTTCGGCTCCGTGTTGCCGGGCCACAGGTCCTTGGCCTCGAAACGCACGCAATAAACCGGCATCGGCGCGCCGACGCCGTCCGTCCCGGTGTCGGTCAGATAGCCGTAGGCACCTGGGTAGACCGTCTCGACCACGCCACTGTGGTTGCGCAGGAAACCGGGAAGGCGGGTGTGCTCAAGCGTCGGCACGTTCCTGACCGTCACCGTGTCGCCTTCTTGGAAGTCGGGCAGGATCGCGACGTCACGCTTCGGGGAATCCCCTTCCGCCAGATAGCGTTCGACGCGCCGGTCGATCTCCGGCGCGCCGCCTTGCGGCAGAGGCTTCTCCGGATCGGCGAGATACTCGGCCGTGCGCGCGTCCAACTCCTCCTCCGTGATGTAGCCGTTCTCGATGAAATAGCCACTGATGCCGCCCAGCCATTTCTCGTAATAGCGGTATTTGAAGTAGTCGAAGGGATTGAGCCCTTCGGCCCCGGTGCGCAGGTGGGCCCAGGTCCAGACGGTGTGAAAGGCGCTCGGCGTGGCGGGAAGCGGCAGTTGCGGGCTGAGCGCCATCATCGCCGTGTGAATGCCGAAGATGCGCTTCTCCCATTCCTCAACGAAGACGCGCGTTTCGACGGTGATGGGGCCGAGACCTTCCAGGCCCCCGAGGTAATGTTGCAGCTTCATTGGATGCTTCCTGAAATCGGGAACGGAATCAGAAGCGTCAGAGGGCGGGAACGTCCGCCCGGACGGCGCAGCCGCGAAGTCCCTCCAGCAGCGTTTCGGCATCGAGGTCGCGGCCGATGAAGACAAGCTGGTTCAGCCGTTCCTCGCCGGGTTTCCAAGGCCGGCCCGGCCGCCCGTCCAGCGTCATGTGGACGCCGTGAAAGACGAAGCGGCGGCCCTGGCCGTCGAGATCCAGCACGCCCTTGGCGCGCAGCAGGTCACGCCCCTTGTCCTGGATAAGCTGGTTGAGCCAGCGGTCGACGGCCGCCGGGTCAAGCCGTCCGGGCTCGCGAAAGGCCACGCAGCCGATGCCGGCGTCGTGTTCGTGCTCATGCTCATCCAGGATATCGGGGTCGAGGCGCAGGATGTTCTGCAGGTCGAAGGCGCCGATGCCGAGGATCTCCGAGAGCGGCAGGGCGCACTCCTCGGTGCGGTGGATGCGCGCCAGCGGGTTGAGCCGGCGGATCTCGCGTTCCACGGCGTCGAGCGCCGCGGCGGGTTCCAGGTCGATCTTGTTCAGCAGGATAACGTCCGCGAAGGCAACCTGTTCGCGCGCTTCGTCATGACCGAGTTGCAGGGGAAGGTGGCGGGCATCGGCCACGGTGATGATGGCGTCCAGTACAAAGCGGCCACGCAGCCCTTCGTCCAGCACGAAGGATTGAATGACGGGAGCCGGGTCGGCAAGGCCGCTCGTTTCGATCACCACCCGGTCGAATCCGCGTTCGCCTTCGGCCAGCTTCACCAACGCCTCGATCAGGTCACCGCGGACGATGCAGCAGACGCACCCGTTGTTGAGTTCGACGATCGTCTCGTCCGTCGCCGTCACGAGCAGCCCGTCGATGCCAAGTTCCCCATATTCGTTGACGATGACGGCGGTCCGCCCGCCACCGCACTCCGCCAGGATGCGGTTGAGCAGGGTCGTCTTGCCGGCCCCGAGAAATCCGGTCAACACGGTCACCGGAATCGGTCGCATGGCGATGCTCCGTTGCTTCAGGTTGCAAAGGGCAGCCTTCACCTGCGGAGATGGCCGAAAAGATCCGGACGTTCCGCTTCAGCGCTGCTGTGGTATACATTGCACCGCATACCATTCGCTGACTCAACAAGCGGCAGAGGGCAATTCCGGACAAAGCGCCTATCAGAATCGGCCAACCGCTTTGTGTGGATCGACATGGGGATACGGACTCTGACGCGGTTCGGGAGTCCTGGCACCGCATGGCGGCGTGGTGCGGGAATGGGGGATTGGCGACGGCTTGGGGTTCGGTGCGGAAGCCGGGCGCTGTTGATGCTCGCGCTAAGAACCGCTGGCCGCGACGGAGGGAGTATGCCGTCTTGAGAGCGATCGGCGAGCAGACCGCCGACGCGCCGAAAAGCGGCGTTCTCAAGGGGGCTGAATTCTCAGTTTTGGTTGCAAAGTCGCAAATACGCTGGGAGAGCGGCGCTATACGGGCTCAGTTCGCCCCAAAGCCAGATCAAGTGTCGGAAAGTCTTGGCGAGGTTGGCGATGCCGCTCGTCACCGTCGCGCGACCGAGGCCGATGGCACGGATGAACGACAGCCGGTCGCGCACCTGATACCAGCCTTGGCGACGGCGGCGGTGGCGGACCTGGGTTGGTTCCCGTTTCCCGAATACACTCAGCCCGGCTTTTTCGCAGCAACGCCCGGCAAATATGCTCAGAAAACGACGCCGCTACTCATGGTCACCGACGGGCGGCATGGAGACCACCATATCGACCCAGATGCTTCCGCCCGTGGTCATGTGGTCGTGCATGTGCCGGCGCGCGGCCTCGCCATCCCCTTCCAGGATCGCTTTCACGAAAAGGTCGTGTTCCGTGTAGGACTTCAAGGGACGCGCGGTGTGCTGGAACGGATACTGGCGGTAGATGCGCAGGCGACTGCGAATGAGTTTCGCCTGATGCTCCAGATGCTCGTTCCGGCTTCCGGCGTAGATCAACTCATGGAGTTCGCGATTGAGATTGTCGTAGGCCTCGATGTCGCCGGCCTCGGCGGCGGCGCGGCTCGCTTCGTGCACTTCCAGAAGACGCTTGCGCCCGGCGATTCCCATGCGGCGGGCGGAAAGGCTGGCGGCCAGGGATTCCAGTTCGACCAGAACCTCCATCATGCCGACGAGCTGCTTGGCGGACATCCGCAATACGGAGGCGCCGGCTCCCGGCTTTATCGTGACCAGGCCGCTCGAACCGAGCTGGGACAGCACCTCGCGCACCGGCGTCCGTGACACGCCGAACCGTTCGGCCAAAGCTCGTTCGTCCAGGCGCTCACCGGGCGCGATGATCCCGCCCAGAATTTCCTGTTCGAGCACCTGCCGCATTTCCGTTACGCGGCTTGGCTTTTCCGCCTGCATGGCATGATCCGTTGGCAAATCGGGATCGGCCAACAGTATCGCGTGCGCCGGTCGGCGTCAATGTGATGGTATGCCAAAACTCGCTTTTGGTCGACCGAAGAGCCGCAACCGGCGGAGAAATCAGGCCGTAGCAAGCCGCAGCGCACCCTCGCCCGGCGAAGGTTTTCAGCGCTCTCCAACGCGCAAAGCACGATCGGATACCGATGCCGCCTATTGCTGGGCGAGCAAACCATAAGCGTGCCAAACTTTCCATGTTGCATTCCATTGTCGCTCTCTGGTATGCATATCGTCGTTCATGGTTCTTTAGAAAAACGAAGGCGGTATCCGCAGGGCCGCGCCGTCGCCAATGACGGCGCCTGGGAGGAAACAATGAACGGGACGCCACGGGGTCAATCGGACGGGCCGGCGACAGCCCCCCAACTGACCGTGAAGGACGCGGTGGGCACCATCCGGCTCAACCGCCCGCTTCAGCACAATCGGATCGACGTGGCGGACATCGCCATTCTGGAGGAAAGAATCGCGGCCGCCGAAGCGAACCCGTCCGTTCGCGTGCTGGTTCTGACCGCGACGGGGCCGAGCTTCTCGTCCGGGTACGACCTGAGCACGGCCCAATCGTCCCAGCGCGGCGGGGCGGACGGTCAGGACGGGGAGAATGCCTTCGCACGGTTGTGCGATCGCGTTGAAGCGGTCCGTGTTCCGACGATCTGCGCCCTCAACGGCAGCGTCTATGGTGGCTCTACCGACTTGGCGCTCGCCTGCGACTTCCGCATCGGCGTGACCGGGATGCGCATGCGCATGCCGGCCGGGCAGCTTGGCATACAATTCTACCCCGGCGGCCTTCGCCGTTACGTGTCGCGGCTCGGCCTCAACGCGGCCAAGCGCTTGTTTCTCACGGCGGAAACGATCGCCGACCACGAAATGTTGAACATCGGCTTCCTGGACCGGGTCGTCGATCCCGACGACCTCCCGGCCGCCGTGGACGAACTGGCCGGACGCATCACGGCCTGCGCGCCGCAGGCCATCGCCGGCATGAAGCGCGCGCTCAATGACATCGCCCGTGGAGAAATGGACGATCGGGCGGCGGAAGCGGCCTTCACCGCGAGCCTACGATCCGACGAGTTCGCCAACGCCCTGAAGGTTTGGTCGCAGCGCCGAGCGTCCTGACCGCCTCCGCCCCGGGCGCACGCCGGATCGGCGCACCAGCCGCATTCGACCGCCCCATTCAAAAAGAGACCGTCCATGACCGACCAGAACCTGGTTCTGAACACGACCCCCCATGCCCTCGCGCGCGAGTTGTCGGGTTTGCTGCTGATCGGCGGCGAGCTCCGGCCGGCGGCCACGGGGAAGACCTTCGATATCGTGAACCCCGCAACGGGCGACGTGATCGCCACGGCGGCGGACGGCGGCGAGCGGGACGTTGACGCCGCGGTCCGCGCGGCGGCCGCGGCGCAAGGCGCCTGGGCGCGCCTTTCGGCGCGCGAGCGGGGCCGGCTGCTGGTCGAATGCGGGCGCCGTCTGACCGGCCATGCCGAGGAGATCGGGCGCCTGCTCGCCCTCGAGACGGGGAAGGCCATTCGGACCGAAAGCCGGGTCGAGGCGTCGCTGGTGGCGGACACCCTGACCTTCTACGGCGGGCTCGCGTCCGAGCTGAAGGGCGAAACCGTCCCCTTCCACCCGAAGATGCTGACCTTCACCCAGCGCGAGCCGATCGGCGTCGTCGGCGCCATCATCCCGTGGAACGTGCCGCTGTACCTGATGGCGCTCAAGATCGCGCCGGCGCTGGTCGCCGGAAACGCGGTCATCGTCAAATCCGCCGAGGAGGCGCCTCTCGCGGCCCTGCGCGTCGTCCAGGTCATGAACCAGGTTCTGCCGACGGGGGTCCTCAACATCCTGTCGGGCGACGGTCCCGGCTGCGGCGCCCCCCTGGTCACCCATCCGGGGGTCGGCAAGGTGACCTTCACCGGCTCGGTGGAGACGGGGAAGATCATTTCGCATCTGGCGGCCGACAAGCTGATCCCCGTCACCCTCGAACTGGGCGGCAAAAGCCCGATGATCGTGATGGGCGACGCCGATCTCGACAAGGCCATCGACGGCGCCGTGGCGGGCATGCGCTTCACGCGGCAGGGCCAGAGCTGCACCGCCTCCTCGCGCATCTTCGTCCACGAGAGCCTTCACGACTCCTTCATCGACAAACTCAAGGCGAAGGTCGACGCCATGACCATGGGCGACCCGCTGGACGAGGCGACGGACATCGGCACCATCATCTCGCCGCAGCAGTTCGAGCGGGTGCAGTCCTACATCGCGCTCGGCGAGACGGCGGAGGGCGCGGTGGCCCATCGTTGCTCGGCCCTGCCGAAGGACGAGCGGTTGGCGCGCGGCCTGTTCGTACAGCCCGTCCTCTTCACCGGCCTTGCCAACGATCACCGGCTGGCCCGCGAGGAAATCTTCGGACCGGTCACCTGCGTGATCGCCTTCCGCGACTACGAGGACGCGTTGGCCATGGCCAACGACAGCGATTTCGGCCTCGCCGCGACCATCTGGACGCGCGATCTCCGCACCGCCCTCGACGCGACCCGGCGGCTCCAGGCCGGCTTCGTGCAGGTCAACCAGAACCTCGTGGTTCAGCCGGGCCTGTCCTACGGCGGCTTCAAGCAGTCCGGCCTTGGCAAGGAAGCATCCCTCGAAGCGATGCTCGACCACTTCACGCACAAGAAGACGGTCATCATCAACATGGACTGATCAAGAATTCATCAAAAAAAGGGAGGAAACAAGAATGCGTACGTCCTTTATCGCCGCCCTTCTCGCCACGACGACCTTGACGGCGGGAGCGGCCCAGGCCGCCGACGTCATCCGGATCGGCGTTCTGAACGATCAGTCGGGTCTGTACAGCGAATTCGGCGGCGCCGGTTCGGTCGAGGCGGCGCGGCTGGCCGTCGAGGATTTCGGCGGCCAGGTTCTGGGCAAGAAGATCGAGATCCTGTCGGCGGACCACCAGAACAAGCCCGACATCGGGCTGGCGAAGGCCCGCGAATGGTTCGACACCCAGGGCGTCCATGCCATCGCCGACCTGACCAATTCGGCCATCGCCATCGGGGTCCAGAACCTCGCCCGCGAACGCGGGAAGATCACCCTGGCCACTGGTCCGGGGACGACGCGCCTCACCAACGAAGACTGCTCGCCCAACGGCTTCCACTGGATGTGGGACACCTATTCCCAGGCGGTCGGAACCGCCCGCGCCGTGGTCCAGGACGGCGGCAAGGACTGGTTCATGCTGACCGCCGACTATGCCTTCGGTCATCAGATGTCCGCCGACATCGACAAGACGGTCAAGGAGAACGGCGGCAAGGTGCTGGGGCAGGTCAGGCACCCGCTCGGCAACAGCGATTTCTCCTCCTTCCTTCTCCAGGCACAGGCGTCCAAGGCCGCGATCATTGGGCTCGCCAACGGCGGGACGGACACCACCAACGCGGTCAAGCAGGCGGCGGAGTTCGGCATCACCAGCAGCGGCCAGAAGCTCGTCGGGCTGGCCGTCCTGATCAGCGACGTGCATGCGCTCGGCCTTGAAAACGCCAAGGGGCTGATCGCGACCACGGCCTACTACTGGGATCGCGACGAGGGCAGCCGCAAGCTGGGTGAGCGCTTCGAGGCGCGCATGAAGCGCAAACCCAACATGGTCCAGGCCGGCGTGTACTCGGCGGTGACGCATTACCTGAAGGCGATGCAGGCGGCCGGCACCGACGACGGCACCGTGGTCGCCGCCAAGATGAGGGAACTTCCCGTCGACGATCTCATCACCAAGGGCGGCAAGGTCCGCGAGGACGGCCGGGTCATCCGTGACATGTACCTGATCGAGGTCAAGACTCCGGCCGAGTCCAAGGGACCCTGGGATTATTACAAGGTTCAGCGCACCATCCCCGGCGACCAGGCGGCGATCCCCTTGAGCGAAAGCAAGTGCTCCCTGGTCAAGAAGTGACCCACTGAAAGACCCTTCCGGAGGAAAATCATGGCGCGGATTGCTTTCATCGGACTCGGCAACATGGGCCGTCCCATGTGCGACAACCTGACCAAGGCCGGGCATGACGTCGTCGGGTACGACGTGGTGGCCGCGGCGCGCGACGCCTACGCCGCCGCCGGTGGCCGCGTGGTTTCCACGCTGGCCGATGCGCTGGCCGATGCCGACACCGTCATCAGCATGATCCCGACGGGAAAGCATGTGCGGGCCGCCTACGAGGGCCAAGACGAGGGTGAGGGCGGCGTGCTGGCGCACGCCCGTCCGGGCACGATGCTGATCGACTGCTCCACCATCGACGTGGAGAGCGCGCGGGCGGTCAGCAAGGCGGCGGCCGAGGCCGGTTTCGTCATGGTGGACGCCCCGGTGTCCGGCGCCGTTCCGGCGGCGCAGGCCGGGACCCTGACCTTCATGGTCGGCGGCACCGCCGAGGGTTTCGAGCGCGCCCGCCCGGTGCTGGCTGCCATGGGTCCCAAAATCTTCCATGTCGGCGCATCCGGGAACGGCGTAGCCCTGAAGATCTGCAACAACATGATGGCGGGCATGAGCATGGTCGCCATCAGCGAGGTGTTCGCCCTGGCCGAGAAGCTCGGGCTCGACCACCAGACGGTCTACGATGTCATGACCGTGTCCTCGGGCAATTGCTGGGCCTTGCAGAGCTATTGCCCGGTTCCGGGGCCGGTGCCGGCATCGCCGGCCAACCGCGACTACCAGCCGGGCTTCGCGGCGGCCATGATGCTGAAGGACATGCGCCTGTCCCAGAACGCGGCCGCCACCAGCGGCGCCGCCACGCCGCTCGCCGGCAGCGCCGCCGCGCTCTACCAGATGCTTGTGGAGCACGGTCACGGAAACAAGGATTTCAGCGCCGTCTTCGCCCTGATCACCGGACGGCTGACATCGGCGTGAAAGGGAAACCGAGCATGGTTCATGCGATCCGCGTCCACCAGCCCGGTGGTCCCGAAGCCCTGGCCTGGGAGGAGGTGGCCGTGCCGCCGCCCGGCCCGGGGGAGGCCCTGGTCCGCCACACGGCGATCGGCGTCAACCTCATCGACACCTATCACCGCTCGGCCCTCTCCGGGCAGTACGCGATCCCACGCCCAGCCGTGCTGGGTGTGGAGGGCGCCGGCGTCGTCGAGGCGGTCGGCCCCGGCGTCACCGATGTGGCGCCCGGCGACCGCGTCGCCTACTGGATGCTGCTCGGCGCCTACGCCGAGCAGCGCATTGTTCCCACGCACCGCTTGGTGAAACTGCCGGACACGGTGCCGGACGAGGTGGCCGCCGCCGCGATGGTCAAGGGGACGACGGCGCAGTATCTGCTGCATCGCGTTCACCCGGTCAAGGCGGGGGAAACCCTTCTCGTGCACGCCGCGGCGGGCGGCGTCGGCCAGATGCTGTGCCAGTGGGCGCACGCTCTGGGGGCGACGGTGATCGGCACGGTCGGCTCGCCGGAAAAGGCGGCCGTCGCCCGGGGCGCCGGCTGCGATCACGTCATCCTCTACCGCGAGGAGGATTTCGTCGCGCGCGTCCGCGACATCACCGGCGGTCGCGGTGTCGACGTGGTCTACGACTCCGTCGGGCAGGACACCTTCATGGCGTCGCTGGACTGTCTGAAGCCCTTCGGCCTGATGGTCAGCTTCGGACAGGCGAGCGGCCCAGTGCCGCCCTTGGATATCAGCGTGTTGGCGCAAAAGGGCTCGATCTTCCTCGCCAAGCCGACCCTGGCCACGGTCACCCGCAGCCGCGACGACATCGAGACCCTGGCCGGCGGGCTGTTCGAGGCCCTGGCCTCGGGCCGCGTCCAGGTCGGCATCGCCCATCGGACGCCGCTCACCGAGGCCGCATCGGTGCACCGCGACCTGGAAGCCCGCCGCACGACGGGATCGATCGTGCTCATTCCCTGAAGCGAACCGTCCTTCGCTTCAGGGAATGACATGGCCCGCATCGCGGCGACAGGAACACCGGAATGACGCACAATCTTTACAGCCTGCTTTTGAAACCCGGAGCACCGTCCGACGCGCGGGTGGCCCTGCGAACCGATACGGGGCGAACCGACAGGGGGCGGACCTGGACCTACGCGGACCTGTGGCGAACCGCCGGACGCATGGCACACCTCCTTGACGAGGCCGGCGTCGGTCCGGGAAACCGGGTCGCCGTGCAGGTGGCGAAGTCGCCCGAGGCGGTGTGCCTTTATCTCGCCGTCCTGCAACTCGGGGCCATCTACCTGCCGCTCAACACGGCCTACACGCTGGCCGAACTGCGCTACTTTCTCGACGACGCGGAACCCACGGTGTTCGTCGGGCAGACTCCGGTCGTGGGCGATCTGGTGCCACCGGCTGGGTGCCGAACCTTCACGCTCGATCCGGACGGCGAAGGAACCGTGATGGCGGCGTGCCGCGGACGGCCACCCTGGGAGCGTGTCGCCGAGGTGGGTCCCGACGAGGTGGCGGCGATCCTCTACACCTCCGGAACGACGGGGCGCCCCAAGGGCGCCATGATCTCCCACGGCAATCTGGCCTTTGGCACCCGCACACTGAACGCGCTTTGGGGCATCTCCGAAGCCGATGTGCTGTTGCATGCCCTGCCCATTTTCCACGCACACGGCCTGTTCATCGCCTTGAACTCGATGCTGTATGCGGGCGCGTCCTCTGTTTTCCTTCCCAAGTTCACGCCCGACGCCGTGATCGAGCATCTGCCGCACAGCACCGTGTTCATGGGCGTCCCGACGCTCTACACGCGCCTCCTGGCCGACCCGCGGCTCGCCAGGGAGCGCTGCGGAACCATGCGCCTGTTCACCTGCGGCTCGGCTCCTCTGTCACGGGAAATCTTCGAGGCGTTCGAGGCTCGCACCGGGCATCGGATTCTCGAACGCTACGGCATGACGGAAACCACGATCATTGCCTCCAATCCTCTCGACGGCGAGCGTCTGCCCGGCACGGTCGGCTACCCCCTGCCGGGGCTGGAGGTCCGGGTTGTGGACGCCGCCGGACAGCCGCAGCCTGCGGGCACGGTCGGCGGCCTCGAACTGCGCGGTCCGAACGTGTTCAAGGGCTATTGGCGGATGCCGGAAAAAACGGCGGCGGAATTCCGGCCGGACAGCTTCTTCATGACGGGGGATCTGGCGCGCGCCGCGCCGGACGGCCGTCTCACGCTGGTCAGCCGCGCGAAGGAGATCATCATTTCCGGCGGCTACAATGTTTATCCGCGCGAGGTGGAGATCGTGCTCAACCGCATCGATGGGGTGGGCGAGACCGCGGTCTTCGGCGTTCCCCACCCCGATTTCGGCGAGGGCGTGGTGGCCGCCGTCGAGCGCCAACCGGGCGGCGAGCCGCTCGATCCAGCCTCCATTCTCGCACGGGCGGCGCGCGAACTCGCCGGATACAAGCTGCCCAAGGCCGTGATCGTCCAGGATGCCCTGCCCCGGAACGCCATGGGAAAGATTCTAAAGAACGAACTCAGTTCGCAGCACAAGGACGTGTTCAGGAAGCGAGACGCGACCGGTTGAGGTGTCGGCGCACGAAGGCAAAGGGCCATAGTGAACCGCGCCGGCGACGCCGAGCGATCCCGTCAATGCCGAAGCCTGTCGTCAGCAGGCGGAGCATTGGTTCCGCGCAGCCCACGGCCGCACCGATCCCTGAGGCTCGCTGATACAGTTGTCGGTATCCTCGGGCCGTGGCGGCCTGACCCAGACCAAATGGCCTCCGGAAAATCCGGAGCGGTTCAGTCACTATGTCCTCATCGACTGGAGCGACGAGTTCCAGCGCAGCATCCGTTTGCGAAATCCGGAGCTTCTGTCCTCGGCCGCGCCGAGGAACGCGCTGAGCGGATCGCACACGACGAGCCGCGGCGCCGCATCATAAAAGGATGGAAAGGTCATAACCGGATCATGCCACGATGATGCGAGGGCCTCTTTGTCCTCGCGCAAACGGCACGGCCAAGCACCGCCGGCAAGCGGGAAATGCCCAACGGAGGAAGGCAGGCTCTCACCCCACCCTCCCCCTGCGCATCCCACCGGGGTGGGATCAATGCTTCATCTCACCGAGCTGCTTGCGGGAGTCGCCGCTCTTGTCGAGGATGACGCTGTCGTCCGCCTTGCCATCGACTTCCAGAATGCCGATGAGCCCCTTGGTGGCGCGGCTCAGAGCGTGGTCGACCAAGGCGTACTTGCCCGGATAGTCGACCTTGAACTCCACCATCGTCGCCCCGCCCGGCGCCACCGTGACCGTCTGGACATTCTTCAGCGGCGGCGTGTCCAGGGCACCGAGATTGTGGACGCGATCGAAGATCTCGCCGATGACATGGAACGACGAGGTGAAGTTCGGCCCACCGACACCGAACCAGATGCGCACGGTTTCGCCCACACTGGCCTTCAGCGGCTTGTCCTTCACCAGCCCACCCACGGCGCCGTTGAACACCAGATAGCCGGGCTTCTCGTTGACCAAGCCGTCGTAGTCATCCTCCGCCGCCGGCAGGTTCTTCGCCTTGGTGGCGTAGATCTCCTGCTGCATCACATAGAATTCCTTGTCGACCTTCGGCAGGCCGCCTTCGGGCTCCACCACGATCAGGCCGAACATGCCCTTGGCGATGTGCTGAGCGACCATCGGCGTGGCGCAGTGATAGACGTAGACGCCCGGCGCCATCGCCTTGAACGAGAATTCCTTGGTCTGGCCCGGCTCCGCCTGGGTGATCTGTCCGCCGCCGAGGAAACCGGTGGCCGCGTGGAAATCAATGGAATGGTTCATGACCGACCCGGGCGCGTTCGTCATGGACACGTTCACCGTGTCGCCGACACGGACGCGGACCATCGGGCCGGGAACCTTGTTGTTGAACGTCCAGTAGGTGTAGGTCGTGCCGTCATCCAGCCTGGCTTCGACCTCGGTCGTGGTCAGCACGACATTGTGGGTCTTGGGCGCGCGCGTGCCCGCCGCTTCCGGCGCCGGGACCGCCGCGGGGTCCTGGACGATGTCGACCGCCGGCTCCTTGACCTTCGGCTCGGCGTACAGCGTGGTGGCCGATGCGGCGCCGATCCCCGACAGGGCGATGAGGGCGGCGGCGCTGACGGTGGCGAGGAAGGTCTTGGTTTTCATGATGCAATCCAGGGCGAGTGTTGCTTCTGAAGCCAACATCCCGGATTTCACGCCCCGATTACTTGACGGCCGTCAAGAATTTGAAGAAAGGGCAATGCCCTGTTTTTTCGAATTTCTCTTGCTTTTGTCACAACTCCAATAAAGCCCGGTGAGCAGGCTGCGCGCGATGTTGCGCGCGCGGTCGGTGAAAAAAGCGGCGGCGGCGGGCGGGCAGACCTCGGCGGCTGTGTCGGAGAACAGCGACAGCCAACGGTCAAACTGCGCCGGCCCGATGTCTAGGTTGGCATGCAGCGGCATCGGACGGCCGTGGTAGCGGCCCGAAAGCAGGGCGACCGACGACCAGAAATCCTCCATGGTGCGCAGATGCGGCTCCCAGTCGGTGATGGTCCGGTCGAACACCGGCCCCAGCGTCGCGTCGGCTCGAACCTTTCCGTAGAAGGCATGGACGAGCGTCCGGATCATCGCTTCGTCGATGCCGGTTGCAGCGACGCGTTCGGCGATGACGATGTCCCGGTGCGTGCGGTGGGGTGCGGCGTTCATGGTCAATGGCTCCTTCCCGGTCAAGCAGCCTTGCGCGACTCGTCGCGGCGGTCCACGTCGGCGGACGGCTGGCCCGCCAGCGTGTCGGCGAAGCCGTGGTTCACGTCGCGATGGTTGGCCTCGTCGTTGCGGACGGCGAGTACGACATCGCGCAAGGTCGCGGCTTCCGGAAGCTTCCAGTAATCGATGGCGAGGCGCGGGGCCGGCGGGTTCGCGTGCCGGCCGGCGTCGATCTCGGCGAGATAGCCGGTGTAGCTGACGACCGCTTCCTCTTCGAAATAGCCGACCACGCGGTGGGCCGTCTTCGGCGAGATCAGGTACAGCAGGAAGAAGGCGTTGTAGAAGGCACCCTGGGTCAGCAGGATCAGGACGCGTTCCAGCCAGTTCGGTTTCGCCACCTCGATGAAGGTCATCAGGTGCATGCGTTCGTTCTCCGCCTCGTCGAGCAGGGTGTGAATCCAGCCCTGGTCGTGCTGCATGCGGCGCAGGCAGCGCAGATGCTGCAACGTCGCGCCGACCATGCCCGGAACCGCCGCAACCGTTTCCAGCACGATGGCGCGATGGCCGTAGCGTTTGGCGAAAAAGGTGTCGGCCAGCAGGCGCAGTGCCTTGGTGAAGCCCAGCGCGATGCGGTCACTGAGGTCGCGCGGCGTGTGATGCGTGGTGAGGATGAGAGGCTTCATGATGTGAGCTCCTTGGCTCCGGTGCGCTGGCGCGCCCGATCGACGATGGCCGCCGGCGTCTTCAGCGTGAGTGGATGTCCGGTGGATCAAGCGCGTCGCCGGTGGCGGCAATCGTGCGATGTCATGGGAATAATATGCACTATAAATGCATCTTTAAGAATGGACAGATTGTCGCACCAGTCCGCGTTCGAAGCGGATCCTGAGCGTCTAACGCCTCATGGGGCGCATACTAGATGCTGAAGCAGATGCTAAGCAGACTGCATCGCAACGCGGCGATCTGCAGCAAATTAAAACATTCATATTCAATGAATGTATATGGCGGGGCCGATCTCTTTGGCAGATACGGGCTTGATGCCTGACGTGCTGCCCTTCGCTTCCGGATTGAGGGGCGTTTCAGCTGGATCGCGATGTGCGTGCTGTGGTCCGGGCGCTGAACCGCTCCTGAATCCAGTTGGCGATTTCGTCGGAGAACTCTGCCGGGGCCTTCCGGCCGAATGTGTTGGCAACGTTGGCAAGCGTCTCTTGGGCCAGTACGGCCCGCATCGCCTTTTCCGCGCGAATCATCACCGCATGGACCGCACAGACACCGGATGTCGCCCAGGAGGGCGGTCGCTGGCCGAACACTGCACAGCGACCGCGGATTTCCTGGCAATCGAAAAGCGGCTTGTCGCCTTCGATCGCATCGACAATGTCCAGAAAGGTGATGTCTTCCGGCGCTTTGGCGAGTCGATAGCCGCCGCGCACGCCTTCGCTAGCCATGACGAGTCCGGCCTTTTCAAGCTTCGGGAAAATCTTGGCCAGAAAAGACGGTGAGATGCCCTGCAGTTCGGCCAGGTCACGGCTGCTCAGTGGCTGGTTACCCGATGAGACCAGCCAGAGGAGGCAGTGAATGCCGTACTCAACGCTGACGGTGAGATGTGCCATGGCCGGTTCCGATAGAAAACAGGGGAACGGGGACATTAATAATCCGCGTTTCAAAGCGCAAGCCGTCCCTGTTCCGCAACGCCTCCGTCACTTCTTGTCCGGCGTGGTCAACTCCGTATCAGCGGTGTCCACAACGAAGACCGCAAGGAGTTTCGCCGGCTTGGTGTCGCTGGCGTTGGCGCTGACCCCATGATGGTCGCCCGGCAGTTCGGTGAAGTTCTCGCCGACACGATAGGTTTTGGCCGGGCCGTCATTGACCTTGCTGCGGATCGCCCCTTCCAGCACGGTGGCGTAGATGAGCGCCGACTTCGCATGGGTATGGGCAGGTGAAGAGCCGCCCGGACCATATTCGACCAGCACGCCCTTGACGCTCTTGCCGGGCACGTCGGGCAGTGCGTGTTCGTAGACCAAAGTCACCTTGGCATTTTTCGGCTGGGGAGTATCCGCGAGAGCCGTGGCGAACGGCAGGGTCGCGACCAGCAAGGGGGCGAGAAAGCGTTTCATGGTTCTGCTCCTTCGGCAATCGATGGCTTTGATTGGACGCCGGTAAAGACGCCCTGCGGCGGAAAGTCGATCAGACGCCGGCCTTGGACCGATTGAGCCAGTCAGTCAGGTTGATCTGGCCGAGGCGGGCCGGGCCGGTGGGGACCAGGGAAAACTCGGTGACGCGGCCGCCGAAATAGCGGGCTGCCGGATCGCTGACAGCGGTGCGGCGGTCGCCCACCGCCGTCAGATAACGGCCGACGATGTCGGCGAAGGGGCCGCGGTCCGGGCCGGCAATGTCGATGAGGCCGTTGAGCGGCTGCGCCAGGGCGGTCTCTGCCAGGACGGCCGCCACATCGTCCGCGGCAATCGGCTGGAACTGCACCGGCGCCAGCCGCACCGTGTCGCCGTCGGCATGGCCGTCGGCGATGCCGGCGAGGAATTCCAGGAACTGGGTGGCGCGGACAACGGTGTAGGGAATGCCGGACTGCGCGATCAGCCGTTCCTGTTCCACCTTGGCACGGAAATAGCCAAGGTCGGCGACGCGGTCGGTACCGACGATCGACAGGGCGACATGGTGGCGGACACCGGCCTTCGCCTCGACCGCGGCCAGATTGCCGCCGGAGGTCCGGAAGAAGTCGGTCACGACCCCTTCGTCGAAGGACGGGACATTGGACACGTCGACAACGACCGCAGCGCCGTTCAGCGCACCGGCCAATCCTTCGCCGGTGATGGTGTTCACGCCCTTGCTGGGCGAAGCGGCCACGACCTCATGGCCGCTGGCGCTCAGGATGGCGACAAGCTTGGAACCGATCAGTCCCGTTCCACCGATGACGACGATTTTCATGAGTCCCTCTCCTGTCCGACGGGCATCCGTTGCCTGATTGAGAAGCCGGGGAATGGCGAAAGGCGGCAGCGGGCATTCGGTCCCTGCTGATCGCCGTGATCCGGCCGCCATCCGGTAACGCGGACAATATCCGTCCGTGTTCAGCCGCGCAAGCATAAAACGCAGACTAATTTTATCAGCGTTTCGGTGGCCGGGTGCTGATGGCGCTTTTTAAGGCTGTTCAGTCCTGGTGCAGGGTCACCCCGTCGGGCCCGGCTTCTGACCGTGCAGAGGTGGGGTCGAAGGGGTTCAGCCATTCGCGATGCCGGGCGAAATGCACGGCCAACAGGTCGATGAAGGTTCTCACCTTGGTGGACAGGTGATCCCGGTGCGGATAGATGGCGTTGATGGCGAACTCCACCGGCCGGTGGTCCGGCAGCAGCCGGCACAGGGCTCCGTTGCGCAAATCGTCCAGTACGATAAAGCTGGGCAGCAGCAGCAGCCCCTCGCCGCTCAAAGCGACCAGCAGCAGGGTTTCCGCGCTGTTGGTCACCAGATTGCCGGACACCCGTGCCGACACGCCCGACTGGTCCGGTCCGATGAAACGCCACTCATTGCCGAACGGATAATGGCTGTAGCGCAGGCAATTATGGTTCGCCAGATCCTCCAGGTTTTGGGGAATGCCGTGCTTTTCCAGATAGGCCGGCGCCGCGCACAGCACGTGCCGCCAGGGCGTCAGCCGCCGGCAGATCAGGCTGGTGTTCTGCGGCTGCAACGGGTGCACCGCGAGGTCGAATCCTTCGTCCACGATGTCCACCGAAGCCTCGCCGATGGTCAGTTCCACCGAAATTGCCGGGTAGCGTGTGACGAAGTCGCCGATCACCGGCGCGATGAAGCGGGCGAGGTGCGTGCCGATGTGCAGGCGCAGGGTTCCCCGCGGCGTCGCGTTCAGCGCCACCGCCAGCTCGTCCGCGGCTTCCAGATCGGCGAGGATAGTGACGCAGCGGTCGTAATAGGCGCGGCCGGCGTCGGTCAGGCTGACCCGCCGCGTGGTCCGGTTCAGCAGGCGGACCGCCAACCGGTCCTCCAGCGCCTGGACATGGTTGCTCACCATGGTGACGGACAGGTTCAGCCGCCGCGCCGCCGCGGAGAAGCCGCCGCACTCCACCACCCGCACAAAGGCCGTCAGGCTCGTCAGCCGGTCCACGCGCACCCCCGCCGCCCTGGTTCGCCACGATTATCCACTCACACTGGATAAGCTTTCCAGTCTTTCCCGAATTCTCAACCGACGCCCCCGCACCCATCCTGACATCGCGGTTCGGGACGGCCAAAGCCCCCGCGAATACCTCGGAAAGGATGGGTGCCATGGTTGAACTCACTCACGGCGAAGAGGCCGGAGCGACGCCTGCCGCGCTCGGCGCGCGCAAGGCGCTGAAGCGCATGGCGCTCGCGCTGGCTCTTCTCGGCGGTGTCACCGCGGCCGGCAACGCCGGCTATCGCTACTGGACGGTCGGTCGGCATCTGGAAAGCACCGACGACGCCTATGTCAAAGCCGATCACACGGTGATCGCGCCCAAGGTGTCCGGCTATATCGCCGAGGTTCTGGTGCAGGACAACGAGCGCGTCGTTGCCGGTCAGCCACTGGCGCGGATCGACGACCGTGATTTCCGCGTTGCGTTGGATCAAGCCCAGGCCGACCTGGAGACGGCGGAGGCGGCGATCCGCAACCTGGACGCCCAGATCGTGCTGCAGCGGTCGCTGATCGAACAGGAGAAAGCCGATGTGGCGGCGAGCGAGGTCGCGCTGGTCTTCGCGCAGAAGGACAATGCACGCTACAGCAACCTGATGCAGACTGGCTACGGCACGACCCAGCGGGCGCAGCAGGCGGAGTCGACCCTGGGACAGGCGCAGGCCAAGCTGCGCGGCGACCGCGCCGCTCTGGTGGCCGCCGAGAACAAGGTCGCGGTGCTGGTCACCGAGCAGGGCAAGGCGGAGGCACAGCGCGACCGAAGCCGCAGCGCGCTGGAACAGGCGCGGCTGAACCTGTCCTACACGGTCATTGCCGCCCCGATCTCCGGCACGGTCGGCGCCCGCTCGCTGCGGGTCGGCCAATATGTGCAGACAGGCACGCAGCTGATGGCCGTAGTGCCGCTGCAGGCGGTCTATGTCGTTGCGAATTTCAAGGAAACCCAGCTGACCCACGTCCATGCCGGGCAGCCGGTGGAGATCGCGGTGGACGGCTTCCCCGGCGTCGAGCTGAGGGGCCATGTGGACAGCCTGTCGCCAGCCAGCGGGCTGGAATTCGCCCTGCTGCCCCCGGACAATGCGACCGGCAACTTCACCAAGATCGTGCAGCGCATCCCCGTGAGGATCGTCCTGGATCCCGGTCCCCTGTCGGGCCTTCTGCGCCCCGGCATGTCGGTCGAGCCGACCATCGACACCCGCGAAACGGCGACGCCCGCAAGCTGAGCACCCCTCTGGGCAAAGGACCAAGACCATGTCCATTCCTGCCTCAGCCGGCCCGGCCGGCGCTGCCTCCACCCGCAACTGGCTCGCCGTGACCGGTTCGACGCTGGGCGCATTCATGGCGGTGCTCAACATCCAGATCGTCAATGCGTCACTCGCCGACATCCAGGGTGCGATCGGCGCCGGCATCGACGACGGCGGCTGGATCTCCACCGCCTATCTGGTGGCCGAGATCGTTGTGATCCCCCTGAGCGGCTGGCTGGCCCAGGTCTTCTCCATCCGCCGCTATCTGCTGGTTAACGCGGTGCTGTTTCTCGTCTTCTCCGTCCTCTGCGCCTTTGCCGCGAACCTGGAGCAGATGATCGTCCTGCGTGCCATCCAGGGTTTCAGCGGCGGCGTGCTGATCCCGATGGCCTTCACCATCATCATCACGCTTCTGCCCAAGGCGCAGCAGTCCACCGGGCTCGCCCTGTTCGCCCTGTCGGCGACCTTCGCCCCGGCGATCGGGCCGACCATCGGCGGCTATCTGACGGAAAACTGGGGCTGGCAGTACATCTTCTACGTCAATCTGATCCCCGGCGCCGTGATGGTCGGCCTGCTGGCCTTCTCGCTGGACCCCGCGCCCATGAAGCTCCACCTGCTGAAGACCGGCGACTGGCCTGGGATCGTCACGATGGCGGTGGGGCTTGGCGCATTGCAGACCGTGCTGGAAGAAGGCAACAAGGAGGACTGGTTCGGTTCGCCCTTCATCCTGCGCCTGAGCGTCGTGGCGGCGGTCTCGCTGGGACTGTTCCTGTGGATCGAGCTGCGCAGCGCCCGGCCGCTGCTGAACCTGCGGCTGCTGGTGCGGCGCAACTTCGGCTTCGGCATCCTGGCGAACTTCATGCTGGGTGTGGCGCTCTATGGGTCCGTCTTCGTGCTGCCCGTCTACCTGTCGCGCATCCAGGGCTACAATGCGGAACAGATCGGTGGCGTGCTGGCCTGGACCGGGCTGCCGCAGCTTCTGCTGATCCCGCTGGTTCCGCGCCTGATGAAGCGGTTCGATGCGCGCCTGCTGATCGCCGTTGGCTTCTCGCTCTTCGCCGGCAGCGCCTTCATGAACATCGCCATGACCGCCTCCTACGCTGCCGACCAGCTGCTGGTGCCGAACATCATCCGTGCCATCGGGCAAGCGCTGGTCTTCGCGCCGCTGTCGGCGGTGGCGACCGCCGGGATCGAGAAGGAGAACGCAGGCTCCGCCTCCGGCCTGTTCAACATGATGCGGAACCTGGGAGGGGCCGTGGGCATCGCCCTGCTGCAGACCTTCCTGACGAAACGCGAGCAGTTCCACTCCAACATCCTGTCGCACGCGGTGTCGCTGTTCGAGCCGGCGACCGTCGCCCGCATCGAGCAACTGACGCGGTACTTCCAGTCGCACGGCATCACCGACCCGCTCGACGCCGGGCGGCGCGCCTATGTCGCCATCGGCGCGGTGGTGCGCAAGCAGGCCTACGTCATGGCGTTCGGCGATGCCTTTTGCCTGCTTGGTGCCGCCCTGCTCGTCGCCCTGCTCGCGACCCTGCTGCTGAAGAAGCCCGACCATCTGAGCGGGGGCGGCGCCCATTGAACGGCGGCTCTTGCCCGACAATCCGGAGGGATGTCATGAGACACCTATCCAGCCGATCGGCGACCACCCATCCCTGGCCTGCCGGCAGCGGGGAACGCCACCGGCTCCACGGTTCCGCACGGATCCTGGACATCGTGGAATGGCTGGCGGGCGATGATTGCCATGCCATGGACGAAGCGGCGTTCATCGCCGGGCTGGGACGGCGGCTGCGGTCGGTTGGACTGCCCATCGACCGGCTGACGCTCCACTTGCGCACACTCCATCCGGAGATTCTCGGTCGCACCATCGCCTGGGCTCCGAACGAACCGGTGGAAATTCACGACCGGGAGCATGGCATGGAGGTGTCGGCCGGATTCCTCGGCAGCCCGGTGCGGCGGGTGATGGACAGCGGCGAGACGCTTCTGGTGCGGCCGACCGATCCGACGAATTCGCCCTGGCCGCTGATGGACGTCTTTGCCGGGCGCGGCCTTGCCGAACTGCTGATCGTGCCGCTCAACACCGCCGATGGACCGGTCAGCGCCGCCGCCTTCGGCACGGTGAGGACGCGCGGCTTCTCCGTCGGCGAACGCGCCGCGCTGGACCGGATTCTGCCGGCGCTGCGCAACAGCTGTGAACTGCGAACCCTGCGGCAGGTGGAGTTGACACTGCTCGACACATTCGTCGGCCCGGGAACAGCCCGGCGCATCCTGGCCGGCCATATCCGGCGCGGCCAGATGGAGACGCTGCGCACGGCGTTGATGCTGTGCGATATGCGCGGCTTTACGAGCCTGTCGAACCGTTTGCCGGGTGCCCGCGTGCTGGAACTGCTGGATCTCTATTTCGATCAGGTGCTGCCGGCCATCGCGAGCGCCAGCGGCGAGGTCCTGAAGTTCATGGGAGATGCCGTCCTGGCCTTCTTCCCTGGCAACCCGCCGGAAGCGGCCTGCGCGGCGGCGCTGCACGCGGCCGAGGAGGTCTGCGCCCGCCTCACCGCCTTGGCCGTGGCCGATCCGCCGCTGGCTGCGACCATCGCCTTGCATTATGGGGAGGTGAGCTACGGCAACATTGGATCGGGACGGAGGCTGGACTTCACCGTGATCGGACCCGATGTGAATCTGGTCAGCCGCATCCAGGCCGTGGGTAGCCGCACCGACCATCCGCTGCTGATGTCCAGGCGCTTTGCCGAATTGCTGCCGCCTGATCACACTACACCTGCCGGAACCTACAGCTTGAAAGGATTTGCCGAACCGGTCGACCTCTATGAACGGATCGGCAGTCCATCCGACCGACAACCCTCATGAGGCCTATACGGATTACGCGCTGCGCATGCTCATGTATCTGGCCGGGCGGCAGGACGGAATGCCGACCATCAGCGAGATCGCGCAGGTGTACGGCATCTCGAAGAACCACCTGATGCAGCATGGCGTCGATGCTCGGCCTTCCGCAGCCTCCCGTTTTCCATACCGCCGGACGGGAGAGAGAGGCTCGTGACCGGAACGGTTCGTTGAAGTGGCTTCAAACTCGTCCATGGCATCGACAAAAACGTCACAAGGAGCCCGGGCGGAGGAAGGTGGGAGACATCACACCTGACCAGGCTGGGGCGTCCCGTTGGCGGCGAGCTTGGCGATTTGAGCAGCCGCGAAGTCGATGAACAGTCGGACGCGCAGGGGAAGGTGGCGCGCGAAGGCGTGAAGCGCCTGAACCGGCACGGCGGGCAGTGGCGCCTCCGGCAGCACCACCTGCAGCTTTCCCGTCTCCAGCCCATCCTGCACCGCGACGCGCATGACCTGTGCGATGCCCACCCCCGCCAGTGCCGCGCCGCGGAGGCCCGCGCCGCTGTCGGTATCGAGCACGCTCTCTGGCAGGAAGGAGCTTCCGTCGGCGAAGGTGATCGGAAAGGCGCGGCCGGCGACCGTGTAGCGGACATGAGTGTGTGTGCGGAGCGCCGCGACGGTTCGCGGGACGCCGCGTGCCGCCAGATAGGCTGGAGAGGCAACGAGGACCATCGGAAGCGCCCCCAACCGCCGCGAGGTCAATTCGGTATCGGCAAGGAGGCCGGCGCGCAATGCGACGTCATAGCCTTCGCGGATCAGGTCGACATGCCGGTCCGTCAGACTGACGTCGATCTTCAACCCAGGATTTCGCCCGAGTACCTCGCGTGCCAGCGGCTCCATCAAAGCCGCGCCGAGATCGGCAGGCATCGTCACGCGCAGCAGTCCCTGAGCGGTGCGTCCAGGCTGGAGAATGTCCCCAGCGTCTTCGATGGCACGCAGGAGCGGTGCAACTCGTTCCGCGTAGGCGACAGCCTCGGCGGTCAGTGCGAGGTTGCGGGTGGAGCGATGGAACAGCCGCACGCCGAACTGCCGCTCCAGTCTGGCAACACTCTTCGAAATGGCCGACGGAGTGGTGCCGAGCCGGCGGGCGGCACCGGTGAAGGATCCGGTTTCCGCTGTGCGCAGGAAGGCCAGCAAGTCGTGGGTGCGGTCGGGAACGGGCATTCGGGACGATCCGGAACAGGTGCTTGTCCGCACACCAGGCTAATTCCAACCGGCCGCGGCGACCAGATACCCGGTGTTCTTCATGATGGAGAGTACCATGGGTAAGCTTGCGGGAAAAATCGCCGTCGTCACCGGCGGTAACAGCGGCATCGGCCTTGCCGCAGCCACGATGTTCGTGGCTGAAGGAGCCAGAGTCGTGATTACCGGCCGCCGTAGGGAGGCTGTGGAACAGGCCGCCGCAACGCTCGGGCAGGACGCGGTCGGGCTGGTCGGCGACGTGGCCGACCTCGCCGCGCATGACCGGCTGGTCTCGGTGGTGCGGGAAAAGTTCGGCGCGATCGACATCTACATGGCCAACGCCGGCGTCAACATCATCGCACCTTCGGCGGTGGTGACGGAAGCGGACTATGATGCCCAGTTCGCCACCAACACACGCGGCGTGTTCTTCGGGGTCACCAAGGCGCTTCCTCTGATGCGCGACGGTGGAGCCATCATCCTGACCGGCTCGATCGCGAGCGGGAAGGCGCTGGACGGGCATGCGGTCTATGCCGGCAGCAAGGCGGCGCTGGGCGCCTTCGCGCGGAGTTGGGCGCTCGAACTCCGCAACCGGCGCATCCGTGTCAATGTGCTGAGCCCCGGTCCCGTGGACACGCCGATTCTGGACAAGCTCGGCATACAGCCGGACGACCGGCCATCCTTCGAGCAGGATCTGGCGCGGTCGATCCCGCTTGGCCGCCTTGGGTGTCCTGAGGAACTGGCGCATGCCGCCCTGTTCCTCGCCAGCGACGACGGCGGCTTCGTGAACGGCATCGACTTGCGCGTCGACGGCGGGATGACGCTGCTTTAGGACCGGCTACCACATGGGCTCGTGTGAGGCGGTGGTGTGCCCCCCGGACGTGTGGTCAGATCCCTGGCGGAGTGTTCCCCGGCCGGACAGGTCGGGGTTGCATCGGCCGGACCCCGCCTCCGGTGACACGGAGAGCATCAATGAGCGGCGTCCGGCAGCGGGTGGCAGGCCGTACAGAGCCTACAGCCTGGGAGCGACCCGCGCGCGCATGAAGGCGAGATACTCGGCTTCCGAGGTTTCTCGGCGGGCGGCGACCAGCGGCTTTATGTCCTCGGTCGCCACGTAGCGGAGCTGGTCCGTGCCGTCCGTGGCGGCGGTGTGGATCACCTCCGCCACCTCCTCGCTGGTGGCGGCGCCGCGGGAGGCGCGAAGGCCGGCGAACACCGCGTTGGCCGCAGTGACGAAGGGCTCATAGTCGGGCAGGGTCTTGCCGACGGACGCCTCCTGGCCGCTACGCTGCCCGAAGTTGGTGCTGGTCACGCCACCGGGCTCGACGATCTTCACGGAAATGCCGATGCCCGACAACTCGTAGGACAGTGATTCGGAGAATCCTTCCAGGGCGAACTTGGACGCACAGTAGAGTGAAATCATCGGCAGCGCGAAGACCCCGGCGCCGGAGCCGACATTGACGATTACCCCCGATCGGTTGGCGCGGAAATGGGGAAGCACGGCGCGGGTCACGTCCATCATGCCGAAGACGTTGACCTCGAACTGTTCCAGAACCTTCTCGCGCGGTGTGGATTCGAACACGCCGAACAGGCCGAAACCGGCGTTGTTCACAAGCACGTCGATCCGGCCGAAGCGGTCGATGGCCGCCGCGACCGCCGCCTCGATGCTCGCCGGATCCTGGACGTCCAGCCGCGTGACCAGGACACGGTCCAGCGCGGCGAATTCGGCGCCGGCCCCCGGCGAGCGCATGGTGGCGACGACGTTCCAGCCGCGGGCGGCGAACAGACGGGCAGTTGCTTCGCCGAAGCCGCTCGAACAGCCGGTGATGAGCACGGTGCGGGTCATGGGGGCCTTCCTTGTCGGGAGCGTTCGTTGCGAGGTCGCTCCATTGGTTGCGATAAGCCAGCCGTTCTTCGCGGCCGGGAGGGGGCATCACTGTCGGTCGGGAGTCGTCAACTCCGTCTCCGCCGTGTCGACCACGAAGACCGCAAGGAGCTTGGCCGGCTGGCTGTCGCTGGCGTTGGCGCTGACGTTGTGGTGGTCGCCCGGCAGCTCGGTGAAATTCTCTCCGGCCTGGAAGGTCCTGACCGGGCCGCCGTTGATCTGGCTGCGCACCGCCCCCTCCAGCACGGTGGCGTAGATGAGCGCCGATTTCGCGTGGGTATGTGACGGCGAGTAGCCGCCCGGGCCGTATTCGACCAGCACGCCCCGGATGCTTTTGCCGGGAACATCCGGCAGCGCGTGCTCGTAGACCTGCGTGACCTTGGCGTTCCGGCTTCCCGGCAGGTCGGCCAGGGCGATGGACGGCGGCAGTGCGGCGAGGGCCAGGGCCGCGGTGGAGAGCAGGACGCGCGTCAGCGCGCCGGCATGGCGAGTCATGGGAATTCTCCGGATGGGTGGTGCAGGATCAGCGGCGCGGTGCCCGGCGGAGCCAGGCGTCCAGGCCGATGCGGCCGAGGCGGGCCTCGCCGGTCGGCACCAGGGATAGTTCCTCGACACGGCCGCCGAAGTAACGGGCCTCCGGGTCGCCGACCACCCCGCGGTCGTCGCCGACCGCCGCCATGTAGCGGCCGACGATCGCCGGGAACGGCGCGCGGTCCGGGCCGGCGATGTCGATGACGCCGTTGCGCGGCGCGCCGAGCGCCGTCTCGGCCAGGATGGCCGCCACATCGTCGGCGGCGATCGGTTGGAAGAGACCGGTGGCCAGCCGCACCGTGTCGCCGTCTGCGTGGGTGGCGGCGATGGCCCCAAGGAACTCCATGAACTGGGTGGCCCGGACGATGGAGTGGGGAATGCCGGAGGCGGCGACCAGCCGTTCCTGCTCCGCCTTGGCCCGGAAATAGCCGTTGTCGGGCATCCGGTCGGTGTTGACGATGGACAGGACGACATGGTGCCCGATACCAGCGGCGGCTTCCGCCGCGAGCAGGTTGCGGCCGGACGTCTGGAAGAAGTCCATCACCGCCCGATCCTCGAAGGAGGGCGCGTTGGCAACGTCGATCACCACCGCGGCGCCGGCGAGGGCGTCGGCAAGGCCGGCGCCGGTGAGGGTGTCGACCCCCGTGCTGGGCGACGCGGCGACCACCGCATGGCCGTGGTCGCGCAGGAGGGCGGCGAGCTTGGAACCGATCAGACCGGTTCCGCCGATGACGACGATCTTCATGGGATGCACCTCGGATCGGGGGCCGGGCGTCAGCCGGCGATGAAGGACAGGAGATCGGGGTTCACCACGTCGGCGTGGGTCGTGCACATCCCGTGCGGGAGGCGCTCGTAGACCTTGAGGGTGCCGGCCTTGAGCAGCTTGACCGACAGCAGCGCGGAATCGGCGATGGGCACGATCTGGTCGTCGTCGCCGTGCATGACCAGCGTCGGCACGTCGATAGCCTTGAGGTCTTCGGTGAAGTCGGTCTCCGAGAAGGCCTTGACCCCGTCATACTGGGCCTTGGCGCCCCCCATCATGGCCTGCCGCCACCAGTTTTGGATAACGCCCTGCGATACCGCCGCACCGGGCCGGTTGAAGCCGTAGAAGGGGCCGCTCGGGATGTCGAGGTAGAACTGCGCCCGGTTCGCGGCGAGCTGGCGGCGGAAATCGTCGAACACCGCGATCGGCAGGCCTCCGGGGTTGGCCGCGGTCTTCACCATGATGGGGGGCACCGCCCCGATGAGGACGAGCTTGGCGACGCGCCCCCGGCCATGGCGGGCGACGTAGCGGGTGGCTTCGCCGCCGCCGGTGGAATGGCCGATGTGGATGGCGTCGCGCAGGTCGAGATGCTCCACCACCGCCGCGGCATCGGCCGCATAATGGTCCATGTCGTGACCCTCGCCGACCTGCGCGGAACGCCCATGGCCGCGGCGGTCGTGGGCGATCACGCGATAGCCCTTGTCC
Source organism: Azospirillum brasilense (assembly GCF_022023855.1). NCBI lineage: Bacteria > Pseudomonadati > Pseudomonadota > Alphaproteobacteria > Rhodospirillales > Azospirillaceae > Azospirillum > Azospirillum brasilense. The sequence continues at coordinate 335,294 of NZ_CP059451.1, forward strand.
GCGAAGAACAGCATCTGGCTGTCCCAGTCGTCCGCGCTGAGCGGCCAGCCGTGGTGGAAGACGACGGGCTGCCCGCTGCGGGGACCCCAGTCCTTGTAGAAGATCGAAACGCCGTCCTTGGTGGTGATGGTGCTCATGGTTGGACTCCGGTCGAGGGGGGAGGAGGGCGTCGGCCCCGGCGCGGTCTGAGCGGCCGCAGGTGGGATGGGCAGCACCGCCAGCAGGGCGGTACCCGCTCCAAAGCCCAGGAGCTTGCGGCGGACCGGGTCCGCCGGGTCTGGAAGGGGCGGTTCGGCACGAGGCGGGTTGGTCATGGGACGCTCCGTTGAACGCTGGAGGTTGACCGCAGGCTATCGCGCGTCGATGATGTCTCAAAGGACGTCATTCCCGGGATTTCGGACATGACCCGTCACGTGCGTTTCCTGGTCCATCCGGGCTTCGTGCTGCTCGATCTCGGTGGGCCGCTCGATGCCTTCTCCTTCGCCAACCGGCTGTGCGGGGAGTGCTACCGACTCTCCGTCGCCTCGGTCGCGGGCGGTCCGGTGCGCAGTTCCTGCGGGTTGGAGGTCATCACCGCCCCCATGCCGGAAGCCGGCGCCGAAGTCTGCGCCGACAGCCCGGCGGACACGCTCATCGTGGTCGGCGCGCCGGAACCGCCGGAAGGGCCATCGGTGAAGGCGCTTGCGGCGGCCATCGCCGCGGCGGCGCCCCACACCCGGAGGATCGCCAGCGTCTGCACGGGGGCCTTTATCCTCGCCGCGAGCGGCATCCTCGACGGGCGGCCGGCGACCACCCACTGGTTCTACGCGCCGCGGCTCCAGGCGCGCTACCCGAACCTGCGGGTGGACGGCGACCGCATTCACACCTGCGACGGCGGTGTCTGGACGTCGGCGGGCCTATCGGCGGGGATCGACATGACGCTCGCCCTGATCGAGGAGGATCTGGGCCAGGAAGCGGCGCGGTCGCTTGCCCGCATGCTTGTCGTCTATTACCGGCGCCCCGGCGGCCAGTACCAGTATTCCTCCCTGCTCGACTTCGATCCGGGGTCCGACCGCATCCGCCGCACGCTGAGCTTCGCGCGGGAGAATCTGGCGGCGGATCTCTCGGTGGAGCGGCTGGCCGACGTGGCGCATCTCAGCGTGCGGCAGTTCGGACGCGCCTTCACCACCTCCACCGGCATGACGCCGGCCAAGGCCGTGGAGCGGATGCGGGTGGAGGCGGCGCGGACGATGGTGGAGGACGGCCGGCAGACCTTCGCGGAAATCGCCCGCCTCGTCGGCTTCATCGACCCGGACCGCATGTGCCAGAGCTTCCTGCGCGTTCTCGGCCAGACCCCGCAGGAGCTTCGACGCCAGTTCCGGCAGATGGCACCGTGACGGGTCAGGGCGGGGAGGCACCGGTCAGGGCCTCTGAGACGCGCCACAGCCGCTCGGCAAGCGCATCGTCCGCGGCCCAGGGATGCACGCCGCGCCGCCCCGTCGCCGCGCTATGGACCGGGGCGACGTCGCAATCCTCGCAATAGATCCCGCCGAGGCCGTCGAGCCGCGGGCTGGTCGCGCACCAGACGCTGGTGGCCGCCCCTTGCGCGACGGTCTTCATGCCGCGGGACGGGTCGATGCGCGGGCGCCCCTCCGCGTCCAGGGCGTCGAAACCGGCGATCTCCTCGGCGCTCAGGTGGCGGCTCAGCTCGGTGAGGATCTGTCCCGGATGCAGCGCGTAGGCACGCACCCCGTGCTCCCGGCCGCGGCGATCCAGGGCCACGGCGAACAGTGCGTTGGCGGTCTTGGACTGGCCGTAGGCGATCCACTTGTCATACGGGCGCCGTTCGAAGTCGAGGTCGTCGAAATCGATTCCGGCGATCTGGTGGCCACGCGACGAAACCGACACGACGCGCGCGCCACCCGCATCGCGTCCCGCCGCGAGCAGCGCCGGCCACAAGGCCAGGGTCAGCCGGAAATGGCCGAGATGATTCGTCGCGAACTGCCCCTCGCGCCCGTCGGCGTCGCGGTAAAGTGGCGTCGCCATGATGCCGGCGCTGTTGACGAGGATCGACAGCGGCCGCCCGGTCTCGCGGAAGCGCCGGGCGAAGGCGGCGATCGAGGCGGCGTCCGCGAGGTCAAGCGCCTCCAACTCGACGCGGTCGAGGCCGGCCAGCGCCGCCGCCGCCCGGGTGTGATCCCGGGCCGGTACGATGACCATTGCGCCGGCCTCGGCGAGCGCGCGCGTCGTCTCCAGCCCGATGCCGGAATAGCCTCCGGTGACCACCGCCACCCGCCCGCGGAGATCGATGCCGCGGACGGCCTCGGCGGCGGTGGTGGCGGGACCGAAGCCGGACCCGATGGGTGTCTGGTCGGGGGATATCATAGGGCCTCTTCGCAGGGTGTGGTGTCGGAAGCCATCGTCACCTATATGCGCGGGATGATCCATTCAGCCCCGTCCGGAATCCTGTCGTGATCGTCCAGAACGCGCCCGCCGACGTGCTGTCGGATGTGCTCCGCCTGATGCAGGCCCAGACCCTGTGCTCCGCGCGCCTCGCCGCCAGGGGTGACTGGTCGATCCGCTTCCAGCCGCCGAACGCCATCAAGTTCAATGTGGTGACAGCGGGCACCTGCTGGATCCGGCCGGATGGGCCGGAAGCGCCGCAGCGCCTCGATGCCGGCGATTGCTTCGTGGTGGTGCGCGGTGGCTTCGTCCTGGCGAGCGCGCCGGACCTGCCCCCCGTCCCGGCCGCGGAAGTGTTTCATGCGCCGGGCGGTGAGGCCAGCGTCAACGCGGGAAGTGGCGCGCCCGGCGGCGACGGGAACGAGGTGCGGTTCCTCGGCGGCAGCGTGCGGTTCGACCGGCTGGACGGTGGCCTGCTGTTCGACCTGCTGCCGGGGCTGCTGATGATCCGCGGCGAAGCCCCGGGGGCCGCGCCGGTCGGCTGGCTGCTGGAGCAGCTTGATCGGGAATGGCGCGGCGGGACGGTGGGGTCTCAGCTCGCCTGCAACGACCTGTTGCGCTTAATGTTCGTCCACGCCTTGCGGACGCATCTGAGTGAGCAGCCGCCGCAAGGCGCCAACTGGCTGGCGGCCAGCCTGGATCCCTCGATCGGCCGGGTCCTCGGCGCCATCCACGCCGAGCCCTGCCGCAACTGGACGCTTGCGGAACTGGCGGGCATCGCCGGGCAGTCGCGCTCCAGCTTCGCCGCCGCCTTTCGGGAGCGCGTGGGGGTTCCCCCGATCGATTACATGCTGCGCTGGCGCATGCGCCTCGCCGCGACGCGGCTGCGGCAAGGGCAGGAACCCGTCTCCGTCATCGCCGCCTCGCTCGGCTATCTGTCGGACAGCGCCTTCAGCGCCACGTTCCGGCGGATCATGGGGGTCTCGCCGGCGCGCTACCGGACGGGGGCGGACAGACAGGTCGCTTCGGATCGCGGTCCCACGATCAGAAGTTGATCGCCCGACAGTCGCGCATCGGCTGTGTGCGCCCTTTCATCCCACGGTGATCTTGCTCCAAATGGTTGTTTTTGTCCTTGGAAGCGCGGTGGTCGACGGCATTCCCGAACACTTCCGCGAAGGCTTGAGGGATAGGCGGCGTGCTTGTCGGAGGTGATCGTCTCCGGTGTAATGCCCGCCACCGCCACCGCCACGGCCGAGCGAAAGAACCGTTCAGCGGCGACCTGGTCGCGGTGTTCACTGAGGCAGACGTCGACAGGGCGCCATCACTGTCGATGACCCGGTGCAGGTAGCGCCGCCGTCCGCCGACCTTCAGGTGGGTCTCGTCCACGTACCAGCTCCGGCCGATCTTGCATCGACGACGCTGGCGCAAGGCATCGGTGAGCAGGGGGCGATTCTGGCCTCCTGTTCGCGCACCGCCTCATGAGAGAAGACAAAGCCTCGCAGCAGCAGGACCTCGGCCAAATCCCGCAAGCTCATCTTCAGGCGCAGCCTCCAGAGCACTATCAGAATGACGATGTCGGTTGGTACCTGCAGCCGGCTCAGCACCGAACCCGTACGCTCGGTCGTCGCCATCGGGTGGTAGTGCGGGCAGTGCATGCGCCTTTTTCAAGAGGGAGGGGATTCCCTATGGCAGCACCGCCGCACTGATCAAGCCGGGGCGAAAGCTGACGGAACCCCCGAGGCCGGCGTGCAGGGTCAGGCAGTGCAAAGTCATGATACATTCTCCTGAGTGACTATGGGCTCAGGGTCGGCTCCGGAGCAGGCCGGCTGAAGGGTATTGATCGGGATGGGATGATGTTTCGCGCTTTAAGATTCAAAGAAAATGAATATTTTTCAGAGACAGAATGCCGCAACCCGCGTGGCTGCGACCGCTGAAGCCCCCCTGACGGAGCTGGGTTCCTTCCTATCCGGACAGATCGGATCGGTTGATTGCAAGCTCCAGGCCGCATGGCTATATTGATGCAATCCCTATGCAGGTTTGGTTGGCGATGCGCTTGTCGAGCTATACGGATTATGCGCTGCGCGTGCTCATGTACCTGGCCGTGCGCCAGGAGGGTCTGCCGACCATCAGCGACATCGCACAGGTGTACGGCATTTCAAAAAACCACCTGATGAAGGTCGTGCATGACCTCGGACGGGGCGGCTACGTCGAAACCGTGAGGGGCCGGAACGGCGGGCTGCGCCTGGGCCGTCCGGCCGAGCAGATCCGGATCGGCGACGTCGTCCGCTACACCGAGGAGGACATGGCCATCGTCGACTGCATGGGCGCGCTGAAGGACACCTCCGTCTGCCGGCTGAGTCCGGCTTGCAACCTGCGCACCGCCCTGCACGAGGCATTGCAGGCGTTCCTGGCCGTCCTTGACGACTACACGCTGGCCGACATTGTCCGCCATCGCCGCAGCATGGCGTCCCTGCTCGGCCTGCCGCAGCCACCCCTCCCCCATTCCGCGGCTGAACGGGGGGAGGCGGAGCCGGGCTCGCGACCGGGACAGGCAGCTCAAGCGGCCTCAAGATCCTCCGCGGGGCCGAAGAACTCGTAATGCACCTGAGCGCGCGGCACGCCAGCGAGGGCGAGACCTCCGACGAAGGCCTTCAAGAACGGCTTCGGGCCGCACAGATAAAAGTCGGCGTTGTGGAACGGCGTGTTCGCCCGCAGCCACTCGACCGTGATGAAGCCGGCCGTGTCATGGGAAACGCCCGACCGATCCCCGGGCAGCGGGTCGCTGTAGAAGGTTGACACCCTGATGCCGGGCCGCGACGCGGCCAGCCTGCGGATGTGCTCGTCCATGGCGTGGGTGGCACTGTTCAGGGTGCCATGGACGTAATGCGCTTCCACCGTGGTCGGAGCGGCGGCGATCGCCTCGAGCATGCTCACCATGGGCGTCAGCCCGACGCCGCCGCTCAGCAGAACGACCGGCCGTTCCGGCTGTTCGGGCAGGAAGAAGTCGCCGGCGGGCGGGGATACCTTCAGCGCGGTCCCTTCCTGGGCATGGTCGTGCAGCCAATTGGAACCGGCGCCGTGGGGCTCCCGCTTCACGGAGATGCGATAGCCGAGGGTGTCGGGACCGGCGGAGATGCTGTAGTTCCGGCGCAGCGGCGCACGTCCCGGCAGGGGAAGCAGGAACGTCAGGTACTGCCCAGGCCGATGTCGGATCACAGGGCCGCCGTCGCTCGGCGACAGATGGAAGGAGGTGATTGTCCCGCTTTCCCTGACCCGCCGCGTAACGACGAAGTCCCGCCAGCCGCTCCACCCTCCGCTCTCATTGGCGAGGGCGTCGTAGATGCGCCCCTCCCTTCCCATCAGGATGCGGGCCAGATGCCAATACGCCTCTCCCCACGCATCCAGCACCTCCTCCGTCGCGGCGGTGCCCAGCACCTCGCGGATCGCTCCGAGGAGGGCGGCTGCGACATGAGGATAATGCTCCGGAAGGATCTGCAGCCCGACGTGCTTTTGCGCGATGCGCTCGACCATGGGCGTCAAGGTGCCGAGATTGTCTATGTTGCGGGCATAGGCGAGGATGGCATTGGCGAGCGCCTTGGTTTGTGCGCCCTCCTCGCCTTGATGCGACTGGTTGAACAGCGCGGCAACCTCGGGGTCGCGAAACAGGATTTGATACATCGTCCGCGTGACGATGGTTCCATGCTCGGCGAGAGTGGGAACGGTGGCCTTGACGATCGCGACGGTCTGCTGAGTGAGAGGCATTGGCGAATGGGCTCCGGGGTTGGCGGGAGCAATTGCCCCGCTTGGATTGTGGCGGCGAGGAGGTTCCTGCCAGATCAAACATTCATTTTAAATGAATGTATTGGCGCCGCTTAAGATGCAATAGAAATATATGTTTATCGTCGGAATTCTGCTCGCTTGAGGAAAGCCGGCTCCACTGACGTGGCGCCTCCGTCAGCATCACCTGCAGCCTCCCCGGATCCAGCCAGCCGCACCGTGTCGCCGGCCGTGTGGGTGGCGGCGGCGACGACGAAGAATTTTAGGAACCGGGTGGCGCGAACGACGGTGTGGGGAACGCCGGAGGCTGCGACCAGCCGTTCCTACTCAACCTTTGCCCGGAAATAGCCGTTGTCGGGCATCCGGTCGGTGTTGACGATGGACAGGACGACATGGTGCGACACCGGCGGCCTCGCCGCCGGTCGCCACCGCTCCCATCCGCATCGGCTCAGGCTTTGGCGGCCACCGGGAGACGGAAAGGGGCACCCAGCCGGTTGAAGGCGTTCATCGCAGCGATGGCGATGGTGAGATCGACCAGATCCTTCGGCTCGAACGCCGCCGCTGCCGCCGCATAGGCGGCGTCGGAAGCGTGGGTTTCGCTGACGCGGGTCACCTCCTCGGCCCAGGCCAGGGCTGAGCGCTCCGTGTCGGAGAACAGGTGCGGGACCTCCTCCCACACCGGCACCAGCGTGACCTTGTCGATCGACATGGTCTTCCGAAGGTCGCGGCTGTGCAGATCGATGCAGTGAGCGCAGCCGTTGATTTGCGAGACCCTGAGGAACACGAGGTGGATGAGTTCCTCGGGCAGGTTGGTGCGCTTCGTGACGTAATGATGGACGCCGAACAGAGCCTTCGCACCGTCGGGCGCAACCTCGTACCAAGCCAAGCGTGACATGTTCTTTGCCTTTCCTGACATCAACTGATTGCGGTTCCCGCTTCGCCGGCCCATGGCCGCCGCCGGGTGTTTTCGAAGCCCCTCAGCGCGCGATTTGCCGGCCGAGCCAGTCCTCGAACCGGATGGCACCGAGACGGGGGTTCTGGCCGGGGGTCAGCGATTGATCGTTGAGTACGTCGCCGAAGTAGCGCGCGTGGATGTCCGGCACGACCTTGCGCGTGTCCTTCGTCGCCTGTAGGAAGCGCCGGACCAGCTCGTCGAGTGGGATCGCCTCCGGACCGGCGACTTCGAGCGTGCCGTTGACCGGCGACGCGAGCGCGACATCGGCAAGGGCCGCCACCACGTCATCGGAGGCGATCGGTTGGATCAGCGCTGGCGACAGGCGAATTTCCCCGCCGACGGTGGCCGACTGCGCGATCCCGCCGACGAATTCGAAGAACTGCGTGGCGCGCAGGATGGTGTGGGGAATGCCGGACGCCTTGATGAGGCCTTCCTGGGCGACCTTCGCCCGGAAGTATCCGTTGTCGGGAAGCCGTTCACTGCCGACGATCGAAAGGGCGACATGGTGGCGGACACCGGCGGCCGCTTCGGCGGCGAGCAGGTTGCGGCCCGAGGTCTCGAAGAAGTCGAGGACGGCCTTGTCCTCCCAGACCGGCGCGTTCGCCACGTCGACGACGACAGCGGCTCCGTCGATCGCCTGGGCCAAGCCCTCACGGGTGATGGTGTTCACGCCCGTTTTTGGGGAGGCTGCGAGCGCATCGTGGCCGCGCTCGCGGAGAGTCTGCACCAGCTTCGATCCGATGAGGCCGGTGCCTCCGATGACGACGATCTTCATGGGGGCTCCCCGCTTCTAGACGGAAACCAGCGCCGTCGATGGAAGGGAGAGTGCCCGCGCGCGCCGGGGAAGTCCTTGCGGCGGGCTTGAATTGCCCTTCAAGGAGGCTTGGATTTCCGTCCAAGGAAGCCATACGGCGCGGCGTGCCTTGACGCGAACGGTGCAGCCGGCAACGCGCCGCCGTGCTATCAAGGGCACACATCGTTCGCCCGTCGCCCCGGACAGGGAGACGAGGACGCTCGGTCCAGGGAGGTGCAGGCCTTGCAGTTCCGTTTCGGAGAGTGTGTGCTCGATCAGGAGCGCCGGGAACTGACCCTGCGCGGACAGGTCGTGGGCGTCGGCCCGCAGGTCTTCGACCTGCTGCTGCATCTCGTCCGCAACCGCGACCGGGTCGTCAGCAAGGACGATCTGCTGGAGGCGGTGTGGAACGGACGGACCGTCTCCGAATCGACCATCACCAGCCACATCAACGCAGTTCGCAAGGCCATCGGCGACAGCGGTGGGGCACAGCGCCTGGTCCGCACGGTCCCCCGCAAGGGATTCCGCTTCGTCGGCGCGATCGAAGTCGGTGCGATTGAAGTCGGGGCGGCCGAGGTCGGCGCGATCGGGGAGACCCCGTCCGGGCCGGTCCTGCCGGGCAAGCCCTCGATCACCGTGCTGCCATTCCAGAATCTGAGCGGCGACCCGGAGCAGGACTACTTCGCCGACGGCGTGGTGGAGGACATCATCGCCGCCCTGTCGCGCATCCGCTGGCTGTTCGTCATCGCGCGCAACTCGAGCTTTGCCTACAAGGGCCGGGCGGTGGATGTAACGGACGTCGGCCGCGAGCTGGGCGTCCGTTACGTGCTCGAAGGCAGCGTCCGCAAGGCCGGGAACAGGGTGCGCATCACCGGGCAGCTCATCGACGCGACGAGCGGGACGCATCTCTGGGCGGAGCGCTTCGAAGGCATGCTCGATGACCTTTTCGAGCTGCAGGACCGGATCGCCGAAAGCGTCGTCGGCGCGATCGCGCCGCAGCTCGAGCGGGCGGAGATCGAGCGCGCCAAGCGCAAGCCGACGGAAAGCCTGGACGCCTACGATTACTATCTCCGCGGCATGGCGAAACTGCACAGCGGAACCCGCGAGGCGATCGACGCGGCGCTGCCCCTGTTCCACAAGGCGACGGGACTAGACCCGGAATTCGCATCGGCCTATGGCGGGGCGGCTTGGTGCCATCTCTGGCGCAAGGTGAACGGTTGGATGACCGACCGCCCCCTGGAAATCGCCGAAGGGGTGCGGCTGGCGCGGCTGGCGGTGGAGTTCGGCCGCGACGACGCGGTCGCGCTGACGAGAGCCGGGCACGCGCTTGGTCACTTCGCCGGCGATCTCGATGGCGGCATCGCGCTCATCGACCGGGCCGTGCTGCTCAACCCCAATTTCGCCCCCGCCTGGTTCCTCGGTGGCTACCTGCGCGCCTTCCGCGGTGAAACGGAAAGCGCGAGCGAGCATTTCGCCCATGCCGCCCGCCTGAGCCCGCTGGACCCGGAGATGTTCCGGATGCAGGCGGGGACGGCACTCGCGCATTTCTTCGCCGGGCGCTACGATTGCGCCGTGGCCTGGGCGGACAAGGCGTTGGGGAACCTGCCCAGCCTCCTGGTCGCCATCGCCCTGACGGCGGCGAGTCACGCGCTCGCCGGGCGGACGGAGGACGCGCGGCAGACGATGCAGCAATTGCGCGCGCTCGACCCGTCCTTGCGCGTCTCCACTCTCAGGGAGTGGCTGCCGATCCACCGTCCCGAGGATCTCACACGGTTTGCGGAGGGACTGGGACTGGCTGGGTTGCCCGAGTGAGCTCAGGCCATGTCCGACTCAGCAGGTGCCGTTTCGCCTCAGACACTGACTCAAGCTGTGGCAGAAATGGGTGTGCTCGCCCGCCCTGACGCTGGCGCACAAGGGCGCTGAGAGGAGCGCTGAAGGTTCTGTTGCAAAGTTTGGTGACAGGCGCGGAGGGCTTGCGGCGCCTGTATCGTCAGGCGGCAGGACCGAACAGGCTGACGATGAAAGATGCCTGGGCTGGCATGTCGTTGACCGAAACAGCCCGGACCTGGCCCTTGCGGACCGTGGCTATGATCTCGTAACCGGCGGTCGTCCGACGCGCACCGTGGAAGCTCTTGGACCCGAGCCCCGGCCGGACCGGCGGCCTGATGCGCCGATGGTCCTGTTCAACGATGTTGTTCAGGTACTCGCATTGCCGCACCGCTCACGCCGGCTTCGTCCTGGTATGCCCTGGAGCAGGCGCCTCACGAGCGCCGACCAGTCAAGGGCAGTGGCCTCAATCACCACAGCGACCGCGGGTCGCAATACGTCGCCATTCGGTACACGGTGCGTCTCAACGAAGCTGGAGTCGAGCCCTCCGTGGGCAGCGTCGGCGACTCCTACGACAACGCCTTGGCCGAGACGATCAACGGCCTCTACAAAGCCGAGGTGATCCGGCGCCGCGGACCATGGCGCACGCTGGAGGCCGTCGAGTTCGCCACCCTGGAATGGGTGGACTGGTTCAATCACCGGCGCTTGCTCGAACCCATCGGCAATATCCCTCCCGCCGAGGCCGAGGCGCGCTACTATGCTCAAACCGAGAACGTCGCCATGGCAGCGTGACTCAAGGCAAATGGCCTCCGGGAAACCCGGTGCAGTTCAGGCGGGAGCCAAAACCTGCAACAGAACCGGTTGTTCAGCCCTTTGTGCTGGCGATGCTCCCTGCTCATCGCCAGCTCCCCGTTTTTCGCATCTACGCTATGAACACACTCGCCCTGCCAAGCAGAACGCGGGTCATTGCCCATTCCGGGATCCAAACGCTACTAAACCAGCCCGGCCGCGCGAGCCCACTTGTACTTGGCGCCCAGCACCGCAACCGGCGTCTCGGTCGTGTAGGGGTAAGCCACGACACCGTGGTCATACAGGTGGCTTGCGGCCTCCTCCACCTGGACGTCGCCGGCCAGCGAAGCGACGATGGGCTTCTCGATGCCCTTCGCCTTCATCTCCTCCTTCACCTCGATAACGAGCTTGGCGAACACCATTGGCGGCGTGATGATCGTGTGCCAGTAGCCCAGGATCAACGCGTGGATGCGGTCATCCTCCAGGCCAAGCCTGATGGTGTTCTTATAGGTCGACGGCGGTTCGCCACCCGTGATGTCCACAGGATTGCCGGCGGCGCCGAAAGGCGGAATGAATTTGCGGAAGGCGGCGTCGAGGTCCGGCGGCATCGCCATCAACGACAGGCCGTTGTCCACGCAGGCGTCCGACAACAGCACACCCGATCCGCCGGCACCGGTGATGATCACGACGTTCTCGCCCTTCGGCGTCGGCAGCACCGGGATTCCACGGGCGAATTGCAGCAGGTCCTGCAGACTGCGCGCCCGGACCACGCCCGACTGCCGCAGCACGTCTTCGTAAATCCTGTCGTTGCCGGCGAGCGCGCCGGTGTGGGAACTGGCCGCCCGCGCGCCAAGCGCCGTGCGCCCGGCCTTCAGCACGACCACCGGCTTCTTCTTCGAAACCTGCTTGGCGGCCTCCGCGAAGGCACGGCCGTCCTTCAGATCCTCGCAGTGCATGGCGACGACCTGGGTGTTGTCGTCCTGTTCGAAGAAGTACAGCAGGTCGTCCTCATCGATGTCCGACTTGTTGCCGAGTCCGACGATCGCCGAAACGCCCATCTTGGCGGAGCGGCTGAAGCCGATGATCGCCATGCCAATACCGCCGGATTGCGACGACAGCGCCGCCTTGCCCTTCACGTCGTAGGGCGTGCAGAAGGTGGCACACAGGTTTGCCGGCGTGTAGTAGAAACCGTAGATGTTCGGCCCCATCAAGCGCACGTCGTGCTTGCGCGCGATGGCGACGATCTCCTCCTGCCCTTCGACGTTGCCGGTTTCGGCGAAGCCCGAAGGAATCAGCACGGCGCCGGGGATCTTCTTCTCGCCGACCTCGCCCAAGGCCTGGGCGACGAACTTGGCCGGAATGGCGAACACCGCCACGTCGATGTCGCCCGGCACGTCCTTGACGCTCTTGTAGGCCCTGTAGCCGAGGATGTCGTTGGCCTTCGGATGGATCGGATAGATCCGGCCCTTGTAGCCACCGTTGATGAGGTTCTTCATCACCGAGTTGCCGATCTTCCCATCCTCGGCCGAGGCGCCGATGACGGCCACCGCCTCGGGCTTCATGATCCGGTTCATCTGCCGGACGATCTGTTCCTGCGATGGGCGGTAGCGCGGCGTCCTGACCGCGAAGTCCAGGACCACGCGCACGTCAGCGGCGGTGGCTCCGTTCTCGCGCGCGAAGACCGGGTTGAGGTCGAGTTCGACGATCTCCGGCACCTCGTCGACGAGGCGCGAGACGTTGACGATCACATCGGCAAGCGCCTCGTGGTCGACCGCCTTGCCGCCGCGCACGCCCTTCAGCATCTCCGCGGCCTGGATGCCGTCAAGCATCGACAGGGCTTCCTCGCGGCTGACCGGAGCGAGGCGGAAGGTGATGTCCTTCAGCACCTCGACCAGCACGCCACCGAGGCCGAAGGCCACCAGCTTGCCGAAACTCGGGTCGGTGATGGAACCGACGATCACCTCCACGCCTCCTTGCAGCATCTGCTGGACCTGCACACCGATCAACTCCGCCCCGGGGTCATAGGCGCTGGCGTTCGCCATGATGGTCCTGAAGCCTTGGCGGACGGCATCGGCGTTCCGGAGATCAACCAGAACGCCGCCGGCTTCCGTCTTGTGCAGGATCTGCGGCGACACGATTTTCATGACCACCGGGAAACCCATGCCCTCGGCGAGGGTGACGGCTTCGTCGGCGCTCGTCGCCAAGCCCTCCTTCGGCACTGGAATGCCGTACACATCGCAGAGTTGCTTGGCTTCCGGCGCGGTCAGCGCGTTGCGGCCCTCGGCCTTGGCGGTGTCGAGAAGGCGGCGGACGACATCCGTTGGGCGCTCGGTGTGGAGCGGATCGATGACTGCGGCCATGGCCTTTCCTCCTTTGCAAACTGGTCGGCTCACGTTTTGGAGGTGAGCTCGGATGGATTTTCGGGGGCGGCAGCCTCCTGCAACGCGTCGCCGGTGATGCGCTGACGGGCCATCGCGTTTGCCCTTTCCGGGGAGGACCGCCGCCTGTCCTACTCAGTGGTCAGCGGCCTGCGCGCGGCACCGAGTGCGCCGCTGTCTCGGACCTCGGAAATGCGGCGTTCGTCGAAGCCGAGCACCTCGCGCAGGATCTCGTCGGTGTGTTCGCCCAGCAGCGGCGACCGCGTGACCTCGGTCGGGCTGTCCGACAGCTTGATCGGGTTGCCGACCGTCAGGTACTTGCCGCGCGTCGGGTGGTCCACCTCGACGATGGTGCCGGTCTCGCGCAGCGACTGATCCTCCGCCAGCTCCTTCATCGACAGGATGGGGCCGCAGGGGATGTCGTACTTGTTCAGGATCTCCATGACCTCGAACTTCGTCTTGGTCATGGTCCACTCTTCGACGGTCGCGAAGATGTCCTTCAGGCGCGGCAGGCGCGCGGCGGGCGTCGCGTAGTCCGGATCGGTGACCCACTCCGGCTTGCCGATGACGTCGCAGATCTTCGCCCAGACCGGCGCCTGGGTGATGAAGTAGATGTAGGCGTTGGGGTCGGTCTCCCAGCCCTTGCACTTCAGGATCCAACCCGGCTGGCCACCGCCCGAGGCGTTGCCGGCGCGCGGCACGGTGTCGCCGAACGCGCCGTTGGGGTACTGCGGGTACTCTTTCAGCGGGCCACGCTCCAGCCGCTGCTGGTCGCGCAGCTTGACGCGGCAGAGGTTCAGCACGGCGTCCTGCATGGCCGCCAGCACCTTCTGGCCGCGCCCGGTCTGGGTGCGCTGGTAGAGCGCCGTCACGATGCCCAGCGCCAGATGCAGGCCGGTGCCGCTGTCGCCGATCTGGGCGCCGGTGACCATCGGCGGGCCGTCGTCGAAGCCGGTCGTCGAGGCCGAGCCACCGGCGCACTGCGCGACGTTCTCGTAGACCTTGCAGTCCTCGTAGGGACCGGGGCCGAAGCCCTTGACCGAGGCGACGATGATGCGGGGGTTCAGCTCCTGGATGCGCTCCCAGGTCAGGCCCATGCGGTCGAGCACGCCGGGGGCGAAATTCTCGACCATCACGTCGCAGATGCGCACCAGATCCTCCAGGACGCGCTTGCCGTCCGGGTTCTTGGTGTCCAGCGTGATGGACCGCTTGTTGTGGTTCAGCATGGTGAAGTAGAGGCTGTCGGCCTCGGGCACGTCACGCAGCTGGCCGCGCGTGATGTCGCCCTCGCCCGGACGCTCGACCTTGATGACGTCGGCGCCGAACCACGCCAGAAGCTGCGTGCAGGTCGGACCCGACTGAACGTGGGTAAAGTCCAGAACCCGCACGCCTTCGAGTGCCTTGCCCATGCCGTCTCTCCCTGTTGAGCCGCAGGCACACGGAGCCCGGCGGCGTGACCAAACCGTTCGTCATTGCAGCGAGCAGGAGTGGAGGGTGCGGGCCGCTGATTCCCGCATGCCTCTGAACGGCTACCGAAGCCAGCCCTTTATTTCCAATATTCGCTGATTACCTTTTTTCGTTCTTGCATATTGTTTGCCGCACTGTGTTGCGTATTCCTGGACAAAACCTTGCCTGACCAATTCGCAGAGCGCCGGCCTCACGGCGGCCGGCTTCAAGCTTGCCGCCTTCGTGATGGCCAGCAGCGAGACCGGAGGTGTCGTGGCCTCGGGACCCGGCATGGCACGCAGCGTGTTGAGCATGGTCCAATTGACGGATGTCGGAGAGATCACACACGCCTCCCTTGGTGCGCTGGGGATCGCTGCCTTTCGCAGTCCGTATTGCAATCGGCTCTGGCATGCCAGATCCAATGCGATCAGGCTAAAACCTCAAGCCCGCTTGAGGTCAAGAAGAAATTTGGGGCAGTGAATCGGCCCGATCGGGCCTGAGGCGCGCCCTGTCTCCCGAAGCCCCTGTTTCGGCGTTGATGTGCATTTGGGCTCGAGCCGCACTCAAGCACCCTCTCGCAACGGGAAGCGCCTTCCGCGCCAGCGTGGGCTAGGCGACCAGGGGACGCAGGAAGATGGAGAGAACTCCGCTTTGGAATGAGAAGGAAGACCGTTGTTCGCTGTTGTGGCAATGGCACTGAGGGAGAACCTGCATGGTTTCATCCGCATCGATGCCGCATATCGTCCTGCTGGGCGATTCGATCTTCGACAACTCCGTCTATGCGGGAGGTGGACCGGACGTGACGGCACAACTTCGTTTGCGTCTGCCGTCGGGCTGGCGTGCGACTTTAAGAGCAGAAGACGGTGCCGTGACCAGCAGCGTCGCTCGGCAAGTCCAGCAATGTCCTCCTGGAGCGACGCATCTCATCGTGCTTGCCGATGGCAATCTGCACGATCCACGACGCGCGCTACCCCGACCCGCTTCGGCAACGACCGGTCATTACCGGCCTGACCATCTTCAACAATGTGGTCACCCGTGAGGCATTCATACGCGGCTTACCGCTCATCGGCTTGCGCATGATCTGCGACAAGGCAGAGGACTACGCAAATCCCATTGAGCCGTCTGTCCAGGATGGTGTGAAGATTGCCGCTTCCATCGCCACTTTGACCACCTCTCACAACGGATCACAACCACGAGCGGCGGTGTTTGCGTTCTGACGAGGGCAACCACCATCCCTCCGGACGCTGCCACCCCGAAAGCGGACACAGATTATTGAGTAAAGAATAGCCACGCTACCGTGCATACTGAAGCCAACGCGGCGAGCGCGGCGCCGCTTCGCGTCATGACGCCCTGGCGATGCAGCAGAACAACCGTGCCGATCAGCAGCGGCGAGACGATCAGCAGTCCGATTTGGGCTTCATTCATTGGCACTGTCGCTTCCGTCGGATCAGTTGGTGGTTCGGGCGCGATATGAATGCTGCGAGCGTGGAGAACGGGCAGCCTTGATCGTCGTCAAAAGCAGCTGGACTTCATCGGATTCGGCCGCACATCGGATAGTGGGCACGCGGGACCGCGGTATCAGCGCCATCAGGTGATCGCGCCGAACAGAAGGCGCGCATGGCGCTGTTCATCCGCTCCATCGGCCTCAGTCATGCGACGGTGAAGATCGGCAGCGCCAAAGCCGCCGCATGTTTCCGCCTTTTCAGCCAGAATCCGGAGTTCAGCCCCCAAAGAATACCGCTTCCCCACCGGTGCGGCCCTTCCATCGGCCTCGACCCTCGTCCAAGGCCGGTTTATCGAGGTGTTCCATTGCGCGGATCGCCCCGAATATGCAGAACCTCGATATGGGCCGCGAAAAGGCGCGCCAGTGCGAAGGCCTCTTCCAGAAGCGCCGCATCGGTGGGAAGACCGCCGACCGGAATGAGGATGTTCTTGATCATGGGGCCTCCCGAGCGCTTCATGCAAATAAAGACAAAGACTCGAAGATCCTGCCCACTCGTCGCTGTGCTGTCTTATCCCCGCTAAGGGCGTTCCTTTCCGCCTTTGGCGTCAGGCCTCGCAAACCCTGCCATGACCCAATGATCGCTTCAACCATCGTTGTTCGGCAGACTTGGCCACGCCTTCTCCGAAGAGGGGTGACGCTCCTATTGAAACGGCCGCCCCGTCAAGTCGGCACCGACGGCGATCGGCCGAACTGCGATTTCGATCAGGCGGTACTTCACCCCGCTCACCGTCGCCTCACGATACCAATTGATGAGGTCACCCCACGGATCAACGATTCTGGCGAGGCCGGAGATGAAGGCGACGACCGCTCCTGCGTCGATGATCCCTCGGACCACATACCAGCCGCCGATGCCGAGGACTGCCGCGACGCCAAGGTGGTTCATCAAATTCATCAGAAAATTCATCCCGAACTTCAGCGTGTAAATGCCCATGTTCAAGGTGAAGACGGCGTCAACCCGAGCGGTTTGCGCCCGGTCCTCGGAACTGTCACTCCCAGCAGCCCCTCCAGCGGCCATGCCGCTGGTGATGCGGCGCAACGTTCGGATGCGCGTGGCGGCCCGGCGGTTGATCGCCCGCTGGATCAGCGGAACAAAGGTAAGCATCCGGTGAGTGCCGCGGTCAGGCTGGCTTCCAATTCCAGGGCAGCAGTTCGGGCAGGCGGTTCTGCGGCATGTCGGCGATGCGGGCCAACACGTCGGCGAGCCACGCCTGGGGATCGACATCGTTGAGCTTTGCGGTGGTGAGCAGGCCATACATGATCGCCGCCCGCTGTCCGCCGCGATCGGAGCCGCAGAACAGCCACGCTTTCCGGCCCAAAGCGATCCCGCGCAGGCCGCGTTCGGCGGCGTTGTTCGTGAGACACAGCCGGTCATCGCCGAGGAAGCGGGTGAAGCCGTCCCAGCGGGTCAGCATGTAGTCCATCGCCTTGGCCACGGGGGCATGGCGGGAGAGCCGGACCCGCTCCGTCCGCAACCAGTTCTCCAGCGCGGCTACCAGGGCGACGCCGTGCTCCTGGCGTGCCGCCAACCGCTCGGCCGCCGGCTTGCCGCTCAAGGCGCGCTCGAGATCGAAGAGGGCGTCGATGCGCCTCACGGCCTCCAGCGCCAGTGGTGAGATCGGCGGGGCGTCCTTGCCGCGCTTGGTGTTCGCGGCGATGTCTGCCAACTTGAAGAAGCCGCGCCGGGCATGCGCCCAGCACAGCACGTCGCCGATCGGCCCCGGCCGGCGGCCGGGTTCGTACAGCCGGTTGTAGCCGGCGAACGCATCGGCCTGCAGCCAGCCCGTGAAGCCGGCCAAGTGCCGTTCGCGGTGTTCGCCCTTGCGGTCGCGCGAATAGTGGAACAGCACCGCCGGTGGGGCTTGGCCGGCGAACGGCCGGTCGTCGCGCACATACACCCACAGCCGCCCGGTGTCGGTCTTGCCCTTGGCCAGCACGGGCACCGGCGTGTCATCGCCATGCAGCCTCCCGGCCGCCATCACATGCGCCGCGATCAGGTCGTGCAGCGGCTCCAGCACCGCGGCGGCGGTGCCCACCTGGTCGGCCAGGGTGGACAGGCTGAGCGGCACGCCCTCCCGCGCGAAGCGCTCGGCCTGCCGGTTCAGCGGCTGATGCTGGCCGAACTTCTCGAACAGGATGGTGGCCAGCAGGTTCGGTCCCGCCCAGCCGCGCGGGGTGGCATGGAAGGGTGCCGGCGGCTGGCTGATCGTCTCGCCCAGCTTGCACAGCTTGTCCGAGCCGCAACACGGGCAACTCGCCGGGGCCGGCACAACGACGCGCTCGCGCGGCAGGTGGTCGGGAAAGGGCTGGCGCGATGGCCGTTTGCGGGCGAAGGCCGCCACCGCGGTGGTCTTGGCGGCGGCCTGCTCCGCCGCCAACTCGTCCTCGCTGGCCGTCGCTTCCAACTCTTCGAGCTGGAACTCCAACTGATCCAGCAGGCGTGCCTTGCGCTCGGAGCGTGTGCCGTAGAGCTCACGCCGGAGCTTCTCGATCTCCAGCTTCAGGCTGGCGATCAGCGCCTCGGTGTTCGACGCCACCGCCCTGGCCCGGGCCGCTTCGGCTTCTGCCGCGTCCGCCCGCGCCTCGGCCTGCGCCAACGCGGCGCGCAGGAGGGCGATGTTGTCGGGCAGGTTGGCGGTCATGACACCAGTTTACCTGGGATCGCCC
This sequence comes from Azospirillum brasilense, assembly GCF_022023855.1. Classification (NCBI taxonomy): domain Bacteria; kingdom Pseudomonadati; phylum Pseudomonadota; class Alphaproteobacteria; order Rhodospirillales; family Azospirillaceae; genus Azospirillum; species Azospirillum brasilense. The sequence continues at coordinate 353,809 of NZ_CP059451.1, forward strand.
CGTCGAGCCGCCGCAATCCCCCCTGAACCGGCCCGTCGATTCACCGTGTCGCAGTCACCCCGCGGCCTCAGGGCGCCAAGTCTTCTGCGGGTTGCGCCAGTCGATGCCTTCGAGCAGATAGCCCATCTGCCCGACCGAGATCGACACCGCGCCGTCCACCGGCGTCGGCCAGATGAACCGCCCCCTCTCCAGCCTCTTCATGAACAGGCAACTGCCCTGGCCGTCATGCCAGATGATCTTGACCAGATCGCCGCGGCGCCCGCGGAAGAGGAAGAGATGGCCGCTGTGCGGGTCCTGGGCGAAGCGTTCCTGCACCAGCAGCGCCAAACTCGCCCAGCCCTTGCGCATGTCGGTGTGCCCGCTGGCCAGCCACACCCGCACGCCACTCGGCACCGGGATCATGCCAGGGCACCGACAACGGCCGCCGCCAGGGCCGGATCGACTGGCCCTTCCAGACGCAGGCGTGCCCCGCTGGGCAGGATGACCTCGAGAACCGCCGGGCTTATCGCAGGCCTTGCCGGTGGCGGCAACGGTCCAGGGGGCTCCCCGGCCGTCGGTTCGGTTTCAGTCGGCTCCGGCGTGATGGTCACCGCGACGAAACTGGACGGTTCGGCCACGGCGGTCCCGCTGGACTGCATCAGCCCTCGCCAACGGTAAAGCAGGCTTTCGTGCACGCCCAGCCGGCGGGCCGCTTCCGTCACCACCACACCGGGGCGGAACGCCTCCTCGACCATCCGCATCTTCTCCGCCGGCGTGTAATTCCGCCGCCGTTCCGTCCCCGTCAGAACCTCGACCCGTTGATAAGCCATGACGTTTGCAACTCGTTTGCGTCCGCGCGATGACGCGCCACGCAAAACTCAGACGCCAGACCCTACTTTGCCAAGGCGGCGCTCACCGGAGGCGTACGAACAAAGATCATCTGCGGCAGGAACAGCAGCGTGCTCGCCAACGCGAACTCCGGCCGCAGATAAGCCATGTAGCCGAGCACGCCGACCAGGATCCCACTTTGCAACAGGGGTTCCGACAGGCTGATGCCGACGAAACTCCCGACCGGGTCCGCCCCCGACAGGACCAGTGCGATCGCCACACCGCCTTGTTCATGCGAAGCGCTCGACTGTGAGGCATGGCCGCACAAGCCGAGAATTGTCATGCGCAGGTGCCTCACCGCCGTTTCGCTGACCCAGCCACGGTAGAGGTTCAGGATGAACTTGAGCACGCCTTCAAGAATGGCGATGCCGAGATAGACGACGGACAGCCCCACGATCGCCGAAAGCGATCCGGACGAAATGGCATCGTTGATGATGCGCCTCTGGATTTCAAGGGGCCACACGCTCAAAAGGAAGACCATGGCGGACAGGACCGACAGCCCGACTTGGTGTTTCCCGCTGTGGCGCCACACATAGCTGGCGATCGATGGCGGCAACGGCTCGGGCCGGCCTCCCCGCACCGCGGCTTCGTGCTGCACCGCGTGAATCATCGTATCGTCAGGCTTCGTGCGCTCGGTGCTCGGACCGCCGGCTGGACGGTCCGTGCGGGAACTGGCCCGCTGCCATCGCCCCTCGTCGCGCCTGTCGTCCATACCAGCGATAAAACAAGCGCTTGATGCTCTCGGCCAAAATCAGGTAGGCCGCGACGGTCCCCGCCAGGAAGATGAAGTAACCCAATGGCAGGCTTACGAAGCCGAACAGCGGGCCGAGCGGGCTCAGCGGGATGAGTGCCGCAAGCAGGACCATCCCCACCGACAAGGCCGCCAGAAGTGGATGCGGCCGACTGACCAGCGGCGACCGCCGCGTCCGGATGACGAAGATGATCAGCGCCTGGGTCGCCAGGGATTCCACGAACCAGCCGGTCTGGAAAAGCGCCTCCCCGGCACCGAATATGGTCAGCAGGGCGTAGAAGGTCAGGAAATCGAACAGGGAACTGACCGGCCCCAGGATGAGCATGAAGCGGCGGATCAGATCCATGTTCCAGCGGACCGGGCGGACGATGGTTTCCGGATCGACGCGGTCGAAGGGGATGCCGATCTCCGACGCGTCGTAGAGCAGGTTGTTCAGCAGCACCTGGATCGGAAGCATCGGCAGGAAGGGCAGGACCAACGCGGCGCCCGCCATGCTCAGCATGTTGCCGAAATTCGAACTGCTTCCCATCAGGATGTATTTGGTGACGTTCTCGACCGTACGGCGGCCTTCCAGCACGCCGCCGTGAATCACCGACAGGTCGTGTTCCAGCAGGATCAGGCTCGCCGCGTCCTTGGCCACATCGGCGGCGCCGTCGACCGAGATGCCGACATCGGCCGCGTGCAGCGCCGCCGCGTCGTTGATGCCGTCGCCGAGAAAGCCCACCGCGTGCCCGCGTTGCTTCAGCGCCAGCAGCACGCGCTGCTTCTGCGGCGGCGACAGCCGGCAGAACACGTTCACTTTGGCGAGCCGCAAGCGGAGCGCCTCCTCGCTCATGGCGCGCAGCTCGTCGCCGGTGATCAGACCGGTCACGGGAATGCCCAGATCGCGGCAGACGTGCCGGGTCACGCGGTCGTTGTCACCGGTCAGGATCTTCACGGCGACCCCGGCCTTCGACAAGGCGTGCACGGCCGCCGCCGCGTCGGCCTTGGGCGGGTCGAGGAAGGCGGCGAAGCCAGCGAACACCAGTTCGGTCTCGTCCGTGACCCGCGCTTCCCGCTGGTCCGGCCCGACCACGCGCGAGGCGATGCCGAGCACCCGGAACCCGTCGTCGCTCAACTGTTCGAACAGGCGCTGGACGCGCGCCCTGGCCTCGGTGTCGAAGGCGCTCGGCCGCCCAGGCCCCGGCTCGTATTGGGTGGACAGGCGCAAGACATCCTCCGGCGCACCCTTGACGATCAGCAGGTGCTGTCCGCCGCGCTCCAGAAGGACGGAGACGCGCCGACGCTCGAAGTCGAAGGGCACCTCGTCGAGCTTGAGCCAATCGACGGCATCCGGCTGGCCATGCTCCAGGATGGCGTCGTCGAGCGGGCTGCGGATGCCGCTTTCGAAGCGGCTGTTGAGCCAGGCCAGCCGGAACACCCCGTCGTTGTCTTCTCCTTGAGCGTCGATGTGCCGGACCAGACGGATGCGCGCCTCGGTCAGGGTACCGGTCTTGTCCGTGCACAGGACATCCATGGCTCCCAGATTGTGCAGCGCCGTCAGCCGCTTGACGATCACCTTGCGTTCGGCGAGACGCAGGGCGCCGCGGGCCAGCGTCACCGTCAAGACCATCGGCAGCAATTCCGGCGTCAGCCCGACCGCCAGCGCGACCGCGAACATCAGCGATTCCAGCCAGGGCCTGTGGAACAGCACGTTCGCCAGCAGCACGAACAGCACCAGGAACACGGTCACACGCAGGATCAGCAGACCGAAATGGCGCACGCCGATCTCGAAATCGGTGGGCGGCGGCGGCGCCCTCAGGCTGTGCGCCATCGCGCCGAGCAGGGTGGCGCGTCCGGTCCGCAGGATCACCGCCCGTCCCGTGCCGCTGATGACCGACGTGCCCATGAACAGCATATTGGTCGCCTCGCTGGGATCGGCGGCGTGCGGCAGGTTGGCCGCGTGCTTTTCGGTCGGATAGGGCTCGCCCGTCAGCAGCGCCTGGTTTACGAAGAGGTCGCGCGCCTCGATCAGCCGGGCATCCGCCGGCACGAGGTCGCCCGCGACCAGTTGCACGACGTCGCCCGGCACCAGCCGCTCGACCGGCAACTCGCGTTCCTGGCCATCGCGGAGGACTCTGGCCCGCAGCGCGACCGAGCGGCGCAGGTCCTCGATGGCGTTGTTGGCGCGGACCTCCTGGACGAAGTCGAGAACGACGCTGACGAACACGATGATCACGACGATGGCGAAGCTGTAGAAGTCGCCGGCCATGGCCGAGAAGCCGCTGGCCAGAAGCAGGATGATCAGAAGAGGGTTGTGCAGGCGGTCGAGAAATTGGAGCCACAAGGGTCTCCGCCGCACCGCCGAAAGATCATTGGAGCCGCAGCGGGTCAACCGCGCGTCCGCTTCGGCGCCGCTCAGCCCGCCCGCCGTGCTTCCGATCCCGGCGAGGAGGGAGTCCAGCGGCTGGCTGGCCGGGGCGACGCTGTCGGGATCGATTTCCATGCCGCCCGTCTCCTTGCACGCTGCGTCCCGCTGCCTCGCCCCGTTCACTCGTAGCGCAGAGCTTCGATCGGCTGGAGGCGGGAAGCCTTGCGGGCCGGGTAGAAGCCGAAGAAGACACCGACCGCCGCAGCGAAGCCAACGGCCAGAAGGATGGCCGACAGGCTGAGTTCCGTCTGCCAGTGCGCCCAATGGCCGATGGTGAAGGAGGCCGCCGCGCCGGCGGCGATTCCGACCAGCCCGCCGGTCAGGGACAAGGTCAGCGCCTCGATCAGGAACTGGCTCAGGATGTCGCGGCTTCGCGCCCCGACGGCGAGGCGCAAGCCGATCTCCCGCGTGCGCTCCGTGACGCTGACCAGCATGATGTTCATGATGCCGATCCCGCCCACCACCAGCGACACCGAGGCCACCGCCGCCAGCAGCAGGGTCAGCACGCGCGACGACGCCTCCTGTGCCTGGGCGATTTCCGACAGGTTGCGGAGCCAGAAATCGTCGTCCTGCGCCGGCTGGAGATGGTGGCGCTGCCTCAGCAGGCCGTGGATCTGCACCTCGGCGGCGTGCATGTCGGCACCGTCGCGCATCTTGATGAGGATGGCGCCCACCGCCCGCCGGTTCACCTCGCTGGCTCCCAGAACGCGGTTGCGCGCGGTGCTCAGCGGCATGACGATGGTGTCGTCCTGGTCCTGCCCCTGCATGCTCTGCCCCTTGCGGTCCAGAACGCCGACCACAGTGAAGGGCACCTTCTTGATGCGGATCATCTGACCGACGGGGTCGGCATTGCCGAACAGCGTGGTGGCCACCGTCTGGCCGAGCAGCGCCACTTTGGCGGCCCGGTCCAGATCGGCCTGCTCGAAGGGCCGGCCCTGGACGACGCCCCAGCCCCGCGCCGTCAGAAAGTCCGGGGTGGAGCCGACGATCACGGTCGACCAGTTCAGGTTGCCGTAGATGACCTGCGCGCTGCCGCGGACTCCCGGTGCGGCCATCAGGATTTCGGGAATGTCCCGTTCCAGAGCCTGCGCATCATCCTCGCTCAGCGTCATCTCGGTGCCGAAGCCGAGACGCACGCCGCCCGAGGTGATGGCGCCGGACACCACCACGATCAGGTTGGAGCCGAGGCTGTTGATCTGTTCGGCGATGCGGGCTTCCGCCCCGGCGCCGACCGCGATCATGGTGATCACCGATCCCACCCCGATGATGATTCCGAGCATCGTCAGTACGCTGCGCATCAGGTTGAGGCGCAGCGCGGCAAGCGCGATACGGATCGACGACAGGAGGTTCATGCCGCTGCCTCCGCCGGGCGCCAGCCGGCCAGCACCTCGGAGGCCACGCGGGGCGCCGCCACCGGCCGATCGTCCATCAGGCGGCCGTCGCGAAAGCGCAGCGTGCGCCGGGCGAAGGCGGCGATATCCGGTTCGTGCGTCACCAGAATAACCGTGATGCCGCGCGCGTTGAAGGTCTGGAACAGCGCCATGACCTCGACGCTGGTGCGCGAGTCGAGCGCGCCGGTCGGCTCGTCGGCGAGGATCAGCAGCGGGTCGTTGACCAGCGCGCGCGCAATGGCGACACGCTGCTGCTGGCCGCCCGACAGTTGCGAGGGATGATGCCATGCCCGCTCGGCGAGACCGACCTCGGCCAGCCGGACCAAGGCACGACGGCGCCGTTCGGGTGCTGAGACTCCGGCGTACACGAGCGGCAGCTCGACATTCTCGACCGACGGCGTGCGCGGCAACAAATTGAAGCCCTGGAATACGAAACCGACCAAGCGATTGCGCACCACCGCCAGCTCATCGGGAGCAAGATGCGAGACGTCACGGCCGTCGAGGCGGTAGAGGCCACCGCTGGGGCTGTCGAGGCAGCCGAGCAGATTCATGAAGGTGGACTTGCCCGAACCGGATGGCCCCATGACGGCGACGAATTCGCCAGGGGCGATGCGAACCGACACGTCGTCGAGCGCACGCAACGGTACGTTGCCCAGCCGGTAATCCTTGCACAGATGCTCGGTCTCGATCAGCCAGTCTCCCATGGCTGGGCTCCCCGCTGTCTGAAGCGTCGGCGTCACATACGCGGTCCGGCGCCAATGGATGGAACGGCACCCGAAGCCGTGGACGGCGCCGTTTCGCCGAGCACGACACGGTCTCCGACTTCCAGCTTTCCTTCGACGACCTCCACCATGCTGCCGTCGGAAACACCAAGCCGGAGAGGGCGGCGCTCCGGCTGCCCGGTGGCGTTCAGCACCCAGACCGCGCCCGTCTGCTGGGATGGCGGGCTGCTCGACGGGGCGGCCTTGGCCGGGTGATAGCGCAAGGCGGCGCTGGGAACCAGCAGCGCGTCGTCGCGGTGGTCGGTGACGATGCGGACGTTGGCGGTCAGACCGGGAAGGAGTGCGAGGTCGGGATTGGGCGCCGAGATGACCACGTCGTAGGTGACGACGTTCTGCACGACCTGTGGCGCCTTGCGGATCTGAATCACCGCTCCGGTGAAGCGGTGGCCGGGGTAAGCGTCCACGGTGAAGTGCACGTCCTGGCCCACCCGGACGGTCCCGACATCCGCCTCGTCCACGGAAGCGTCCACCTGCATGGCCGTCAGATCCTGGGCGATGGTGAACAGCACCGGGGCCTGCAAACTGGCCGCCACCGTCTGGCCGCGGTCGACGTTGCGCTGGATGACGGTGCCGTCCACCGGGGCGACGATGCGCGTGTGCTCCAGATTGATGCGCGCTCCCTGATACGCCGCCTGTTTCTGCTGCACCAACGCCGTCGCGCTCGCCACGTTGGCTTGGGCGAGGGTAAGCTGGGCCTCGCTGGAGCGGACGGTTGCCTGCTGGCTGATCTCCTGCGCGGTCAGAGCCTCGACCTCCGCCTGGGCGGCGTCGTTGGCGGATTTCGCACTGTCGCGGCCCGAGGCGGAGGCATTTCCGCGGTCGAAGAGCCGTTGCGTGCGTTCATAATTGCTCCTGGCGTTGAACAGGAGCGCTTGGGCCTTGCGCAGCTGAGCCTGTACGTTGGTCAGGGTGGCGCGCGCGGCCTCCAGGTCGGCGTTGGCGCGTATGACCGTGGCGCGCTGGGTCTCGATGCCCGCCTGGGCAACGGCGAGGTCGCCGGCCGCCTGCGCCACCTGTGTCTCGAACAGCGCAGGATCGATGCGGGCGACGAGCTGACCGGTCTTCACCTCGGTGTTGAAGTCGGCGAGCAATTCGCTGATCTGTCCCGACACCTGCGACCCCACCTGCACGGTGACGACCGGGTTGACGGTGCCCGACGCGGTGGTCGACGCGGTAACCGCCCCACGGGCCACCGGGCCGGTGCGGTAAGCGGGCGCGGCGTTGCGGGTGCCCACAGCGTGAGAAAGCAGCATTGCGGCGGCCGTCAGCGCGAGCACGAGCCCGAACAGCCAGCCGGGATGTCGGGCGACACGGCGTTCCGCTGGGATCTTTGATCGTCCAGGGCTCGGACCGTGTTCGGTCAGCGGCCCGTGCTCGGTCAGCGGCAGCGTCATCGGCTGGCTCCGGAAGGACTGGGTCCACGCTCCGCACCATGGACTCCCGCAGCCTATCCAAGGGATGCCCCGGGACATTAACGTGCATCAAGATCAGCGCTCACGGATGGAGTTAACCCGCAAAAGGCGGCGCCCACAGGGACGCTTCGACCGAAAGAGGTCGGGCTCCGCCCGATCTCCGCGTCTTTACGATACGCCGCCTTTACCTGGGTTAATGCCTCGACGCCGCCTTCACCCATGCTTGACGCTCGATACGCCGGGCAAGCGGGTGATTGGGCGGGGCAGACCTCCTGCAGCGGAGATCCCCCGCTCCGGCCGGTCGCCTTGTTTCTCGGATCCAAGACAGGAGATTGATATGGCGATGTCCTTGCGCAACCTATCCGTCGTCGTGCTGGGCACCCTGCTCGCGGCGGGGTGCTCGGGGTTAAGCGCGGAAGACCGCAACCTTCTGATCCAGACGCAAGCCACCGCCAATGACGCCAAGGCGGAGGCGGCGCGGGCCGCCAGCGCCGCCCAGCAGTCGGCCGAACAAGCGCGCGCTGCGGCGGCGGACGCCAGGGCGGCGAACGAAAAGGCGGAACGCATGTTCAGCCGCAGCCAGCGGAAAACCCGCTCTTAGGCGGACTGAGGCCGTAGGTGACCGTGGGCGCTGCCATCCTGTTGCGTTCGATTGGAGGCGTTGTCACTGCCCTGGCGGCCCTAGCCTTTGCTCCGGTGCCGGTGACGGCGGCCGACATCATTGGAACACTACCATTCGGTATTTTCTTTGCGTCGGCGGACGACACGCTGGCCGACATCGCCATCGACAATGATCTCGGCTACACCGAGATCATCATGGCAAATCCAGCCATCGACCCGTGGCTGCCGGGCGACCGAACACTCGTGGTGCTGCCGACGGCGCATATCCTTCCATCCGGAGGGCGCAGCGGCATCGTGATCAATCTTGCGGAGCAGCGCCTGTATCACTTCGCACGGGGGAAGCCGCCGGCCAGTTTTCCGGTGGGAATCGGTGCCGAGGCCGCCAACCTGCGGACCGGTTCCACCTCTGTCCGGGCCAAGCGTGTCAACCCGCCCTGGATGCCCTCCACGCGCATGCGGGAGGAGGATCCAGACCTGCCGCCCTATGTCCCGCCGGGGCCGGACAACCCGCTGGGACCCAAGGCGCTGTACCTCGGCTGGACGGGAATCATCGTCCATGGGACCAACAAACCTTATGGTGTTGGGCGCCGCGTGAGCCACGGCTGCTTCCGCCTGCACAACCGGGATATCGGGCGCCTGTACGAGGAGGTGCCCATCGGCACTCAGATTCGTGTCGTGGACGAGCCGGTGAAGCTCGGCTGGGTCGGCGACAGCCTTTACATCGAGGTTCACCTGACGACCCGGCAAGCCGATGCCCTAGAGGAAACAGGGCGCTTCGACCCGACCGACTTCCCGGACCTTGAGGCGATCGTTGCACGCGCCGCGGGTCGTGCCGCGTCACGGGTGGATTGGGGCGCCGTCCACAAGGCGGTCGAGGAACAGCGCGGCATCCCGCGGCCCATCCTGCGTGAGCCGGCGGAGACTGAACCGCTCCGAGTTTTCCGGAGACTCCATGTTCTGAGAAGATGGGGTCATCATGACGAAACCGTTATCACCCAGATACGCTTCCGAGGTCCACGAGCGCGTGGTGCGGACGGCGTTCGCGTGAAGACGTCGCCACGGCGGCGTGATCCTTACATACCGGCCTCCGACAAAGCCGGCGCGGTTTAAAGATCGACGAGCCTGACACGGTTGGCAATGCAGGGCGGCGATGGCGCTGCGCAGGCGCCTTATCCTGCGTCTTTTTGTCCTGCGCCCTTCTGAGCCCTGTCAGCCATGTACCTCGTACGAAGAGTGGACTTCCTGAGCGCCCCAGCCATAGCATGCAGTTGATCATCGCAGAACCTTTCCGGCTTGCCGTCGGCTTCGGGCGGGCGGTCGTTTCTGCACAAGACGCTTTACCACTTGCACCAGCCCCGTGGCACAGGGAGGCCTGACATGGTCGACACTCCGTGCCGATTGCCCAGCCTAGCGGTCGGAGCAATCATCGTTTCATCGATTGTTGCCGCGTCCGCGCGCGCCGCGTCGGATGGACCAGGCAGCATCGGCTTCGGGCGCCACTTGGTCGAGGAGGTCTGCGGTGAGTGCCACCGCGTGTCGCAGCCGCCGATGGCTAAGCCGCCCCCCATGCAGGAGGAGCTTGCTGCGCCCGATCTGGTGGAGCGAATGCGCGATCCAGGGATCACCGAAATGGCCCTGCGCAGTTACCTGCGGACATCCCACCCGGTGATGCCGAACATCCGTCTGTCCATGGAAGAAACGGATGATGTCGTCGCGTACCTGATGTCCCTAAAGGAAGGCTTGCAATGAAGACGGGCCTATGCGCGGGGGTGTTGATGACGTTTTTCGCCATGGCGGACGTGACACAGGCAGCAGACGCGGAAGCCGGCAGAAGCATCGCCGACCGTTGGTGCGCCGCCTGCCACCTGACCTCGGACAGCAATGCGGACAGCCGTGTCGTGCGCGGCACCGACGCGGTCCCGACATTGGCCAGCATCGCGCGCGATCCGAACCGCAGCCCGAACTGGTTGCGGCAATGGCTGACCTTTCCTCACCCGCCGATGCCGGACCTGAACCTTTCACGCTCGGAGATTGATGACGTTATCGCCTATCTGCGAGGGATGTCGCGCTAACGCGAGCCCGACCACTCCGCGCCGCGCGCCTGGATCAAGGTCGCAGGAGGCCGCCGATGTCCAGAACGCTCGTGAAGCAGACCTTCACATGGAGGGCTGAGCATGAGAGCGATGATCCTGCCACAACCGCGCGCATCGCTGATTCCCGCTTTGCTGCCGGACCCAGAGCCAGGACCGGGCCAAATCCTGATCGCCGTGCACGCCTGCGCGGTGTGCCGAACCGACCTGCACGTCATGGACGGCGAACTGCCGCATCCCAAGCTGCCACTTATTCCCGGCCATGAGATCATCGGGAGCGTCCTCGAAACCGGGCCGGGCGTGGAGCGCTTTCATCTTGGGGACCGCGTGGGCATCGCCTGGCTCGGCTGGAGTTGCGGCGAATGCGTCTATTGCCGCTCGGGACGCGAGAACCTGTGCGATCGCGCGCGCTACACCGGCTACCAGATCGACGGCGGCTACGCCGAGATGGCGGTCGCCGACGCTCGCTACGCCTTTCCTGTCGACCCGTCCTACACGGACATCGAAGCGGCGCCGCTGATGTGCGCCGGCCTGATCGGCTACCGCGCCCTCCGGGCCGTCGGGGAGGTGAAACGCCTGGGTCTTTACGGCTTCGGGGCCGCTGCGCACATCGTCATCCAGATTGCCCGGCACTGGGGTCAGCGGGTTTTCGCTTTCACGCGGACTGGGGACGAGGCTGCACAGGCCCTGGCCCGTGATCTTGGCGCGGCATGGGCCGGCGGGTCTGAGGAGCCCCCTCCGGAGCCTCTGGATGCCGCCATTCTCTTCGCCCCCGTCGGCGCGCTGGTGCCGACGGCGCTGCGGGCGGTGGTGAAGGGGGGCACCGTCGTCTGCGCCGGCATCCACATGAGCGACATCCCCTCCTTCCCCTATGACATCCTATGGGGTGAGCGGGTGATCCGCTCCGTCGCCAACCTCACCCGGCGGGACGGGGAGGAGTTCCTGGCGCTTGCGCCCCGCATCCCCGTACGGACCCGCACAACGCCCTTTCCCCTCGCCCAGGCCAATGAAGCCGTGGAAGCGCTGCGCTGCGGGACCGTCACCGGAGCGGCGGTGCTGACCTTCTGAGGTGGCGTCCTTCCGCTGTGCGGCCGCTGCTTGCATCAGGTGGAATTCAGAATTCCTCTCCTGGTCCTGGGCACACAGCATTTAAATCGACAGACCAAATCGATCGATAATTACTGATGTCAGAGTTATTTCGAAGCGGATCGATTGGAAGAGTCCATAACATGAATTGCGCCCACCCCGGGCGAGTTCAATAATGGTTTCCGGAAATCTTGTGACAATCGCCCGCGGTCCCGTGGATTGGTGAGTGGCAACGACACGTCTTGCTTGGCGAGTGGCTGAGGTGCCGTGGCGTCGTTCATCTCGGCCAGCTCAGTGAGCCGCATCCAATCGAGCACACGCAGGTGGCCTTTCGCGAAGGACAGCAGCCCAGCCGTACGCATCTCCTTGAGCGTCCGACAGACATGGACCGGTGTCAGTCCTGTGGCATCGGCAATGAGGACCTGACTGATCGGCAACGTCACGTCCGAAATGTCCGGTGCGGTCCTTTGCCGTTGCCGATTGTAAAGGGCAAGGAGAAGCCGGGCAATCCGCTCCGCGGCGGTGCGGGTGCCGAGCCCGCCCAGGAGCCGCCAATCAGAGATCGTTTCGGCCGCGAGCAAGGATGCCATCCGCAAGGCAACGTTCGGCACCTGTTGGCAAAAGCGCATCAGGGAATGGCGTGGCATCGGACAGACGATCAGATCGGTGAGCGCTTCAACCGTGCAGGGCATATCACCGTCGGGCCCCCGCTCGAAACCGATCAGATTTCCCGGCATGACGAAACGCAGCACTTGGCGCCGCCCGTTCTCGTGCATCATGGACGCCAACGCCCAGCCACGGCGAACGATGTAGACCATCTCGTTTTCGTCACCTTCGACAAACAAACTGGCGCCGGCACGAATGGTGCGGACCGGGCGTTTGATCGCCGCCCAGCTGGGCAATTGTTCATCCGCAACGCTTGCGCACAACCCGTCACGTCGCAGCGGGCACGCTTGGCAGTCTGATTGCATGACCGCCTCCTCAGCCTGGAGTCAGTGCGGAAGGCTTGGCCGCTCCAACGGAAGCAGCTGAGCCTGGGCCATGGCGTCGAGAAAGGCGGACAGAATGACATGGGGCGCCACAGGACCTCCCGGCGCCTCCTGAGCCATTTTGAAAGCGTCGAACATTGCACATGCGACCGCCAGCTTCGCGGCGATCCCGAGAGGCGTGCGTGCCGGCGTGCAGACGAGTGACCGCAACACGCTCTGGCAGTCCATCTCCGTTGTCCGGTCCGGCGCCTCGCTTGCAACGGACTGGACGCGGTCCAGTGCTTCGGTCTGTCCCACCTTTTGTACCCATTGAAAGAGAAACAGCAAATCCTGATCGCGATGCCTGCCGCTCGCCAGGGCCAAGGCAATTGCGTTCATGAGTTCGGCATGAAGATGCTCGACTTCTGCAAGGTCACCGGTTGGCATCATGGCCGCCTCCTGTGGCAATGCACGGGGTTAAGCTTGAGCACCGCCCCCATCAGGAAAAAGTGGCATCGAAAACTCGGTTTGGGCTGAAACACAGCCCATGGTTTTTCGCCGCCGATCTTTCAACGCTTGGGCTCATCACGGCAACAGTCCCTCATTGTGCCGCCGATTGTCTTGATCTGGATCACCATCCGGCACGCCTATGCCAATGAGACGGAACATAGCCGTAAAATAGGCCGACGACACCCCATCACGCCTTATGCATCATACCCAATTCGTTACGATATCAATGCCGAGCATAATAAGATAAACTATGACGAAACACATTCTTCATATTGTCACGAACCTTCATGACACAACAATGTCCCGAACCATGAAATCATTGCACACTTTGATAGAAAGAGTATAAGGAGTCTATAATTTAGAATGCCGACGGCAACCTTTTGATAATCAAGAGGTTTGGCAATGCATCTATTAACCAATATCTCGCCGGCCCCTCCACCTCCCATAGGTTTGGCGCGTCGGAACATCAGCCGCCATCTTCTCAGCGTCGTGGTCACGGCCTTGGCGGCCATGGCTGCCATCGCCGTCAGCTTGGTCGCATGGAATCTGGCAACACAGCGACGGTTTGCCGCCGCCGAGATGGCGATCACGGTCCGCGCCATCGCGGCGGCTCTCGATCAGCAACTGCTCGTCACCACCTCGGCCCTGGAGGGGCTTGCCGCGACCATGGTTGTCGATGGCGATCCGCAACGGCTTTATCGCGTCGCTCAGGCGGTCAAGGACAAGCATTCCCACTGGTCGCACGTAACGCTTCGCGATGCCGATGGAAGCGCGGTGTTCAGCACCAAAGTTCCGTACGGAACGACCGTGCCGACGGTTGCCGACATCAGTCCCGAGCTGGCCGAGGCGATGTCCACCGGACAACCGCAGATTTCCGGACTGTTGTACGGGCCCATCGCCAACGAGCACGTCGGCGCAGTCCTGGTGCCCGTGCAGGTGAAGGATGGCAAACGTTACGCACTCATTGCAGCGGTGACGACCTCGAAGTGGGAGACCCTCCTTCGAGAGCAGCCAATCCCCGACGGTTGGGTGGCTGGGATCATCGACCGAAACGGGGTCGTCGTCGCGCGAACGCGCGCTGCCGAACAGTTTGTCGGCAAACCAGCCCCTGGGTGGGTTCAGAGGGCGATCCAATCTGCTCCGACCGGGCAAGCGGCCGGCCCCGCTCTGGAGGGAGAGCCGTTGTCGCTCGTGTTCTCGCGTTCAAAAGTGTCGGGGTGGACGGTCGCGTTCGCCGCGCCGGCCTCCGTGTTCGAGGAGCCCCTGCGTCGATCGCTGTGGTCGGCGGCCGCCATCAGTGCCCTTGCGCTCGGCTGCGCCTCCCTCCTGGTGCTGCGTTACGCCCGTCGGCTGTCCAGGTCGGTGATCGGGTTGGCGCAGGTTGCGGCAGCGTTGCAGACACCCGGAGCGGCGTTGCCGCCGCCGCCGCCGACCAACCTGGAGGAATTGGCCTCGGTCTACGACACGATGCGGAACACCAGCGTGCTCCTGCGCCGGGCGGAAGACCAGCGGATCATGTCGATGCGCGAACTTCAGCACCGGGTCAAGAACGACCTCCAGGCGATCCTGAGCCTGCTTGCGTTGGAAGGCGGCCAAGCCAAGTGCGAAGAAACCATCCGCATCCTGGAAGAACTTCAGGGACGGGTCGAGGCGCTTCGCCTCGTCCATTCGCGCCTGTATGAGGCCAGCCAAGTCGGCGTCGTGGAGTTGGGAGACTATCTTCTGGAACTGTGCGCCAACGCCGTAGCCCTTCATGGACGCGGCCTTGCCGGTGGCATCGCGCTGCGAACCAGCGTCGACCATACGTATGTCGACCACAACACCGCCGTCTCACTCGGGCTGATCGCCAACGAGTTCATCACCAACAGCGCCAAGCATGCGTTCCCACAGGGAAGCGGGACGATCACCCTCGCCTTGCTTGTGGCAAAGCCCGGCCAGATCCATCTGACTCTGTCCGATAATGGCGTTGGCCTGCCGCCGGAGCGGGTACGGTCCTCCGGCCTCGAATTGATCACCATGCTGGCCGAGCAGGTTGGCGCGGAGTCGGCGTGGACAACCTCGCCGCAAACCAGTTTGCGGCTGACCCTTCACACCGGCGCCGCAGGACACCCCGATTGAAGTCGGGGCTTGCTAACCTGGGTTAAGGTCCACTCTGCTCGATCCGGCCAAACTGGTGTCACACCCGTGACCAGGGAGTCCGTCATGATGATCACGATCGAAGACTGCATCGGGCTGAGTGGTTTGACCCGCGAGGAGATCGACGCCATCGCCGAGCATGAGCATTTGCCGGAGATCGTCGCCGCGGAACTCGGCTCCTACCTCGACCAGACCCCGGAGGGGCAACGCACCATCCGCCGCATGATCGAGGATGACATTGCCCATGCCGTGGCCTGCCGGGACATGAAGCGCGCCGGTGTCCTGAAGATCGTTCTGGCGCATTACGTCCGCCATCACGAGAACGAGCAAGCGGTGCGCAAGGGAGAGGGCGATGGTCACCACACAATCGCCTGACAGGGACGACTTGCGGAGCGCCAAGGGCGGCGCACAGCCGCCACCCCGGCTCGCAGCCGCGCCGGGGCCTCAGGACGATGCCTTTCCCGACCCGCCGGCCCGCAGCCGCGCCACCGCCCGCCGAAGCCCCGCCTACAGCTTTCCCTATCTGCCCATCCGCGGTGAGTTGATTGACCACCTCGTGCACGCTTGGCAGAGCCGGTTCACACTGTCGGTTTCTCCGGCGACCTTGGCGCTCGCCTTCGCCGACTGGGCCATGCACCTCTCCAACGCGCCCGGCAAGCAGGCCGAGATCGCCGACAAGGCGATCCGCAAGCTCAACCGGCTGCTCGTCTACACGGCGATGTCAGCGCTGGACCCGGACTGCCCGCCCTGCATCGAGCCGCTGCCCGGCGACCAGCGGTTCCGGGACGAGGGCTGGCAAGCGTTCCCATTCAACCTCTATGCACAATCCTTCCTGCTGATGCAGCAATTGGTCCACAAGGCGACGACGGACATCGCCGGTGTTTCCCGAACGCACGCGCGCATCGTGCCTTTCGTCGCGCGGCAATGGCTGGACGTGTTCGCGCCCTCCAACCATCCGATGACAAGCCCGGAGATCCTGCGTCTGGCCGTCACCAGTCAAGGAATGAACTTCGTGCGCGGGGCGGAGAACTGGATGCAGGACGTCCTGCGTTATCTTGCCGGCCGTCCGGCTCCGGGGGCCGAGCAATACCAGATCGGACGCGACGTCGCGGCGACACCGGGACAGATCATCGTCCGCAATGAACTGATGGAGCTGATCCAGTATGGCCCGACCACGGTGACAGTCGTCGCCGAGCCGGTGCTGATCGTTCCGGCCTGGATCATGAAATACTACATCCTCGACCTGTCGCCGGAGAACTCGTTGGTTCGCCATCTGGTGAACAGTGGCTTCACCGTCTTCGTCATTTCCTGGCGCAACCCGGGACCGGAACTGCGTGA
Source organism: Azospirillum brasilense (assembly GCF_022023855.1). Lineage (NCBI taxonomy): Bacteria > Pseudomonadati > Pseudomonadota > Alphaproteobacteria > Rhodospirillales > Azospirillaceae > Azospirillum > Azospirillum brasilense. The sequence goes on from NZ_CP059451.1 coordinate 370,171, forward strand.
CTATGGCCTCGACGCGTATCGCCGGCTTGGCGTCATGGCGGCGCTGGAGGCGATCGGAGCCGTCTGTGGCGGGAAGCGGGTCCACGCCTGCGGCTACTGCCTGGGCGGCACCCTGCTGGCCATGGCCGCGGCCGCGATGGCGCGGGACAACGAAGAGCGTCTGGCGTCGGTGACCCTGCTGGCGGCGCAGACCGATTTCACCGAAGCCGGCGAGTTGATGCTGTTCATCAACGAAAGCCAGATCGCGTACCTGGAAGACACGATGTGGGAGTCCGGCTACCTGGACACGCCCCAGATGGCGGGAGCCTTTCAGATGATGCGTTCCAACGACCTGATCTGGTCGCGCTTGGTTCGCCAGTATCTGCGTGGCGACGAACCGGTGACGACCGACCTGATGGCGTGGAACGCCGATGGCACAAGGCTGCCTTACCGGATGCATTCGGAGTACATGCGCCGGCTGCTGCTGGGCAACGACCTGGCGGAGGGACGCTTTCATATCGAAGGCCGGCCGATCGCGCTGACCGACATCCGAGCGCCGATCTTCGCCGTGGGCACCGTCCGCGATCACGTCGCGCCGTGGAAGTCCGTCTATAAAATCCACCTGCTGAGCGACACAGCGGTCACCTTCGTTCTGGCGGAGCACGGCCACAACACCGGCATCGTCGCGGGGCCCGACAACCCCAAAACCCACTTCCGCCTCACGGAACGCGAGGCTGACGCCCGCTACACCGATCCCGACACCTGGATCGCGACGGCACCGCTGCGCTCCGGCTCCTGGTGGCCGGCATGGACCGATTGGTTGATGCGCCGATCCTCGTCCAAGCACCCGGCCCCAACTGCCTTTGGCGAACCGGAACGGGGCTATCCACCCTCGGGGCCTGCTCCGGGCCACTACGTGCTGGAGCCATGAACGGCGTTGGGTGCACACGATCGCCGCGATGGTCCCGGCGTCTGCCGCCGCTCCCTCCTTATCCAGGTTCCCGTCTTTATCCAGGTTAATGTCACGATCCTCATACGTGCCAATGCTGTCTCACGATGCTCGTCGGGCGAAAACGCCCCTTCACACGACCAGGAGACGCGGCCATGTCCTACCGGGAAATTCTCGTCCAGTTCGATGATTGCCCGACCGGCGCGGCACGGGTCGAAGCGGCCATGCGCCTGGCGGAGCAGCACACGGCGCACCTGACCGGCCTCGTGCTCGACATTCAGCCGCGCATTCCCATGTCCATCGACGGTGGCGTTCCGCAATTCGTGACCGACGCGCTGAACCGGTCCGCGGCGGAGGAGACGGAGCGCACGGTCGCCAGGATGGACGCCTTGCTCGACCGGCAGCGGTGCGTGGCGGAACGGCGGATCTGCAAGTGCGATGACACAGCGATCGACAGGGCCCTGGCCCTGAACGCCCGTTACGCGGACCTTCTCGTCCTCGGTCAGGCGCTGCCCGGCCATTCGGCGCTCGTCGGCCGGCTCGAGATCGAAACGGTGGTGATGTCCTGCGGGCGGCCGGTGCTGCTGGTTCCCCAAGCCGGCCTCCGTCCCACCATCGGGAAACGGATCGTGGTGGCCTGGGACGCGGGCCGGGCGGCGGCGCGCGCGGTCGCCGATGCCATGCCCATGCTGGAGAAGGCGACATCGGTCACGGTGCTGGTGGTCGATGCGGCATCCACGCCAAGCGGTCACGGCGCGTTGCCGGGGGCGGACATCGGCACTCTGTTGGCCCGCCACGGCGTGACGGTGGAGGTGGCCTCCCTGTCGTCGGAGGGCAGCGACGTGGCGGATGTGGCGTTGAACTGGATGTTCGACCACGATGCGGATCTGCTGGTCATGGGTGCCTATGGCCACTCCCGCGCCCGTGAATGGGTCCTCGGCGGAGCGACGCGCTCGATCCTCGACCGCATGACCGTCCCGGTGCTGATGTCCCACTGACGCTTCGGCGCCGGACATACCGATGCGGGCAAGACCGGGAGGTCATCATGGACATCAAGACGATCCTCGTGCCGTTCGCCCGGGATCTCCACACGAGCGCCGGCCTTTCGACGGCCATCGCGGTGGCGCGCCTGATGGGTGCGCGCCTCATCGGCCTCCATTGCCCGGCCGAGACCGCCCTGCCCTGGTACGTCGCGGCACCGGTGGCCATCCCACCGGTGCCCGATCCACCGGTGCCCGGCCGGCCGTCGGCCGAAGCGGAACAGAGCTTCATCGCCCGGTGCAGCGCCGCCTGCCTGAAATGCGACTGGATCGCCGATCACGGCTTCCTGCCCGAGCGGCTGGCCTTCCACAGCCGTTACGCCGATCTGATCGTTGCCGGCCGCGGTGATGGAGACGCGCAAGGCAAGGGTGGACTGTCGCCGCGCGCGCTCGGCCAACTGGTGCTGAGCGCCAGCGCACCGCTGCTGATCGTCCCGTCGGGAGCGGAGGAAACGTTCCGGCCGCAACGCGTGCTTGTCGCGTGGAACGAGCGCCGCGAGGCCGGCCGCGCCTTGCACGGCGCGCTGCCCTTCCTGCGCCGCGCCAAGGAAACCATCCTGCTCTCCGTGCACCCGCCGGGGTACGACGACGCGCCCGACCGCCGCGCCCTGGCCTATCTGGAGGCGCACCGCATCCACGCGGACGCGCGGATCAATTTCGCCGCCGAGTTCGAAGCGCCGGGAGCGATTCTCGCCCAGGCCCGCGCGATGGAGGCGGATCTCCTCGTCATGGGGGCTTACGGCCACGCCCGCGTGTTCGAACAAGCATTGGGAGGCGCCACGCACCATGTGCTGGAAGCCGCCGATCGGCCGGTGCTGATGGTGCATTGAGCCGTGGCGAACCCGCACACCATCGCCGCTCCACAGGAAACGAGGGAAGCCCGCGTCCCGCTGGAGGCGAAGATCGCCTTTCTGCGCAAGCCCGACGCCTATCCGGATCGTCCAAGCCGGGTTGAGACCATCGAAACACACCTGTCGTGGGTTTTCCTGACCGAGCGGCACGCCTACAAGCTGAAGAAGCCGGCGCGTCTGCCCCATGTGGATTTCACGTCCCTCACCGCCCGGCGAAGCAACTGCTTGACCGAGATGCGGCTGAACCGCCGCTTGGCGCCCGATGTCTATCTCGGCGTGGTCGGCCTGCTCGCCCATCCGGACGGCTCGTTCCGTCTCGGAGGACGCCCCGGCCCGCGGGACTTGGATGCGCGGGATTTGGTGGCCGACTGGCTGGTGTGGATGGTGCGCCTGCCGCAGGAGCGGCGGTTGGACGAGCGCATCCGGGCCGGCGCCCTGACACCGGCCGACATCGAGCGGCTCGGCCTCGTCCTGACGGAGTTCTACGGCGGCGGCTTGGCGGAACCGATATCGCCAGCCGACTATCAGCGGCGTTTCGAGGCGGACATCAGCCGCAATCTCGACGTGACGGTTTCCCGGGTGACCGGGCCGCTGGCCGAACGAGCCCGCGCCGCCGCCGCCGCGCAGGTCGCGTTTCTGTCGGAACACGGCCGACTGCTTCGGGTGCGGGCGGCAGAGGGGCGGATCGTCGAGGGGCACGGCGACCTGCGGCCCGAGCATGTCTTCCTCGATGGCATGCCCCGGATCATCGACTGCTTGGAGTTCAGCCGCGACCTGCGGTTGCTCGACCCGGTGGACGAACTGGCTTATCTGGCGCTCGAATGCGAGCGGCATGGCGCCCGACGGGTCGGCGACGCCATTCTCGACTTGTACCGCGGCTGGAGCGGCGACGCCGCCGATCGGCGGCTGATCGCCTTCTACCGCAGTTTCCGCGCCAGCCTGCGGGCGCGCCTCGCCGCCGGGCGGCTGGACGAGGCGGCGGGAGGGCGGCGCGGCGACTGGCTCGCCCGCATTGACGCCTATCTGCGCCTGGCCACCGCGCGCCCCATCGGTCAAGGATAGGAGCTTCCGACAATGGAGCGTAGATCTCTATGGTGCACGCTGGCGCTGTTGATCGCCATGACCGTGTTTGCTCCGGAACTGGCCTACGGCAAGGACCGGGTGGTGGGCTGGCGACTGGAACGCGATGGTGCGGGCTATTGCCTGCTCCTTTCGGAATACCGGATCGGCGGGCACCCGGAGATCGATGCCGCCATCGCAATGTCGGTCACCGGTGATTTCAGGACATTCCGGCTGCATATCTTCCGCGCGGACTTCGACCTGTCCATCGGCGCCGTCTATGACGTCGTCGTCAGCATCGACCGGCGCTGGACCGGGCAAGGCATCGTCGAGGTTCCGGTGCCGGACATCTTCAACCTGGGCCTGCCGTTGACGCGCGACCTGCTCGATGCCCTGATGCGCGGATCGAGCCTGTCCGTCCACGGACGGCGCAGCACGGTGTCCATCCTGCTGAGCGGGACGAGCAAGGCCATTCCAGCCTTGCTCGACTGCGTGGCTGGACGGCCGGGCCGGCCGGGCATCAACCCCTTCGAAGCGGAGACGGGTGCGGGCGACATGATGTGACGGCCGCCGAAACGCACCCGCATCGGGTTTCTGACGGTTCCCATCAACGCAGGGGCACGCCATGGACAGCACGACGGAACCGCCGGCAAACGGACGTCAGCCCTGGGAAGCGTCCTATCCGGCCGGGCTCGACTGGCGCACCCCCATCCCCGAACAGCCGCTGCACCGGCTGGTGGAGGAGGCCTGCGCCGTCTTTCCGAGCACCGTCTGCCTCGACTTCTATGGAAAGCGGATCACCTACCGGCAGACCAGCGGCCTGATCGATCGCGCCGCGCGCGGGCTTCAGGAGCTGGGCGTCGGAAAGGGAGGCAAGGTGGCTCTTCTGCTGCCGAACTGCCCCTATTCAGTGATCACGTTCCACGCCATCCTGAAGGCCGGCGGCGTTGTCGTGAACCTCAACCCGCTCGCCTCCATCGCCCAGTTGGCCGATCAGATCGGGCATTCCGAAACCGAGGTCCTGATCACGCTGGACCTCGTCCCGTTCCGCGCCAAGCTCGACGCGCTGGGGTGGCCGGGCCGGCTTCGAACGGTCGTCGTGGCGCGCATGGCCGACGCCCTGCCATTTCCGAGAAACTGGGCCTATCGGCTGTTCAAACGCCGGGACGTGGCCCACATCCCCCGGGACGACCGGCATGTGTGTTTCCGCCGTTTGCTCGCCGACCGTGGCGCGCCTCGCCCGGTGGTGGTGCAGCCGCGCACCGACCCCGCGGTGCTGCAATACACCGGCGGCACCACCGGCGTTCCCAAGGGCACCGTCCTGACCCATGCGGGCCTGTACGCCAACGCGATCCAGTGCCGCCGTTGGTTCACCGGCGCCGAACCGGGCCGTGAACGGGTGCTGGCGGTGTTGCCCTTCTTCCACGTGTTCGGCATGACCGGCGTGATGAATTTCGCCCTGGCGTTGGGGGCGGAGCTGATCTTGCTGCCGCGGGTGGACGTGCGCGAGATCCTGGAGACCATCCAGCGCAAACGCCCGACCATTTTCAGCGGCGTGCCGCGCCTGTTCCAGGCCATTGCCGCCTTTCCCCACCTGAACCGCTATGATCTGTCGTCGCTGCGCCTGTGCGTGTCGGGAGGCGACAGCCTGCCGCCGCTTCTGCTGGAGCGCTTCCAGCAGCTCACCGGGGCCTATCTGGCCGAAGGCTACGGCCTGACCGAAGCCTCTCCAGTGGTGACCTGCAACCCGTTCAGCGGCTTGAACAAGCCGGGCTCGGCGGGGCTGCCGCTGCCGGGCACCCTGGTCGAGATCGTCTCGCTGGACGACCGCCGCACGCTCCTGTGCCAAGGCCGCATCGGCGAGGTGTGCGTGAGCGGACCGCAGTTGATGGCCGGCTATTGGCAGGACGCCCCGGCGACGGCGCAGGCAATGGACGGCGGCCATCTGCACACCGGGGACATCGGCTTTCTCGACGGCGACGGCTACCTGCACATCGTGGACCGTCTGAAGGACCTGATCGTCACCGGTGGGCAGCACGTCTACCCGCGCACCGTCGAAGCGGTCATCAAGCAGCACCCGCAGATCGCCGACGCCGCGGCGGTGGGCGAGCCCGACCCGGTGCGCGGGCAGGCGATCCGGGCCTTCGTCGTGCCGCAACCCGGGTCCACGCTGTCGGAAGCGGAGTTGCGCGCCTTCCTCGCCCCTCGCCTGTCACGCTTCGAACAGCCGCAGCGGATCGAGTTCCGCACGGCCTTGCCGACCTCGATGATCGGCAAGATTCTGAAACGCGAACTCATCCCCGAACGGCCAGGGGGCGACGACCGGGAGGTCAATCGGCCAGCAGATCGCTGACCGACCCGCCACCGTGAATGCGGGCAATGGCCTCCGCAAGCAGCGGGGCCGTGGGCAGCACCGTCACGCGGCGGGACACCAGCTTCTCCGGCAGGCGGAACGGCGGCAGCGTGTCGGTGACGACGACATGGTCGAACAGCGGCGACGCGACGACCGTCGGGGCGCCGCCGACGAACAGCCCGTGCGTGGCGAGGGCGAAGACCGGGCCACCGCCCGCGGCGCGGCAGGCCGAGGCGGCGCGCATCATCGTGGTGCCGGTGCTGATCAGGTCGTCGAGGATCGCCACCGTCCTCCCCTGGACGTCGCCGACCAGCGTCCCGCCCCGCACCACGCCGCCGCTGCGCGTCTTTTCCATGAAGGCGAGCCCGACGTCGCGACACAAGGCGTGTTCCAGGGACTCCCGGAGCCGTTCGGCCCGCTTCACCCCGCCGACGTCCGGGGACACCACGGACAGGCCGCCCTGACCGGCCAGCGGCGCCAGATGCGCCGCGAACAGCTTGCGCGCCTCCAGATGCTCCGTGCGGCATCGGAAGGCGTTCTCGAACGCCGCCTCGTTGTGGACATCGACCGCGACGACCCGGTCCACGCCGACCGCTTCCATCATGCCGGCCAGATAGCGTAGGGTCACGGGATCGCGCGGCTTGGTCCGCCGGTCCTTGCGCGCGTAGGCCAGATAGGGCGTGACGACGGTCACGCTCGCGGCGGACGCGTCCTTCACCGCGCCGACGAAGAACAGCAGCCGGCACAGCTTGTCGTGCACGCTGCGCTCCGCATCGCCTTGCAGGGACTGCACCACGTAGACGTCCCTGTTGCGCGCCCCCACCAGCGGGCGGACCTTGAGTTCCCCGTCCTCGAAGCCCCGCTCCTCGTGAAGGCTCACCGGCATCTTCAGATGCTGGGCGATCCGCGCCCCATGGCCCCAGTCCGGGTCCAGATCGAAGAGCAGGATGCCATCGTTTCCCATGGGAGCCTCCTCCGGGCGGGCACGGCTCATGGCCGGTCGGCGGGGCGCGCCGCAACCCGTCTCAGGCTGCCGTCCACACGTCTGGCGTACACGTCCACATGGTGGCCGAGATTGCACACCCGCTCTGCATCTCCGAGCGCCGCCTTGAGAGCATCACGCCGGGACGGAAAGAAGCCGGCGCAGTCACCGCCCTGCATGCGCACGGTCCACGCCTTTTGCTGCCGTTCCACGATGTATTCCAAATGCAGATAGGAATCCATGACACCACCCATCCGTTCCGCCCCGACCGTCCGGTCGAGGCTCTGCTTCACACGGTGTCGACCCGCCGGTCCGCCTCCCGGGCAAGGCGTTCCAGAATCGGAGCGATCTCCACCAGGAGAGGAGGCCCGGAGGTCCGATGCGACAGGGCTTCCGGAAGGGATGCCAGCTCCGCCGCCGCATGGGCCCGGATCGCCGGAAGGTCCGGCAGCGGCGCCACCCGCCGGCCGCCGCGCATCACCGGCACCAGCAGGGGCCGCCCCTCTTCGTCACTGTCCAGGGTCGAAAGCCGGTCGGCCTCGATCCGGCCCTCCGCCCCATAGCGCCGGAAGACCTGCTTGCGTCCGGGCCACGTTGCCTTGCCGGCGGACCGCTTGCGCCGCGGCAGGCCGGCGTACTCCACCAATTTGTAAGCGCAATCCAGCGCCGGCGCGTCGCTGGAGGTCCCCAGACTGGTGCCGACGCCGAAGCTGTCGATGGGCGCCCCGCCGTCCAGGAGGTCGGCGATCTCCGCCTCATCCAGACCGCCGCTGGCGATGATGCGCGTCCCGGCAAGGCCGCCCTCGTCCAGGATGCCCCGCACCTTGCGGGAGAGCGCGGCCAGATCACCGCTGTCGAGCCGCACGCCGTCGATCCGGATGCCCTCGCCGGCCAGATCGCGGGCCAGCGCGACCACGGTCCTGGCCGCCGCTTCGGTGTCGTGGGTGTCCAGGAGCAGCACGAGCTGTCGCGGGCGGGAGCGCGCGAAGTTGGCGAAGGCCTCCCTCTCGATGGCATGGGCCTGGATGAAGGAATGGGCCATGGTGCCGACGGCGGGGATGCCGAAGCGCATGGCGGCCAGCGCCGTCGCGGTTCCGGCGAACCCCGCCAGATAGCTCGCCCGCGCGGCCAGCAGTGCCGCCTCCGCCCCATGTGCGCGGCGCAGTCCGAAATCGATGAGCGGGCGGTGCCGCGCCGCCAGCACCAGCCGCGCCGCCTTCGAGGCGATGACGGTCTCCAGATGGATCAGATTGATGAGGCGGCTTTCGACGAGCTGCGCCTGCGGCAAGGGTGCCGTCACCCGCAGGATCGGCTCGTGGGCGAAGAAGACCGTCCCTTCGGGCAGCGCCTCCACATCGCCGTTGAAACGAAAGTTCGCCAGCGCCTCGACGGCCGCACCGGAGAACCGGCCCTCGCCGTGAAGCCAAGCGATCTCGTCGGCGCTCAACCGGGCGCTTTCCAGGAAAGCCACCGTCTGTTCGAGGCCGGCAGCCATCAGGAAGTTCCGCCCCGGCGGCAGCTTGCGCACGAACAGCTCGAACGACGCCACGTCGGTCAGGCCGTGCTCGACATAGGCCTGGACCATGGCGAGCTGGTAATAGTCCGTCAGCAGAAGGCTGTTGCCATCCCCGTGTCCGTCCGACTCCGGCATGGCCGTCCCTTTCCCACGCCCTCAGGCGCGAATGCCCGACAGGTCCCGGTTCAGTCGCGCCTCCAGGCGACGCGGACATAGTAGGCGTCCTTGTCGTAGTGGAAGTCGAGGTCGCCGGCATAGGCGTGGTGCAGGGCCTCGCCGATGCGGCGGGGCAGATGCACGTCGGTGGTCGTCACCACCACGTCACCATCGCGATGTTCGATGCCGATGATGCGGTGCAGGGGATGCTCGTCCTTTTCCAGGCGCTCCTGGTGATGGACGGCGGCCAGGATCTCGTCGCGATGCGAGCCGAGGAAGCCCCCGGACAGGGTCACGGTGCCGGCAGGGTAGAGGTCGTTGGCGCGGTGGCAGGCCTGACACACTTCCTTCACGGCATCGACGGCGGGCAGCCCCCAACTCCACCGCCCGTGGTGGTAAACGGCGCCGCATTGCGGGCAGACCATCGGATCGGACAGCTTGGCCGCCCGTTTGTACGGGTCGTGGACATGCTCCTGGATCAGACGGTCGCGGCGGGCCGGCTGCGGACGCTGATCGTGGGGACGCGGTTCGTGGATGTGTTCGCCCATGGGGAACCTACCGGTGAAGGAAAGGGAGTGCCGGTTCTGCCCGGCACTCGATGACTCCGTGGCGCGACGCCGTGCCGTTCAGGCCTTCGCGATTTCGATCTTCCGCTTGGACGGTTGGCCCGGTTCGGTCTTGGGAAGGACGACGGTGAGGACCCCATTCTTCATGCTGGCCGCGATGCGGTCGCGGTCCACATTGGCGGGTAGGCGGAACGACCGTGCGCACAGGCCGTAGCGTCGCTCCGAGACGTAACGGTTGGCGTCCTTCTCATCCTTTTCCTCGCTCTTCTCGGCCTTGATGGACAGGACGTCGTCCTGGACGCTGAGGTCCACGGCTTGCTCGTCCATGCCGGGCATTTCTATGGTCACCCGATATTCATCCGCGCGCTCCTCGACCTCGGCCGGCGGCGCGAACGCCGCGCTCTCCAACTCCGTGCGCAGCAACGGTTCCAGGTCGAACGGCGAGCGCCGGCTCCAGGGGAAGCGGAACATTGAGGACGCCTCGTCGAACAACCGGTCGAACTCGTCGCGCAACGCCAGGATCGGGTGCCGGTTGCGGGCGGCGATCTGCTGAGCCGCCGCGCCGGTGGAGGTGGTGTCCCGCCGGGAGGTCTCTTCCTGTTGGGGCTTTTCCGTCACGTTTGTGTCGGCCATGGGAGTGCCTCCTGCTTGTTACGGTGGCGCGTGTGTCGTCTCCTCTATCGACCAAAAACGGCCCGGACACGTTAACCTGGATCAAGCATGCCCCGGACCGGGTCCAGGCGATGAGGAGGTAGCCCCACCTCCTGTTGCCGGAGGTGCCCTTAACCTGTGTGAAGAGAGCTTCCCCGAAGGACGCCTAAACACGTTGAACGGTGGCAAGCGGGGGACAGCATGACGCCAGGATCAGCAACGATGAACGGCCCCGGCATTCCTTTCCGGTTCCGGGACAGGATCGAGGCCGGCCGCCGCCTCGCCGCACGGCTGACGCATCTCTGCGACGAGAAGCCAGTCGTCCTGGCTCTGCCGCGCGGCGGGGTCGAGGTGGCGGTCGAGGTGGCGGGAGCACTCCATGCGCCGCTCGACATCGTGCTCGTGCGCAAGATCGGCGCGCCGTTCCAGCCGGAGTTGGCCGTCGGTGCCGTGGCCGACTGCGGCCATATCGAAACCGCCATCAACCCGAATGTTGCAGACTTCGTGACCGATGCCTGGATCGGAAGGGAGAAGGGGCGTCAGCTTCGGGAGATCGAGCGCCGGCGAGCCGTGTACATCGGCGACCGTCCGCGCGTGCCGGTGGCTGGGCGCACCGCCATTCTCGTGGATGATGGCATTGCAACCGGGGCGACGATGCTCGCCGCCCTGCGGTCGGTGCGCCACGCGAACCCGAAACGGCTGGTGCTGGCGGTGCCGGTGGCGCCGCTTGACATCCTATCGGAGCTGCGGGCCGAAGCCGACGAGGTCATCCGCCGTAAGCGGTGACTGAGGGCAGCCACCGCTTCGGACCATGTCAGAAATGGGCGCGCACCGCGGCGCGGATGCGGCGGATGTTGTCGTCGATCCGCTCGGGCGTGGTGTGCGGCCCCAGATCGTCGAAATGGACATGCTCGACCACCTTGATGCCGCACAGCCCCATGATCGCGGCATCCTGCGTGATTTTGAAGGCCTGCATTTCCCCGACCGCTTCCAAATAGTCCAGCGGGGCGGCGGAGCTGGTGACGATCAGTCCTTTGCGCCCGTGCAGCTTGCCCTTGATTTCTTCGCCACGCATCTCCCAGGCGAAACCGTAGGTGAAGACCCGGTCCACATAGCCCTTGAGCATGGCGGGCATTCCGGCCCACCAGATCGGAAACAGGAACGTGATCGCCTGCGACCCGGCAATGATCTCCTGCTCCAGCCGGATGTCCTCGGGCACAGGTCCCTTTCCGGCCAACTCCTCCTCCGAGAGGACTGGGTTGAAGCCCATGGTGTAGAGGTCGCGTTCCTCAACGATGTGTCCGTATTGTTCCAGCTCGTCCATATAGGCCCCCGCGGCCTGACGGATGAAGCTGCCGGAGCGCGGGTGTGCGAAGACGACGACGTGCTTCATGATGGATCTCCCGTCACAGGGGTGCGCGGGGTGCGGTCGAGCCCTCGTTCCAGCTCCACCACGGCGCGCAACGTCCTCAGCACACTGTCGGGCGTCACGCTGATGGAGTCGATGCCGAGCCGCACCAGAAACTCGGCGATCTCCGGATAGTCCGAGGGCGCCTGGCCGCAGATTCCGCACGGCCGGTCATTGCGCCGCGCGCCTTCCACGGCTTGGCGCAGGAAGGCCAACACGCCGGGATCGCGCTCGTCGAAGTCGAAGGCGACCAGCGGGCTGTCGCGGTCCACGCCGAGCGTGAGCTGAGTCAGATCGTTCGACCCGATGGAAAATCCGTCGAAACGTTGGGCGAACTCGTCCACCAGCAGCACGTTGTTGGGGATCTCGCACATCACGTAGATCTCCAGCCCGTCGCGCCCGCGCTCCAGCCCATAGCGGGCCATGGCGGCGATCACCCGGTCCGCCTCCTCCAGGCGGCGGCAGAAGGGGACCATGACCTTCACGTTGGTCAATCCCATCTCGGCACGCACCCGGACCAGCGCCCGGCATTCCAGCGCGAAGCCCTCCTCGTAGGCAGGATGAGCGTAGCGCGCCGCCCCCCGGAAGCCGAGCATGGGATTCTCCTCGACCGGCTCGAACCACCGCCCGCCGATCAGGGAAGCGTATTCGTTGGTCTTGAAGTCCGACAGGCGAACGATGACCGGGCGCGGGAAGAAGGCCGCCGCGATGGTGCCGATCCCTTCCGACAGACGCTCGACGAAATAGGCGCCGCCGTCGGGATGGCTGCAGGTCAGCCGGGCGATGTGGGCGCGCACGTCGGAGTCCTCGACGCGCTCCGGATGGACGAGCGCCATCGGATGAACCTTGATGGCCTCGCTGATGATGAATTCCATGCGCGCCAGGCCAACCCCGTCCACCGGAAGCTGGCCGGTCTGGAAGGCCTGGTCGGGGTTGCCGAGATTCACCATGATGCGCGTTTGCGGGCGCGGCAGCCGGCCGAGGTCGATGCGCTCCACGCGGAACGGCACGGCGCCGTCATAGACCTTGCCGGTGTCGCCCTCGGCGCAGGAAACGGTCACCGTTTGACCGTCGCGCAGTGCCTCCGTCGCGCGCTCCGCCCCGACCACGGCGGGAATGCCCAGTTCGCGCGCGACGATGGCGGCGTGGCAGGTGCGGCCGCCCCGGTTGGTGACGATGGCGGCAGCCGTCTTCATCACCGGCTCCCAATCAGGCGTCGTGGCGTCGGCCACCAGCACCTCGCCCGGGCGGAAGGTGGACAGCTGGTGGGCACCGGTCACCAAACGGACGACCCCGGTGGCCATGCGCCCGCCAACCGCGCGCCCGGAAACGAGTAGGGTGCCCTTCCCTTCCGGAACGAAGTTCTTCAGTTCCAGGGCCGAGCGCCGGGAGGCGACCGTCTCCGGCCGCGCCTGGACGATGTACAGGCCGCCGTCCTGCCCGTCCTTGGCCCATTCGATGTCCATGGGTTGGCCGTAATGGTCCTCGATCCGGATGGCCTGTTCGGCGAGCCGCAGCACCTCCCCGTCGGTCAGGCAGAAGCGCTGCCGGTCGGCGCCGGGTGTGGGGACGGTGCGCGTCGGCTCACGCGTGCGGCCCGAGCGGTAGACCATCTTCACCAGCTTCTCGCCCAGGCGCCGCCGCAGCACCGCGCGACGGCCCTGCCGGAAGGTCGGCTTGTGCACATAGAACTCGTCGGGATCGACCGTCCCCTGGACGACCGTTTCCCCCAGCCCATAGGCGCCGGTGATGAACACGGCATCCCGGTATCCCGATTCCGTGTCGAGCGTGAACATCACCCCGGCCGAGGCGAGGTCGGAGCGCACCATCTTCTGCACGCCGACCGACAGCGCGACCTTGAAGTGGTCGAAGCCCTGGTCGATCCGATAGGAGATGGCGCGATCGGTGAACAGCGAGGCGTGGCAGCGCCGCACGGCGTCGAGGAGCATCGCCTCGCCCGCCACATTCAGATAGGTCTCGTGTTGCCCGGCAAAGCTGGCCGTAGGCAAGTCCTCGGCAGTGGCGGAACTGCGCACCGCCACGGTCAGGCCTTCCCCATATTCGGCCAGCAAGGCACGGAAGGCCGTGCGCACTTGCTCTTCCATGTCCGGCGTCAGGCCGGCGGCATAAACGATCTCCCGGGCGCGGGTCCCGGCACAGGCCAGACGCTCCACATCCGCCTTGTCCAGATCGTCCAACAGCACGTGCAGGCCGTCCCAGGCGTTGGCAGCGGTCAGCGCGTTGCGGAAGGCGTCGGCGGTCAGGGCGAAACCGTCCGGCACCTCCACCCCCAGAGGCTTCAATCGCCGATGGAGTTCACCGAGCGAGGCGTTCTTGCCGCCCACCAAGGCGACATCGTCACGGCCAAGATCGGAAAACCAGCGGATGTACGAACTGTCCGGCATGGCCTGCCTCCCAACGTGATGTCGCCGGCGCTGGTGGCGTGATGTCCGGCGCCGGGCGCTTGGGTGATTGATCTCGAGCGGCGAGCGGAGGCGTGACTCCTACGACGCCGTATGGGCCTTCACGTCTTGTCTGCGGCGGCGCGCGTGGTCTTCCAACTCCCGGCGGATCGCGTCGAAAGCGTCGCGGATAGCAACCTTGGGATCTTCATGGGCAGGGTCGGCGGATTTGGCGTGGCGCACGACCAATTCTTCCCCCGGAACGGTCAAGTCAATCCGGACGGTGTAGAGCTTGCCCTTGTGGTATCGATGCGGCGCATCGAGGACCACGTGGCAGGCCATGATGTGTTCGAAGAACCGCTCCAGCTTGGCGGCATGTTCCCGGACACAGGCTTCCAGGAAGGGCGAGGGTTCCATGTTGTGGAAGGTGATCTGCAGCGGCAGTTGCATGGCGCTCCTCCGGTGGACGGTCGCATCGTTGTCGCGGTCCGTTGGCTACGGCGCGGCCGGGATCATCATCGGGGTGCGCGGGCCGGAGGGCCTTAACCCAGGTAAAGGAAGACCAGCGGTATCAGGGACCGGCGTTCGCGCCGCGCGCTCCTAAACGGACGGAACCGTTAGAGCGCGCTTTGCAAGTTTATTGCGCACGGGGGCCAGGCGGCGGTGAGATGGTCCCCGTTTCCCGGACAGATTTGCGGCTTTGCTAAGCTTGGTTCAGGTCCGTGTCATGCCGCCAATCTGATGGGGTCCGGTGTGCCCTGGTAGGCCTCCTCCGGGGTTCTGCCGCCGAGCGCGGAGTGCGGACGGTCCATGTTGTAGTAATGGATCCACCGGCCGATCCCGGCCCTCGCCTCGCTGCCGGTCTCGAAGGCGTGGAGGTAGACGCACTCGTACTTCATCGATCGCCACAGCCGCTCGATGAAGACGTTGTCCATCCACCGGCCGCGCCCGTCCATCGATACCCGGATGCCGGCCGCGGTCAAGAGGCCGGTGAAACGCGGACTGGTGAACTGGCTGCCCTGATCGGTGTTGAAGATGTCCGGTCGGCCGTGCCGCGCCATCGCCTCCTCCACCGCCTCGATGCAGAACTCGACGTCCATGGTGTTCGACAGCCGCCAGCTCAGGACCTTGCGCGTCGCCCAATCCATCACCGCCACCAGGGACAGGAAGCCCCGGCGCATCGGAAGGTAGGTGATGTCAGCGCACCAGACCTGGTTGGGTCGGTCGATGGTCAGGTCGCGCAGCAAGTACGGCCAAATCTTGTGCTCGGGGTGCCGCACCGTCGTCTTCGGACGCTGGTAGACCGCTCGCAGCCCCATCCGCGCCATCAGGCGGCGAACCCGCTTGCGGTTGACCTCATGGCCGTGCCGGCGCAGATGCCGGGTCATCTGCCGGCTGCCGTACCAGGGCGTTTCCAGGAACTGCTCGTCGCTCCGCCGCATCACCTCCAGGTTTGCGGCCGGTTCGCCCTTGGCCGGCCCGTAGTAGCTGGACCGGCTGATGGAAACCAACGTGCACTGCCGGGTGATCGACAGGCTCAGATGCTCCGGTTTGATCAGCTCCCGCCTCCGGCCGACGCTCATCGTCCGGAGGCCTTGCGCAAAAAATCCCGCTCCACCACCAACTGCCCGATCATCGCGTGGAGCTTTTCCACCTCCCCCTGATGGCTGGTTTCGGCGGCTTCCGCCTTGCCGGAGAACACACCAGCCATCCCCTCCACCGCCTGCTTCTTCCACGCGTTGATCAGCGTCTGATGCACTCCGTGCTTGGACACCAACTGCGACACCGTCAACTCGCCTCGGATCGCCTCCAGTGCCACCTTCGCCTTGAACTCCGCCGAATACCGCTTCCGCTTCCCCGTCATCGGGTCCGTCCTTCTTCCTGGGCGAACCAAGCTTAGCGAACTGTCCGGGAAACGGGGACCATCTCAAAGCGTCAGGATCATCGGCGTCAGCATGGCAGTCGCAATGCCATTCAGAGCCATGGCGAGCCCGGCGAAGACGCCTGCCACAGGGCTCATCTGGAAGGCGCGCCCGACCCCGATGCCATGCGCTGCCAGCCCCAACGCAAAACCCAGCCCACGGTGATCGGCATCAGGAAGGCGACGGTGAAGCGGACCAAGGAGCGCAGTTCCGACGACGCCGGTCGCCATGACGAACACCATGGTCAGAGACGGCAAGCCCCCCGCCTGTTGGGAGACCTCCATGGCAATCGGCATGGTGGCCGACTTCGGTGCCAACGACAGGAGCATGGTATTACCGAGCCCAAACAGTCGGGCCAAGCAAATGACGGACAACACTGCGACGAGGCAGCCGACGAGCAGTGAAGCGCTGAGCGGAAGGCATGTGCGGACGATGAGCCGCCGCTGTTCGTAGAGCGGAATGGCCAATGCCACGGTTGCCGGGCCAAGCAGGAAGCGCAAAGGAACCGTTCCCTGCGTGTAGGCTTCCACGGGGATTCCAGTGACCAGAAGAAGGGCGACGAGCATTGCCGCCGCCACCGCGACCGGCTGGGTCAGCGGATGCCCTCCACAACGCCTGTGGAACTCCTGGGCCAGCAGAAAGGCAACGACGGTGGCGGTAAGCCATGGCAGTGGTGAAGTGAGCAGAGCGTCCCAAACCTCAGGGTGCTTCATGGTCCGCCTCGTGGCGTTGCGACACCAAACGGGCCACGGCGCTGAAGCTCCAAACCGTGGCTGCAACCGTGATCACAGTGCTGATCACCAGGGTGACGAGCAGCGCTCCCCACTGATCCCTCAGGTGCTGCGCATCGGTCATGATGCCGACACCCGCCGGAACGAACATCACCGGCAGGTAACGGAGCAGCACCTCTGCGATCGTCCCCAAGCCATGGGGTATGCGTCCCCGAAAAACCAGGAAAGCGAACAACGTGGCGCAGCCGACCACCGTACCAGGCAACGGCACGGCCAACAGCCGGACGAACAGTTCGCCACCCAGCTGGCAACCGAGCAGCAGCGCAAGCGGCCGAAGGGCGCTCATGACGCGACGCCCGACTGCGCAAGCGTTGCCATCACAGGGGAAAAGTCTGGCTGAGTTGGCATCCGACTGTCCTTTTGCGGGCTTCCAATTGCCGGGCACCGCGCATACTGGGCGCCTCTCGGATGGAAAAAACCGTACAATTTACAAATCATACAGGCAATAGCTTTTTGCGTATGGATCAACGGGCGCCTGCGGAGCAGCTGGTTGGTCGCGCCCAGCCTTTGGAGTGCCGAAATCCCTTGTGTATCCTTGCTTTTTCCGCGGAACAATGATCGCATACAAAACATACAACACCCTTGAGACCTTCGCCGACAACCTGGGCAAGCTTGCGCGCCGGCAGCAGGGCAGCTCTGCACACCGGCTTGAATGCTCTGGGCATCCCCCCTTCGGCTCGCCACGTTGCCGAGGATGGGCTTCACAACACCCTCCTCCGCGTGATTGTCGGTCGGACCGGACCATCCTCCCGCTGGATGCTTTGGACACCCTCACCCCACCACCCTGCATACAGACAATAATCCGTACAATCTCCTTGCAATCAGGCGCATAACACCATACAAACAAGATACTTGTCGGCGAGCGGATAGGTGACGCGTCCAAAACTCCCATCAATGGCCGCCGAAACACCTCGACACCATGGCAAGCCGCACGCTCTGAACCGTCTCCCTTTCCCCTGGCAAGGATATAAACTCCAATGCCACACGAGAGCTTTTCCGTACCCAGATCGCCAGTCTGAAACAGGATGGCCGCTACCGGGTCTTCGCCAACCTCGAACGGCAAGCGGGGAACTTTCCGAAAGCCACCTTCCGCGACGCCGCCGGGAAGGAGCGGGAGGTCACCGTCTGGTGCTCCAACGACTATCTGGGCATGGGCCAGAACCCGGTCGTCCTGAAGGCGATGCACGACGCCATCGACGGCGTGGGTGCGGGCGCCGGCGGCACGCGCAACATCTCCGGCACCAACATCTACCACGTGCTGCTGGAACGCGAACTGGCCGACCTCCACCGGAAGGAGGCGGCGCTGCTCTTCACCTCCGGCTACGTGTCCAACGACGCGACGCTGGGGACGCTGGGCAAGCTGCTGCCCAACTGCGTGATCCTGTCGGACGCGCTGAACCACAATTCGATGATCACCGGCATCCGCAACAGCGGCGCCGAGAAGCACATCTTCCGCCACAACGACCCCAAGCACCTGGACGAGCTGCTGTCGCAGATCGCCCCGGACCGCCCGAAGGTCGTGGCCTTCGAGAGCGTCTACTCCATGGACGGCGACGTCGCCCCGATCCATGACCTGTGCGACGTCGCCGACAAGCACGGCGCCATGACCTATCTGGACGAGGTGCACGCGGTCGGCATGTACGGCCCGCGCGGCGGCGGCGTGGCGGAGCGCGACGGCGCCATGGACCGGCTGACCATCATCGAGGGCACGCTGGGCAAGGCGTTCGGCGTCCAGGGCGGCTACATCACCGGCTCCACCGCGCTGGTCGACTGCATCCGCAGCTTCGCCGCCGGCTTCATCTTCTCAACCTCCCTGTCGCCGGTTCTCGCCGCCGGGGCGCTGGCCAGCATCCGCTACCTGAAGACCAGCCAGACGGAGCGCGACCGGCACCAGGAGCGCGCGGCGACCCTGAAGCGGCTGATGGCCGAGGCCGGCCTGCCGGTGATGCCGTCGGCCAGCCACATCGTTCCGGTGATGGTCGGCGACGCCCACCGCTGCAAGCGCGCCTCGGACGAGCTGATGGAACGGCACGACATCTACGTCCAGCCGATCAACTACCCGACCGTGCCGCGCGGCGGCGAGCGCCTGCGCTTCACCCCGACCCCGCTGCACAGCGACGCCGAGATGGCGCGTCTCGTCGACGCCCTGCTCGACGTGTGGACATCGCTGAATCTGCAGGTAAGCAAACGTGCGGCCTGACCGCGCCATCGCGGGGGGTGGGCGTCCGGCGACGCCCCTGCTCACCCCAAACGATGCGCAGACGCGCTTGGCGGATCATTGGTCGTCGATGAGGAGAACCGCAATGACCGAGCAACACTACCCCGCTCTATCCCCCGTCAAGACGGGCATCTGCGGACGGTGTCCGCGCTGTGGAAAGGGAAGCATTTTCCAAGGTTTCTTGAAACTGGCCCCACGCTGCAACGCGTGTGGTCTGGACCTGTCCTTCGCGGACCCGGCGGACGGCCCGGCATTCTTCGTCATGTCGATCGTCAGTTTTCCGGTGGTGGCGTTCGCGGGATGGCTCGAAATCCAATACGAACCGTCCGTTTGGGTGCATTTCATCACCACCCTGCCGATGCTGCTGGGCGGTTGCTTGGCCCTTTTGCCGCCCTTCAAGGGATGGATCGTGAGTTCGCAATACGTGCACAAAGCTGCAGAAGGGCGTCTGGTGCAAAGCACGGAAAAGTGATCCGGCACCAGCAAAACTCAGCGACCTCCAGCGGGCAGAGCCACTTTGCGCCTCCGACGCCCAAGGCAATTATCAGACGCACAACGGAGAAACAGTCATGGAAGATCACCGGGTAACGCTCCGGGCGCTTGTCCTTTTGCTGGTGGGTGTGGTCGGGTACGTCGGCGTCCTGCTCGCAAGCCCGGACGTGGCTGTCTTCATCATTGTGGTCGCGTCATGGATCAATTTGGCGATCCTGGTGCGCTTGACCCGGTGAGAGGCTGACGGCTGCTGCGGATGCCATTTGGTGGCTCGCGTCATCACGGCCCGATCGGCCTGTTCCGCTTGTGTAGACTAGGCTCCCAGGTGCCGCACCGCTTCCGCATGGAGCCCCGAACCGCGTTCCCCTGGGCCGTTGGGAGCCTTCTTGCGTGGACGTCGCTCGACCGTCATAGGGTGCCGTTGGATGTCAGAGCTGTACGCCACACGGCCCATAAGGAAGATCATGCACGCGGAACACAAGGATTGGGCGCCCGAAATCAGGACCAAGGACAAGCCTGTCTACTTGGCCATCGCCGACGCGATCGCGGACGACATTCGCAGCGGCCGCCTTGCGCCCGGCCAGCGGTTGCCACCACAGCGTGCTCTTGCCGAGCATTTGGGTCTTGACTTGACCACCGTCACCCGCGCTTACAAGGAAGCTGGGCACCGCGGTTTGCTCGACGCCCGTGTCGGGCTGGGGACCTTTATCCGCCCGTCGGCGCCCGTGCCGGCGCGTGCTGAACGCAGCGCCAATGCCTTCGGCGTCTTCGTCAATATGACGATGAACCAGCCGCCGCTGCCGGACTCGCCGGAGTTGTTGGAAAGCGTCCGCCAAGGCATGGCCGAGGCGATCTTGCAGGCCGACCCACGGACGGTTTTGCGCTATCCCGATGTGGGAGCGAGCCTAAGGGATCGCGATGCGGGGGTCCGATGGCTTGGCCGGCGTCTGCCGGATCTGTCCGGGGATCGCATCGTCCTCTGCCCTGGCACGCAAAGCGCGCTGCTCTGCCTGTTGACCGCGTTGGCACGCTCCGGTGACACCGTGTGTGCGGAAGCTCTGACCTATCCGGGCTTCAAGGCGCTCGCGCAACAAATCGGCCTACGGGTGGTCGGCGTGGCCATGGACGACCAGGGGCTCGATCCGGAAGCGCTGAAAGCGGCGTTCTCCGCGCATGCCCCAAGGGTCCTGTACTGCACGCCGACGCTGCACAATCCGACCACGGCGACGATGTCCTTGGAGCGGCGGCAGGCGATCGTGGCCGTTGCGCGTGAACACAACGTGCCGATCATCGAGGACGACATCTATGGTGTTCTTCCGGAGATCGGCATGCCGCCCATCGCCGCCCTCGCGCCTGAATTGACCTACCACGTGGCCGGCCTTGCCAAATGTGTCGCCCCCGGGCTGCGCATCACCTACATCGCCGCTCCCGACGCCCGGCAAGCAATGTGGGTGATTGGAGCGCAACGGGCGACGATGCTGGCCACGCCGCCCATCTTGGCGGTGATCGCCACCCGGTGGATCAGCGATGGAACCGCCGATCGACTGCTCGGCGCTGTTCGTGCGGAAGCGGTGGCCCGTCAGCACATGGCAAAAGCCACACTTCCGCCAGGAAGCTATGCGGCGCACCCCGAAGGCTTCCATCTGTGGCTCCGCCTGCCCGCGGCGTGGACGCGCGGCGAGTTTGCGACACACCTGCGCACCCGCGGCATCGCGACCGTGGTCAGCGACACCTTTGCCGTTGCCGAGCCGGTTCCAGAAGCGCTGCGCATCTGCTTGGGGGCGCCAGCCAACCGCGCCGACACGCAGCGTGTCCTGGACATCCTTGCGGAAGCGCTCGACCAGAGTCCAGCTCTGGCCGGTGTGGTCATCTGAAGCAGCAACGCAACCGCCGCGTTGAGACTCGCGGATTCAGACCAGTGAAGCCGACGCGGCTTCTTTTTAGGAGTGATGAGGATCATGAAGGACATCGCGCAAGCGTTTGAACAGGCCTTCAAGGTGATGCCGCTGATCGCCGTGCTGCGGGGCATAACGCCTGAGGAAGCGGATCCGGTGTTCGACGCGGTGGTGGAGGCTGGGGTCACGCTCATCGAAATCCCGCTCAACTCACCCGATGCCTTGATCAGCATCGGCAAACTTGCCGCCCGGCGGTTTCCCGGGGTGTGCATCGGAGCGGGCACCGTTTTGACCGCTGCGGACGTAGAGCGCGTAAACGCGGTTGGTGGCGAGATGATCGTCACCCCAAACACCGAGCCCGTGGTAATCGACGCCGCCGTCCGCGCCGACCGCGTCCCGGTGATCGGTTGCCTGACGCCCACGGAAGCGCTGGTCGCTTCGCGCCACGGCGCGCGCGTGCTGAAGATCTTTCCGGCGGCCCGCCTTGGCGCCGCCTACCTCACGGATGTCCGAGCGGTGCTTCCGCTGGGAAGCCGGCTTCTGGCATTCGGCGGCGTCGGCCTCAACGACATGGCCGAGTACCGCGCCGCCGGAGCCGATGGCTTCGGCTTCGGCACCACTCTTTACAAGCCGGGACGTACCGCCCGCGACGTCGGCGCCGTGGCGCGCGACCTCGTTGCTGAATGGAAACGCCTCGACATCGCGGGCGGGTAACCACCGCACTTATCAACACCAACACCGACATTGCCCGAGCGCAACACCCCTGTCCGTGTCGCGCCCGGCGCTCCGAAGAACCGCCAGGGCCTGCGCGAGACATTGCGGCAAGTGGCCAACCTTCGGGCCGAGGCACCTGTCATGTCTTCCATGGCCGTATGAATTCCAAAGGCATATTGGATGCATTCAAGTTGACACTGTCGGTCTCATCGGAGCATACGATCACACATTGCATGCAGGCATTGCTTGCTATTGCCTCCCGAAGGAACACGCGATGTCATCCGAACAGGAATGGCCGCCTCTTCCCCCTCTCAGCACCGGCCTGCGTGGTCGCTGCCCACGCTGCGGCCAGAGTCATCGGTTCAGCGGCTTCCTGAAGCTGCGCTCGCACTGCGAGGTCTGTGGCTTGGACTACTCCTATGCCGATCCGGCTGACGGCCCCGCCTTCTCCGTCATCTGCTCCGTCTGCATTCCCGCGGTCATCCTGGCGCTCTGGATCGAGGCACAGTTTGAGCCCCCTTACTGGGTGCACCTCGTCACGACCCTGCCGTTCCTGTTGCTGACCTGTGTTCCGCCCTTGCGGCCGTTGACGGGTTGGCTGGTGGCCAGCCAGCACTTCTACAAGGCCGAGGAAGCCCGTTTCGTAACAGCCGCGCCAACCCAGTCGCCTGTGACCCTACCCTCAGACAAAGACTCGCGCTCGACCTGACTGGCGTCAGGTTCCCCTGACGATAGATAGTGTCATAGCTTGGAGATGTTCAAAATGTATGATTGGTTCCCTCTAGTCTTCTTTCCGTTCAAGATTATCGTGTTAGGAACGGGCATGTTCTTCGCCATCAAGTGGCATCACGATCAAGCGAAGAAGGATCAAGCGAAGAAGAATAAAGAAACCAGCGGACCGTAAGCAGCCCCGGCATCGGCCGGCCCTTCGGCTTGCGGAAATGGCTCTGGAGCGAGACGACTTTCTCGCCGTCAACGCTGGGCGGGAAGAGCGCGAAACTCCTCGGCGCTGGGCTCAACCGCCTCATTCAGGCCGCTTGCTTTCCGGCGTAATTGAGCAAAGTCGAGCTGAGCGCTCTGGTGCCGAACTGCACCTGGTGCAAGGCACAGGGCCGGCGGCATCGGCTGACCACCGCCTGGGGCAGCCACGGTTCGGAAAAGCAATCCAGCGGCAAGCCGTGCCGGGAGCCCCGGCGCGAGCGCACCCAAAGGTGAACGGTTCCGCCCAGCAGAAGCACGTCCAGTGGCTCGCCCGCGCCGGCGACGCCGAGCGACCCGATGATTCCGTTAAAGCCGAAACCTGCCGTCGGCACGCGGAGCACTGGTTCCGTGTGGCCCACGGCCGCACCGATCCCTGAGGCTCCGCTGATCCACCGTCGTCAGTATCCTCAGGTCGTCTGGCGTGACGCGGTCCAAATGACTTTCAGGACATCCGTAGCGGTTCAGACCGCATCGCCTTCCCCCCAACCCACCCATAGAGGCCAGGGTTTTCATGGTTTCCGCTATGGCGAAAACGCTGCAACAGAGCCCAACCTTGCGCTTACACGGAACTGCGACCAAGCAGCGGAGCGACCGTCCGCAGGGCTTGATCCAAATCTGTGAGCAAGTCACCTTCCCCCTCCAATCCGATGGACAAGCGCAACAGGCTGTCGTCGATGCCCGCCGCTCGCCGCGCCTCGATTCCCATGCTCGCGTGCGTCATCGTCGCCGGATGAGCGACGAGGCTTTCGATGCCGCCAAGGGACTCGGCGAGCGTGAACACTTTCACCGCCTCCACGAAACGGCGTGCGCCGTCCGCTCCGCCTTTGATGTTGAAGCTCAGCATGGCGCCGAAACCACGCTGCTGGCGCTCCGCGATGGCGTGGCCAGGGTGAGACGGCAGGCCTGGATAATGCACGGTCTCCACGCACGGATGACGATCGAGAAAATCGGCCACCGCAAAGGCGGTGCGCTGCTGGTACTCCAGCCGTGGGAACAGCGTTCTCAAGCCACGCAACGTCAGGTACGCGTCGAAGGGCGACCCTGTGAGGCCCATCGCGTTCGCCCATTCCTTGAGGTGGTTCAGATCCTGCGTGTGCGCGGCGATGACAGCTCCCCCCACGACGTCGGAATGGCCGTTGAGGTACTTGGTCGTTGAATGGATGACGAAGTCGGCCCCGAGCGCCAGGGGTTGCTGGAGCGCGGGCGAAAGGAAGGTGTTGTCGACGGCGATCCTGGCTCCCGCCGCCTTGCCCTGTTCGGCCAGTTTGGCGATGTCAGTGATGCGCATCAGCGGATTGCTCGGTGTTTCGATCAGAATAAGGGCCGGGCCGCGTCGAAGAGCCTCGGCGAAACCTGCCGCCTCGTTCAGATCGACGAACGCCACGTCGAAATGCCCCTTCGCCGCTCGCATCGAAAGCAGGCGATGGGTTCCGCCGTAGCAATCGTGAGGAGCGACTATCAGGTCGCCAGGGTCAAGCATCGCCAGCAGCAGGCTGACGGCGGCCATGCCGGTGGCCGTGACCACTGCACCGGCCCCGCCCTCCAATTGGGCGAGGGTATCGGCGAGCAGATCGCGTGTCGGGTTGGCCGTTCGCGAATAGTCGTATGGTCCGGGCTTCTCAAAGCCGGGAAACCGGTAGGTGGTCGACAGGTGAATCGGCGGTGTCACCGCGCCGTACTGCGCGTCGCTCCCGATGCCGTTGGCGGCGGCGATCGTCTGCGGGGATTTCCCATTGTCCATGCTCGGCATCCTTTGCTGCGTGCCGTGGTCCGGCTGTTCGGCCACTCCTGGCCTGTCCCGATGGCGCGCGTCAGCGCGCCGCCGCCCGAAGGTTCGCGGCGCGGCTTGTCCGTCCGGGCTCGCTCGCCACATCGCCACGCATGGTGCGCACCAGGTTGTAGACCATCATGAGCGCCCCCGCGAGAAACAGGGCGCCGCCGGCTGCGCGGATGACATGGAAGGGGTGAGTGGCCGTGACCGTCTCGACGAACGAATATTGAAGAAAGCCAAGGGTGTCGTAGGCGCGCCACATCAGACCCTGCATAATGCCCGACACCCACATAGCGGCGATGTAGAGCAGAATGCCCACGCTCGCCGTCCAGAAATGCAGGCTGACCAGCGCCACGGAGTACAGGCGCTCCCGCCCCCAGAGCCGCGGGACGAGGTGGTAGAGGGAGCCGAACACCATGAAAGCCACCCAGCCGAGCGCCCCGGAATGCACATGGCCGACGGTCCAGTCGGTGTAGTGCGACAGGGCGTTCACCGGCTTGATGGCCATCAGCGGACCCTCGAAGGTCGACATGCCGTAGAAGGCCACCGACGTCACGAGAAAGCGCAGGACCGGGTCGGTGCGCAGCTTGTCCCAGGCACCCGACAGGGTCATGATGCCGTTGATCATGCCGCCCCAGGACGGCATCCACAGCATGATCGAAAAGGTCATGCCCAGCGTTTGCGCCCAGTCCGGCAGAGCCGTGTAGTGCAGGTGGTGCGGACCGGCCCAGATGTAGATGAACACCAGCGACCAGAAGTGCACGATCGACAGGCGGTATGAATAGACCGGCCGATCCGCCTGTTTCGGCACGAAATAATACATCATGCCGACGACGCCGGCGGTCAGGAAAAAGCCGACGATGTTGTGCCCGAACCACCACTGCACCATGGCATCCTGCACGCCGGACAGTAACGGGTAGCTCTTCGCTCCGGTGAAGGAGACGGGCACGGCCAGATTGTTCAGCGTGTGCACCATGCCGACGACGATGACAAAGGACAGGTAGAACCACAGAGCCACGTAGATGTGCCTCTCCCGCCGCTGCAGGATCGTCCGGACCAGGATCGTCGCGTAGAGCAGCCACACACCGAGCAGGAACAGGTCGGTGTACCACTCGAACTCCGCGTATTCCTTGCTCTGGGTGGCGCCCATCACGTAGCCGGACACCGCCAGGAGGACGAAGATCTGATAGCACCCGAACAGCAGCTGGTGCAGTTCCCGGCTTCCCCACAGGGCGGTTCGGCAGGTCCGCTGCGCCACAAAGAACGACGAGCCGATCAGCGCGTTCCCGGTGAAGGCATAAACGATCAGAGTGGTGTGGATCGGCCGGACGCGGCCGAAGCTGGTCCATTCCAGTCCAAGATTGAGCGTCGGAGCGACCAGCAGAAGGGCAACCCACAAGCCCATTGCCAGCCCGGCCACACACCAGAACAGGGATGCCCGAATGAACATCCGCACCGCGGCGTCTCCGGCGTCGTACGAGGCCGCGTCGCCGTCCGTCCGTCCGGCCCCGGGTATGGATAGCGTGGTGCTGATCGCGAGATCGGTCATGCGCAAGACCCTGTCGACGTCGCAAGGCGGGAACGGCCGGACAGCCGACGTCATGGCGGCCCGGTCGGCGATGGCCGGTCAGGGCCGCCCAGCGCAGGGCGCGCGGACTCCCGTCCCGTTTTGGAATGGGAGGATCACAGGCGCCTTGCCCGACGGCTCGTAACACGGTTGCGCAGAGCCTAGGTCGCGCCTACACATAGCAAAAGCGAATTTATTCGATGGATTGCATCGGATTATCCGATATAATTTCTCGTGGGGGACGTCGCATGGACATGGAAACGGCCCGCACTTTCCTTGAGGCGGCCACGGCTGGAAGCTTCGTCGCGGCGGCCGAGCGGCTGCACGTCACGCAATCGACGGTCAGCACGCGCATCCGGCACTTGGAGGATCAGCTCGGTTGCCAATTGTTCGTGCGCAACAAGAACGGCGCAATGCTCACCGCGGCCGGGGTCCGGTTCCAGCGTCACGCCATCGCCATGCTCCGCCTTTGGGAGCAGGCCCGGCAGGAGGCCGCGCTTCCCATCGGGCATCGCGCCCTGCTGCGCATCGGCAGCGAGGCCGGTCTGTGGAACCGGATGCTGAACCGTTGGATTCCCTGGATGCGGCGGAATGCCGAAGACATCGCCCTGCGGTGCGAGGTCGGGTTGGCGGACGATCTGCTCCAGCGCCTTCGCGACGGGACGCTCGATCTCGCGGTCCTCTATTCGCCGCGCGCCGTGCCGGGCCTCGCGGTGCGCCTGCTGCTGGAAGAGGATTTGGTCCTTGTGAGGGTTCGCCCCGCTCCGAGCGCCGGTGGCGACCACTACGTCCTCATCGACTGGAGCGACGAATTCCAGCGCAGCATCCGTTTGCGAAATCCGGAGCTTCTGTCCACACCCTTGTCGATCGGCGTCGGCACGCTCGGGCTGGACTATGTCAGGCAGTGCGGGGGAACCGGGCATTTCCCACGGAGTCTGGTCCAGCCCATGCTCGACCAGGGGGTGGGGGAAGTCGTTCCCGAAGCGCACCCGTTCAGTTTGCCCATCTACGCCGTTCACCCGGCGGAGCCTGATGTCAGCGTTCTCGAAACCGCGTTCGAAGGCCTGCGGGCCATCCTCGGCTCTGACGAGGTGACAGGGAATTCTCAACAAGGCGCCGACGCCCAATAAAATCCCGTTCCGGCCGGCGTCGGCGCGCGCGGGGCTGATGCCCGCAAATGGATGCCGCCTCACCGGCAGGCTTTCACGCCGTCGCGATGATGCGGCGTGAACGGTGTTCTGACAGGAAGGGAGGAATCACCATGAAGCCCCAGCGGTCCGCACCCCCGCCCTCGTCTCCCTTCGCACGCCCCGACGGGTCCTGCCTCGGTCGTCTTCCGGACGAGCAGGAGGACGAGCCCGTGCCCGCCGCGCCGGCGGAACCCGAGGACAAACCCGCCCCGCCCACCGAGCCGATGAATCCGGCTTGATGCGGTTCGGAACACCGGCGCACGTTGGCCGCGACCGATCTGCCGCTGAACCTGCCGCTGAATGCCCGTCCTAAACCTGCGGCAATGATGCGCGTTCATCCGCGCCGCCAAGCGCCTCTTGCCCACAACGGTAAGCCCGTGCAAGGGAGACGTCCTGTGTCGGCGTGAGCACGGCGTCAACGGCACTGAGCAGTGCGGTCTCTTCCTTTTGAATGTGCAGGACGAGGCCCTCGATCAATTGCTGCCCGAAATGGCGGAAGACCGGCCAGCTTTCCTCATCGAACCCCTCACGCAGAGCCAGGGCACACAGCCGGGTGATGCGGCGGACGAGCGGGCGCAGGGCTTCGTGGTCGGTCGAGAGGTCGGCCGTCATCTCGTAAGCGCCAGCGGCGGCAATGGGCGGGAAGAGCCACTGCTCTTCCAGGAGGAAATGCCGTTCGAGGTCCTGGCCCAACTCCTTGCCAAGGGTGGCGAGCAGAACGCGACCGTCCACGTCCAGATGTGGGATGTCGTCTTCCGTGGTGCGCTCCAGGTAGGCTTCGAACGCGTTCAGAAGGTCGATGGTCCGGTGATGATCATCGTGCAGGAGTTGGCCGGTCTTGCTGTCGGTGTGCATGTCCGAAGTCTTTTGAAAGGGGGTCACGCGTCGGGTCGGCCATTCCAAGCGGCAAGCCTGACCAGTCGAGGATCGTCGGCGTGGTCCACCAGCATGCGTCGGACCCGCTCCTGCCACAGGATGCGGAACTGTGCCACTTCGTCCGGGGATGCCGCGTGGGACAACAGGCGCTGCAGAAGGCCGGGCATCGCCGGATCGACCGGCACGACGCCGCTGTCGAGCGTCGCTTGCACTCCCGCTCCCGTGTCCATGCGGACGAAGGCCATCGTCCCTTGAATGCCGACCCCGAAGGACAGGAGGTTCCGGCGGTCGAAGCGTCCAGCGATGCCTTTGAAGCCGGTGCTCTCCGTCGCTCCGGTCAGCAGCGTGGCGACGCTTGCCATCACACCGGCCACACCGTCGGCGGCGGCCTCGCGAACAGACACCGCAACGGCCCCGCGCTCGGGCACCTCATCGGGATACAGACGCTCCAGTGACCGTATGGTCATCAGGTAAGCGCCCGCGACGGTCGGGCAGGAATGGCCGGCCAGCCGCACCGCATCGGCATAGCCATACTCAAGCAGACTGCACGGCGCCAATTACGATGACCGCCTGACGACGATTGGAATGGCCGGGTGGCGGCTCCGTCATCAGCCTCTCCCCCGCGATCGCGGGGGAGAGGCTGATGACGGGCGCGCGGATCACCGACCGGCAGGTCAGGCGGTACATGGACGAGCGCAGGCAAGGAGACAGTCAGGCGACGGCGGCGGCGAAGGCCGGGTTCAGCGAGCGGACGGCGCGCCGGATCGACGCCAACCCGATCCCGCCAAGCCAACGGCCCCGTGAACGGACCTGGCGTACCCGCGAGGATCCGTTCGCCGGCGTGTGGGACGAGGAGTTGGTGCCGGTTCTGCGCTCAGCTCCACACATCCGGGCGACCACCCTGCTGGAAGAGCTCCAGCGCCGTCACCCCGGCGACTATCCTGATCGCCTGCTGCGTTCGCTTCAGCGCCGGGTCGCCCTGTGGCGGGCGACCGAAGGCCCGGAGCAGGAGTTGATCTTCCGCCAAGACCACCCTCCCGGTTATCAGGCCCTGTCCGATTTCACCGAGACCGCCAGCCTCGGCATCACCATCGACGGCATCCCCTTCGACCATCTCCTCTATCATTTCTGGCTGGCCTACAGCGGCTGGGAGGCCGTCAAGCTCGTCCAGGGCGGCGAGAGCTTCACCGCCCTGACCGAAGGGCTTCAGGAAGCGCTGTGGCAACTCGGCGGCGTTCCTCACACCCATCGCACCGACCGCTTGTCCGCCGCCTACCGCAACCTGACGGCCGAGGACGACGAAGCCGCCGGGTACGCCGCCTTCTGCCGCCATTACGGCATGACCCCGACCCGCAACAACGCCGGCGTCGCTCATGAGAACGGCAGCGTTGAAGCCGCCCATGGACATCTGAAAGCAGCCTTGCGCGACGCCCTCGATCTGCGTGGGTCGCGCGATTTCCCGGACATTCCCACCTACCAGGCCTTCCTGCAGGACACCGTCGCCCGCAAGAACGCCGCCGCCGAAAGGCGCTGGAGGTGGAGTTGCCGGAACTCAAGCCGCTGCCCCGCCACCGCACCACCGATTTCTCCACCACCACCGTCACCGTGACCCGTAGCGGCACCATCTCCGTGCGCAAGGTGCTCTACACCGTGCCGTCCCGGCTTGTCGGCTGCCGGCTTAAGGTGCATCTCTACGACGACCGGCTGCTCTGTTGGCTGGGCACGACCCAGGTGCTGACGCTCGCCCGCAAGCATCCCAAGGGCAAGCTGCGCGACCGGGTCGTCGATTACCGCCACCTCGCCGCATCCCTGGTGCGCAAGCCGCAGGCGTTCCGCCGCTCCGTTTTCCGCGACGAACTCTTTCCCCGACCGGCCTTCCGCCGGGCCTGGGAGGTGCTGGACGAACAGCTCGACGACCGGCAGGCGTGCCGCGTCTACGTCGGTCTGCTTCATCTGGCGGCCACCGGCGCCTGCGAGGCGGCCCTGGCCGAGCATCTCGACGCCGTGCTCGACCGCGGCGGCCTGCCCGATCTCGAGGGTGCCCGGACGGCCGTGGCGCCTCCCCAGCCGGCGGCGGTGCCACTGATCACCGTGGCGCCGCCCGATCTCGCCGGATACGACCGCCTGCTGCGGCCGGCCACCGCCACCCCCGATCCGGAGCCTGCATGACCGACATCGATGCCGCCAAACTGCCCGTGATGCTGTCCGCCCTGCGCCTGCCGACCATTGGCCGGCTGTGGCCGGGTTTCGCCGAACGGGCCGACCGAGAGGGCTGGGGGGCCGCGCGCTTCCTGGCCACCCTGTGCGAGCATGAGCTGGCCGAACGCACCGAACGCCGCATCGCCCGCCACATGGCCGAGTCGGATCTGCCCGACGGCAAGACGCTGGCCACCTTCGACTTCGCCGCCGTGCCCACCATCCGCAAACCCCACGTCGAGGCGCTCGGCCGGGGCGACGGTTGGATCGAGCGCGGCGCCAACCTGCTGATCTTCGGCCCCAGCGGCGTCGGCAAGACCCATGTCGCCGCCGCCATCGGCACCGCCCTCATCGAAGGCGGCCGGCGTGTCCTGTTCACCCGGACCACCGATCTCGTGCAAAAGCTTCAGGCGGCGCGGCGCGACCTCGCCCTGCCAAACCTGCTGGCCCGGCTCGACCGCTTCGATTGCCTGATCCTCGACGACCTCGGCTACGTCCGCAAGGACCAGGCCGAAACCTCGGTGCTGTTCGAGCTGATCGCCGAACGCTACGAACGCCGAAGCTTGATCTTGACCTGCAATCAACCCTTCAGCGCCTGGGACGCGATTTTTCCCGATCCCGCCATGACCGTGGCCGCCATCGACCGCTTGGTGCACCACGCCACCATTCTAGACCATATGTTTGCCGGCCGAAAGGCGAGTAGCGGCCCGTCCCACGGCATGTCCCCATCGAGGATTGCGCCGGGCGGTCCGGCGCCGAGCCTCAGACATGGGGGACGGGCCGATGAACTCTACCATTTTCGTGGGTCTGGATGTGCATAAGGCGACGGTGTCCGTGGCCGTGGCCGAAGGAACACGCGGCGGCGAGGTCCGCTTGTTCGGCACGGTGGCGAACCGGGCCGAGGTGATCGAAAAGCTGGTCGGGCGGCTCGCCCGGGACGGGTATCGCCTGAGCTTCTGCTATGAGGCGGGCCCGTGCGGGTACGGCCTGTATCGTCAGCTTACCGCGCTTGGGCATGAGTGCGTGGTCGTGGCTCCGTCGCTGATCCCGGTCCGGGCGGGCGACCGGGTGAAGACGGATCGGCGCGATGCTGTCATGCTCGCCAAGCTGCACCGGGCCGGCGAGCTGACGGCCGTGTGGGTGCCCGACGGAGCCCACGAGGCGATGCGCGACTTGATCCGGGCTCGGGCGACAGCGGTGCAGGTGCTGGGCAAGGCCCGCCAGCACCTGCAAGGCTTTCTCCTGCGGCACGGCCGCGTCTATCCTGGCAAGCGGGGCTGGACTCAGGCCTACCGACGCTGGCTGACGACGGTGCGCTTCGAGCACCCGGCTCAGCAGGCGGTGCTGCAGGACTACATCCACGCCGTAACGGACGCTGAGGCCCGCGTGGCACGTCTGACCAGGCAAATCGAGGGGCTGGTCGCGGAGTGGTCGATGGCACCGGTCGTGGCGGCCCTGCAGGCCATGCGCGGCGTTGCTTTCCTCGTGGCGGTCACCGTGGTCGCCGAGGTGGGCGACTTCTCGCGCTTTGCCAACCCCCGCCAGTTGATGGCCTATCTCGGCCTGGTGCCCTCGGAGCATTCCAGTGGCGCCAGCGTGCGCCGTGGTGGCATCACCAAGGCCGGCAGCGGTTTGGCACGGCGGATCCTGATCGAAGGAGCTTGGAGCTACCGGATGCCGGCCCGCGTCAGCCGCAAGCTGTACGATCGCATCGAAGCCCTGCCGCAGTCTGTCCGCGACATCGCCTGGAAGGCGCAGGCCCGGCTGTGTGCGCGTTATCGCCGCCTGACGGCCGCGGGAAAGGCCAAGGTGGTGGTCACCACGGCCATTGCGCGCGAGATGGTCGGCTTCCTGTGGGCGATCGCCCGTGAGGTCCAGCCGCGTCCGGCTTCCTGACGGCATCGGACGTCGCAGCCGGTGCCCACGGCTGGAGGCGGGGCGCGGTAGGGGAACCCTCGTGTTCTGTTATGAGCCGGCCTGACCGACGCTCGCTCCTAGACCGAGGCAGCCCCAGGACGAAACCACGGTCATGCGGTAGCCAACCCGCGCATGAGAGCTTGCTCAACCGTCGTCTTCGGCCCTGCCTCCTGCCGTGGGCATCCACTGAGCTTCAGCGCCTGGGCGTAGCCAGGACGGGCACGCGTGGCCAAATCCCTTGACGGCAAACATGAGAACTGAACACGGAAAGCTACCGCCGCCGCTCCGCCCTGGCCGCGGCCCAAGACCCGAGGGCCGGCGAAGGGTAATCGACGCGACAACCGCGTAATTGTCGCCGGACCGGCGCGGCGGCATGATGGCGGCCATGTATGAGCCGCCGACCATCGCCCAGCTGAAGATCACGATCCTGGACATCGACCCGCCGATCTGGCGGCGCCTGCTGGTGCCGCGCAAAACCACGCTGGCCGAGTTGCACCACATCATTCAGGCCGCCTTCGGCTGGCTCGACTACCATCTCCATCAGTTCGAGATCGGCGGCTTGCGCTTCGGCGACCCCGACATGCTCAACGCCGACGCCTTCGACGACGACAGCCGGGCATTGCCGGAGGAGGACGTTCGCCTGTTCGACTTCCTGTCCACCCCGCCGCCGTTCCTCTATCTCTACGACTTCGGCGACGATTGGCACCATCGGATCGAGATCGAAACCCTGCGTTTGCCCGAGGCCGATCGCAAGTACCCCGCCTGCATCGACGGCGCCCGCTCGCGACCGCCAGAGGACGTCGGCGGTGTCCATGGCTACGCTGAGTTCCTCGACGTCTTGCACGACCCAAACCACCCCGACCATGCCGACATGAAGCGATGGGCGGGCCGAGCATTCCATCCCGAAAAGTTCGACATCGCCAAAACCGATCGCGCTGTTCGCTCCGCTGTCCGCGCCGCAAAACGCCGAGCGGCACTGTCACGATACGACTGATCCCACCCTCCGACCGGACACCGTAATTGGCGTCAACAGGACGTCAAAATTGTCGTTGCACACAGACCGTCCTCGGCCGCGCCGAGGAACGCGCTGAGCGGATCGCACACGACGAGCCGCGGCGCCGCATCATAAAAGGATGGAAAGGTCATAACCGGATCATGCCACGATGATGCGAGGGCCTCTTTGTCCTCGCGCAAACGGCACGGCCACCACCGGTGGCAAGCGGGAAATGCCCAACGGAGGAAGGCAGGGTCTCGCCCCCCACCCTTCCCCCTGCGCATCCCACCGGGGTGGGATCAATGCTTCATCTCGCCGAGCTGCTTGCGGGAGTCGCCGCTCTTGTCGAGGATGACGCTGTCATCCGCCTTGCCATCGACTTCCAGAATGCCGATGAGCCCCTTGGTGGCGCGGCTCAGAGCGTGGTCGACCAAGGCGTACTTGCCCGGATAGTCGACCTTGAACTCCACCATCGTCGCCCCGCCCGGCGCCACCGTGACCGTCTGCACGTTCTTCAGCGGCGGCGTGTCCAGGGCACCGAGATTGTGGACGCGATCGAAGATCTCGCCGATGACATGGAACGACGAGGTGAAGTTCGGCCCGCCGACACCGAACCAGATGCGCACGGTTTCGCCCACGCTGGCCTTCAGCGGCTTGTCCTTCACCAGACCACCCACGGCGCCGTTGAACACCAGATAGCCGGGCTTCTCGTTCACCAAGCCGTCGTAGTCGTCTTCCGCCGCCGGCAGGTTCTTCGCCTTGGTGGCGTAGATCTCCTGCTGCATCACATAGAATTCCTTGTCGACCTTCGGCAGGCCGCCTTCGGGCTCCACCACGATCAGGCCGAACATGCCCTTGGCGATGTGCTGGGCAACCATCGGGGTGGCGCAGTGATAGACGTAGACGCCCGGCGCCATCGCCTTGAACGAGAATTCCTTGGTCTGGCCCGGCTCCGCCTGGGTGATCTGTCCGCCGCCAAGGAAACCGGTGGCCGCGTGGAAATCAATGGAATGGTTCATGATCGATCCGGGCGCGTTCGTCATGGACACGTTCACCGTGTCGCCGACACGGACGCGGACCATCGGGCCGGGGACCTTGTTGTTGAACGTCCAGTAAGTGTAGGTCGTGCCGTCATCCAGCCTGGCTTCGACCTCGGTCGTGGTCAGCACGACGTTGTGGGTCTTGGGCGCACGTGTGCCCGCCGCTTCCGGCGCCGGGACCGCCGCAGGGTCCTGGACGATGTCGACCGTCGGCTCCTTGACCTTCGGCTCGGCGTACAGCGTGGTGGCCGATGCGGCGCCGATCCCCGACAGGGCGATGAGGGCGGCGGCGCTGACGATGGCGAGGAAGGTCTTGGTTTTCATGATGCAATCCAGGGCGAGTGTTGCTTCTGAAGCCAACATCCCGGATTTCACGCCCCGATTACTTGACGGCCGTCAAGAATTTGAAGAAAGGGCAACATCCTGTTTTAATGTATTTTGCTTGCTTTTGTCTCAATTCCAATAAATTGCCTGTGAGAGTGAGGGGGCGACGGGGGTGTATGGCTTGCAAAGAGTTGCGAAACACCACGGCCCGCCTGCCGTTGCAGCCGGGGCGGTCCCTGACGATGCGAGGGGCGTGTCAGTAATCCCGATCCGGGTGGTCGGACCAGTCGCCCAGATTCATCACGGCGACCGCCATCGCCACACCGCCGAACGTTCCGCACACCGAGCCAAAGAGCAGGATGAAACCGATCAGCCAGTATTCGGAGCCAAGGAGCAGTGTACGGAGACTGGCGACATCCAGCGCGAGAAGGCCGAGGCAAACGACAACCCCGGCCACCACCCCGATCGCAAGGTGGGTCAAGAGGAACGCCACCAGATTATGCTTACGCAAGAAAGAAAAGCGCCGTGGATTCCGAGGCATGCTTTCGACTCCTTACAAAACCAAAGCGCATGACGGCAAACGAACGACAGAAACGCGCCGCGCCGTTGAAGTTCCCCTGGAATGATTCGGCGCACGCCTTGAAAACTCATGCGGCAAGCAATTCATCCGCTGGGCCGAAAAACTCGTAGTGAATTCTGCCCAATGGCACGCCCCGGCCGGCGAGGCCGCCGACCATAGCGCGCAGGAACGGTCGAGGGCCACACAGATAGTAGGCCGCCTCCTGCGTCGGCGTGTTGACGACGATCCAATCCATGCTGATGAAACCCCGTTCATCGTAGTCGCGCCCCTGAACGTCGGCCGGCTCAGGGGCGTTGTAATAAGTGCGCAGCGTGATGTTGCGAGCCTGAGCGGCGAGCGCCCGGGAATGATCGCGCATCGCGTGGACGCGCCCGTTCTCGGCGCCATGGATGTACCATGTCGGCCGGCCACCGCCGGAACCGGCAATGGTCTCCAGCATGCTCATCATCGGGGTTAGCCCGACCCCACCGCTCAGCAGCACGACCGGCCCAGCGGAAGCCTCATCGAGGAAGAATTCGCCGGCCGGGGGCGCCACCTTCAGCGTTGTGCCCGGCTTGACGTGATCGTGCAGCCAGTTGGAGGCCAGCCCCGCCGGCCTGCCCGAGCCCACCTCCCGCTTGACGCTGATGCGGTAGGACCGGGAATCCGGAGCGGAGGAGATGGAATAGTTGCGCTTCAGCGCACCGGCTCCCGGCACATCCAGCGCAAAGGTCAGATACTGACCGGGACGGTGGCGGATCACACCGCGCCCGTCTGCCGGAACCAGGATGAAGGAGCGGATGATATCGCTCTCCGGCGTCACGCTCTCCACCGTGAAGTCGCGCCAGCCGTTCCACCCGCCCGGCGCCGTGGCGAGCCCGGTGTAGACGCTGGCCTCCCGCGCTTTCAACACGTCGGCCAGAAACCAATAGGCCTCGCCCCACGCGTCGAGGACGTCCTCGGTCGCGGCATCTCCCAGAACGTCCTTGATAGCGCCCAGCAGGGCATCGGCGACATAGGGGTAATGTTCGGGCAGGATGTTCAGCCCGACATGCTTCTGCGTGATCCGCTCCACCCGCGAGGCCAACACACCCAGATTGTCGATGTTGCGGCCATAGGCGATGATCGCCGCCGTCAGCGCCTTGGACTGCGACCCAGTCTCACCATGATGGGATTGATTGAACAGGTCACGGATTTCCGGGTTGCGGAACAATCGCTGATACATGCGGTCGGTGACCGCGGTGCCGCCTTTCTCCAGAGCGGGAACCGTGGCCTTGACGATGTCGATGGTTCGGTTGCTGAGAGCCTCCGCCATGGATTGTCTCCGTGCTGTCATGGCGATTCAACCATCCGCCAATTCAACCGGTTCCGGCAATGTCCCCGGAACCGGACCGACCTCCAAAGGTTGCGATCATCCGGGCAGCAGCCATTGATGGCGGTGGAGTTCCTGCTGCGGAAGCGGCTTCCATGCGTTATATTTCGGGCTACGAAGCGCTCGTACGCTTCCTCACGCCAAGGACTGTTGGCGTGACGAACCGCCTGGGAACCGTGGCTGATGCCCGCTGCCGACACCGATGCCCTGCAACCGTCCGCCCTGCGCGACGCCGACCATCTGACGGCGCTCGTCGATCTCAACGAGCGCCTGTTCTTCGCCCGTGACCTGCCGGCCGTGGTCTCCGTCCTGCGGACGGCGGCGCGCCGCCTGACCGGCGCCGACGGCGTCACCATCGTGCTGCGCGACGGCGACCTGTGCCATTACGTCGAGGAGGACGCGATCAGTCCGCTGTGGAAGGGGCAGCGGTTCCCCATGGGCACATGCATCTCGGGCTGGGCCATGCTGACCGGGCAACCGGCGGTCATTCCGGACATCTACGCCGATCCGCGCATCCCACACGAAGCCTATCGTCCCACCTTCGTGCGGAGCCTTGTCATGGTGCCGGTCGGCGCGCCCGAGCCCATCGCCGCCATTGGTGCGTATTGGGCGACGCGGCACACGCCCGACACGGGCACCGTCACCCTCCTGCTGGCGATCGCCCGATCGGCGGCCCTGGCGCTGTCCAACGTCCGCCTGCTTGAATCGTTGCAGGAGACGGCCGAAGCCGCACGGACACAGGCCAAGGAACTGGCGCGGGCCAACGCGGCGCGCACCCGGCTCCTTGCGACGTTGAACCATGACCTGCGCCAACCGGTCCATGC
The DNA here is from genome assembly GCF_022023855.1 of Azospirillum brasilense. Lineage (NCBI taxonomy): Bacteria > Pseudomonadati > Pseudomonadota > Alphaproteobacteria > Rhodospirillales > Azospirillaceae > Azospirillum > Azospirillum brasilense. Next base: position 407,726 of record NZ_CP059451.1, read on the forward strand.
CCTGACCCTCGCCACCCACGCCCTGTCGTCCCGGGTCACAGACCGCGGGGAAATCTACGTGTCGACGATGAAGCACTGCCTGGGCGTGGTGAAGCGACTGATGGATGGCGTGCAGGACTTGGTAGGGATGGACGACGGCACGATCACCGTCCGGATCGAAGACGTCCCGTTGGACGATCTGATGACGCACGCCACAGCGACGTTCCATCTGGCCGCCGAAGCCAAGGGGCTCGACTGGCGCATGGAAGGGAGCGGCGGCGGGGTGACGGTGCGCACGGACCGGCTGCTTGCGTCGCGCATTCTCCACAACCTCGTCGACAACGCCATCAAGTACACCGACCGCGGAGAAATCCGGATTGTGTGCCGCACTGCCGACGGCAGGGTGTGGGTCGACGTCTGCGATACCGGCCGAGGCATCCCGGAGAGTTCCCTGGCCGACATTTTCGAAGAGTTCTACCGCATCGAAGCCGGAGATGACGTCGTCGGCCTTGGCCTTGGCCTGTTCATCGTGAAGACGCTGGCGGATCACCTCGGCTATCCGATCATGGTGGAGTCCCGCCCAGGGGCGGGAACAACGATCAGCGTCGCCCTGCCACTGGCCGGTTCTGTCGCATCGTCCACAGGCGGGTGATCGAGCGCCCTCGCCCGAGGGGGCACCAAGGCCGGCGTCAGCGGCCGGCCACGAGCCCGTTCGAGGGGGTATCGCGGAACTGCTGCTGAATGACCGCGATGGCGCTCATGTCCGTGAGCAGCGCCGCGACGCAGTCCGGATCGAACTTCCGGCTCGCCTGCTCCCGGAGGAAAGCCGCCGCCGCCTCGTTCGTCCACGCTCCCTTGTAGGGACGCTCCGACGTCAGCGCGTCGAACACGTCGGCGACCGCGACGATGCGGGCTTCCAGTGGAATGGCGACGCCGGAAAGGCCGTTGGGATAGCCGGAGCCGTCAAAGGCCTCATGGTGACAGGCCACCACATTGCGCAAAATGGCGGCGTGCGGCAGGGCGCCAAGGCCGTGGTCGTGAATCATCGCGTTGATGATGTCCAAGCCTTTGGTCACGTGCGTTTTCATGACCTCGAACTCGTCCGGCGACAGCTTGCCGGGCTTAAGCAGGATGCTGTCCGGCACCGCCACCTTGCCGACATCGTGCAGGGGGGCGTACTGGAGAATATATTCGATGAACTCGTCCGAAAGCCCGTGCTTCGATGCGATTCCCGCTGCGACAAGCTGGGCGTAGCGGCTCATGCGGTTGAGATGAGCACCGGTCTCCTCGTCACGGTAGTGGCTGACCTCGAGGGCCGTGTGCACGGCCGCCAGCATGGCGCGCATGCTGGTCATCTCCGACGCAACGAGCACGCCGATGACCCGCCGATACGGCAGCAGTGCCGACACGATCGATTCGGTGAAGAAGCCCTCCTTCCTTGAGTTCAAGAAAAGGAAGCCATACAGATCACCCTGCCAGTGAATACGGCTCACGTAGCGCGAGCGGAAGCCCTGCTTGAGCAGCTGGCCTCCCGGGCCGGTGGAACCGGGGGCCGACGTGATCGCATTGTCAATCCACGGACGTCCCGTCTCGGCGACCGTCTGCAGAAGAGGATAATCGCACAGCCTGCCGGAGAGGGGATCGAGGGGCCGTGGGCCGACGTTGCTGTGGACGAATGTCCGGACCCGCTCACCTCTGGCATCATAGGTCGCCACGGCGATCCGGTGCAGATGCTCCAGTCCGGGCCATTCGCGGATCTCCTCATGCAACGACTGGAGCCGTTCCTCAAGGCCTCCACTCTGCTCCATCCAAGGATCTTCGCCGAACCCGCAGGCGAGACTGCCTACTCTCACTTGCCGCATCTGGTTCAAAGAACATCTCCTGAATGGTGTAGCTATAAGGCAACTATTTGCTAGCCCAGCAATAGGTATATCGCGCTATCTTTTCACTGCATGTGTGTGAAGGGGCGCCCGAAGACGCGGAACTCCATGGGACGACCGTCACCTTCGAGGGCATTCGTTGGCGTTGATTTGCGTCAAATCCCTCAACAAATATGTGCAGAGGTTTAGGGAGCCGGACCAGAGGTTGAAGGCTGGGCTTGATCTCGCCTCGGTTTAGTGGTTCTTGCGCACTTTGCGTGGATGGTCAGGGTTACGGTAGCGAGCAGACCGGGTATTGCCCACATGGAAGGAGCATGCAGATGCTCTCTTTCCTTCCAAGCTGCCGCGTGCTTCAGATCGAGCGTGGCGGCCTCGGTTCGGTAGTCGTTGTCGCGGACAGTCGCCGAGGCCATGCCCGCTGCCCATGCTGCGGCGCCACCAGCCGCGTGGTTCACAGCCGGTACCGCCGGTCTCCTGCCGATCTCCCGGCCCTTGGGCATGAGGTCCGGGTTGCCTTGCTGGTCCGGCGGTTCTATTGCCGGCAGGCGGACTGCCCCAAGCGCACCTTCGCCGAGCGCTTTCCCGGTGCTGTGGCACCTCACGCCCGACGAACCCGGCGGCTTACCAAGGCACTGGGCCGGGTCGGGATCGCTCTTGGTGGCGCTGCGGGAGTGCGGCTCGCCCGCGGGTTTGGGATGCCAGTCAGCAGAGATACCCTGCTACGCGTCATCCGGGCATTGCCCCTGCCGGCCGTTGAACCGCCACGCGTCGTTGGCGTGGATGATTGGGCGCTGCGCAAGGGGCGCACCTATGGGACCATCCTGGTCGATCTGGAACGTCGTCGTGTCCTCGACCTGTTGGCCGACCGATCCGCCAACACCGTTGCGGGCTGGTTGTGCGACCACCCTGGCATCGCCGTGGTGGCGCGGGATCGCTCCACCGAATACGCCCGCGCCACCACCAACGGCGCTGGTCAAGCGACCCAGGTTGCCGACCGATGGCACCTGCTCGCCAATACGCGCCAGATGCTTGAACGCTGGCTTTTCACCACCGTCCACGGTCGGCTGCGCCGCTTGCCGCCGGTCCACACCGGCGCGTCGGCCATCGTACCCCGACGCACCCGAGCCTTTCCGCGCCCGCGTGCCGAGGGAGTGGCGAGCGTCGCAAGCCGCGAGCGGTGGCTGGCCGTCTACACAGAGGTCCGGCGCCGCCATGACGCCGGCGAGACGCTGCTGAGCATTGCCCGGTCGATGGGCCTGGCGCGGGCAACGGTTCGCAAGTACGTACAAGCGCAGAGCTTTCCGGAACGCGCCCTGCGGGCTCCAGGGCCGAGCGCGTTGGCCCCCTTCATCCCGCATTTGGCGGCGCGTGTGGCCGCAGGCTGCGAGAATGGAATGGAACTGTGGCGTGAGGTTCATGTGCTGGGCTATCCCGGCCGGGCAAAGGCGGTGCATCTCTGGCTGCAACAGCACCGAAGCGTCCCGGCGAAGACGACGCCCCACCGCTGGCGCAAGGGGGCATCAACCCCATCGGGCCGCCCACCAGCTCTCTTGTCGCCCAAGCGTTTGGCCTGGGCTCTGGTAAAGCCGGCCGAAGCGCGCAGCGACGAGGAGGCCGCGGCCGTTGCCCAGGCCGAACAAGACGCCGAAACGGCAACAGTGGCCGGCCTCGCACGCCGTTTCACGGCGCTCGTACGTTCGGCATGTCCGGCGGTGGAAACCGGCCAAGCTGCCGCCGGACTGGACGCTTGGCTCACCACAGCCGGCTCCTGCGGTATTGCGGCGGTTCAGACGTTCGCTGCCGGCTTGCAGCAGGATGGTGCCGCGGTCCGGGCGGCATTCACCCTGCCATGGAGCAGCGAGCAGGCCGAGGGGCAGATCAACCGCCTCAAACTGCTCAAGCGTCAGATGTACGGCAGAGCCAGCTTGGATCTGCTCCGCAGACGAACCCTCCTGGCGGCCTGATCCACGCAAAGTGCGCAAGAACCACCAAACCGGAGCAAGATCAGCCCGGCCTTTGGCATTAGACGGGCACACGGGCACGCAACTCGTCCACCGTCCGCTCGATGAGCGCGTCGGCGGTGGCTAGGTCGCGGCACCGGGCGACTGCGCTCGGCAGCACACCATCCGCGGACGACGGCAGATCAACGACTGCCATTGCCCGCGACCGTTGCGCGTCGAGCATGCATTCGCGCTCAAGACTGGTCCATGCGCCACGGTCGTAACCGTCGGTGCGCACCGTGATACCGCCCACGCACCGCGCGATCGCGTGCGCCAGCACGCCCCGGAGGGCGGGTGGTGGTGACTTGGTCTGGCCTTCCGCCACCGCCCGGCTCATGCTCCAACGGTCCCACCAGCACGCGTAACCGGCAACGTCCAGCCGCCGCGCGAGCCGCGCAACGAACGGCGTCGCCTCGCGCCAGCGATAGCTGATGAAAACCTGCCGCCGCTGCGCGAGCGTCGTAGCGTGCTGGATCAGACGCGACAGAAGGTCGGAGCCATCTGGGACGCGGTACGGCGACTGCAGCCGCATGCTAAGCGCCGCGGTCAACGCACCCGGCGTCGGTTCTGTACCTCTGCCCGGAAGCAGCGCGGGTGCGAGAATGGGTTCCAGGTCATTGAAGCCGAAGTATTCCGACTGCATCGAGTCGGCGACGGCCGTGAAGACTGGGACGCCTGGATTCTCCCGACGGCGGCGTTGGGCGCAAGCGCGCAGGTACCCGTCGTCGAGTTCATCCGACGACCGGATGACGTGCCGCACCGCCATCCGCGCGTCGAGGCCGAGCGGCAGGATCGTCCGACCGTCTCGAAGGCCGCCGACGAACCAAAGCACGTTACGCCCCGGCGCCTCGAGCCGGTCGGCGAGGAAGGCGTGCCCGAACAGGTGGGCCACGGGGCGGTCGAGCGCGTCCAACGTCCAGGGCTCCACGTCTCCGCCCATCGGCCCATGCGCCACCCGGCGCTTGACGTAGACCAGATAGTGGGTCTCTGCGCTCGAAGGGCGGTCCCGGTTCCGTCGGCCGGAAGGAGGGGCCGTCGCCCGCGCGGGTTCCGACCGCTCGGGCACCTCCCCCAAACAGTCATTCGCGTCGGCGGGGGTTGTCAACTTGCTCCTTCCTCCTTCTTCGCGGGCCGTGCCATCCGGTCGGCCCAGGCCCGATACTCAGCGGCGAGCAGTGTCTCGCCCTCCTCTATGAGTTGGGCGTCCGTAAGCAGCTCCTCGTCGTGGCGCCCGAGCAGACTGCCGATCGCATCGGCCATGCCGGCATAGGTGCCGGCGAGTTGGCCCAGCCGCTCCAACGCGCCGTGCGCTGCGAAGGCAGCCGCGATTGTCGTTACCGCGCCGACAAAGGCGGTCAGAAAGCGCAGACCGTCCAGCGCGCCGACGATCCCCAGCGCCGCGGCGAGCAGCGCGAACGCAAGCGCCAGCCCACGGAGTTGCTCGGCCCGGTCGCGGTGCTCCTTGGCCCGGCTCAGATACCACTTCTTCTGCGGCTCGAGTCGGTACTCGCGGTACCAGCTGGCAGTCATGCCGGCCGGGGGTGGCGGGCGGTCGGGGTTCGGCAGGCCCTCACCGAGGTCCACCGCCCCCTTTGCGCGCGCAGAGTCCGCAATCCCCCGCGTGATGTGGTCGAAGGCCTCGGCGGCGGTATGGTTGTCGCCGGCGTAGGGGGCGACGCGGGCGGCATAACGGTAGCACTCGGACTGGGTGGCCTCCGCTGCCGCACGGGCCGCGATCCACTTAGCTTCAGCCTGACCATCGAGTACATGACGCCCGAAGTAAGCCGAGGCTGCCGCGAGGAAGCCAGCGGCGAGCGAGACGGCGCTCGCCCAGTTCAGCGGCAGCCCCGCCAAGGTGGTCGCGGCCTCGCTGCCGACAGCCCCAGTGGACGGCGGCGGCGGTGCGCCGATGGCGGCCACGACGGCGGCGAACAGGGCTGCTGCTGCGGCTATCCCCAAGGACCAGCGCCCCTGCGCGCGGGCCCTTGCTTGCTGCACACGTGCCTCAGTCGCCCAGCGCCGCGCTGAATTCCAAGCCTGTTCTAACATATCCTGGTCCGCTCTCCCCCGGGGCAATGTTTTGAGCTAGGTAGCCAGATCTGATCTGTATTAGAAATGAGGCATTCCGCCTGACTATGAAGTCCCAACGTCGACAGTTCAAGACGCCGAAGCCAGTCCTAGACTCTCGCAGAGGAAGTTTTACTTTGGGCTAATTTTTTCTGAGCCACGGCAGAGTGGCCGGGAAATCTTCGATTTCCGCCTGCCCAGCATCAAAAAGGAAGGGCTGTCCACCATTTCGCCTCAGACCGGGCCGTACGAACCATTTGTCGGTCGTCCTCCACGATCGGAATCCGGCCTGATCCGTTCCGCAATCTCCTCGGCCTTCTGGATCAGGCTGGGCAAGGCATCCTCGACATCCTGGACAGTATTGTAGGGGAATTCTTCGGCAACCCAATGGTAGCTGAGAAGGTCGTTGAACAGCGCGTATGTCCGCTTGCCCGACTGACGGATCGGTATGGTCGGAATCCGGTAGTTCGGCACGATTCTCTGAAGTTCCGCGGGAACCGCTCTCGGCTCGGTGATGTCGGCGATGATGAAGCGGGACAATCCCGCCAGCCGGGTGATGGTCTCGCTGAGATTGCTCCTGGTCGGCCGGTCGAAGTCGAAGACAATGGGGACCAGATTGTACCTGGCACGGAGGGCGTTCCGCAAAGCTTCCAGAACCTCCTTGCGCTCTTCGCTGAACCGGCCCAACAGCAGGACACCCTTGGTATCGGTGGCATTGAAAATGTCGCTGATCTTCTCGTTGCTCAGCATCAAATAGATGAACTGTGCCACCTCGATGCTATCGACGGTCAGTTTGGTCTCGTCACTGGGGGTGATCTGCAAGCGTGCCTGTGTGGCCCCGTTCAGGAGCAGCTTCCACGCGGAAATACCGTAGACTTTGCAGTCCTGGATTTTGGCGCGGCGCAGGTCCGTTTCAAGAAGGAGCGCGCGTTCAAGGCAAGTGGATATGAGTTCCGCCTCAGTGAATCGGGACTGGCTGAGGTTTGCTTCGGCGAGATAGGCCTGTTTCAGAGAGCTTTGGTGCAGATTGGCTTGGCTAAGGTCGGCGCGTGTCAGTCCGGCTTGTTTCAGATTGGCGTGTTGGAGATTTGCCCGGGTCAGATCGGCCTCGCCCAGAAGAGCGTCTTTCAAATTGGCGTAGCTGAGGTCGCTGTCATGAAGGCAGGCCCTCGTCAGGTTGGCGCTCGTCATGATGGCGCCCTGGAGGGAGGCTCGCGATAGCTGCGTTCCGACCATGGTGGCGAAGGACAGCTTGGCGCCCGTCAGATTTGCGCGCCCTAAATTGGCACCTGATAGGTCGGCGTCCGACAGTTCGGCGTTCGACAGGTCCGCGGCGCGAAGCACCGCGTCGGACAGTTGGGCCCGCGACAGGTCGGCCAACCGAAGCGCCGCTTCGGAGAGATCCGCACCGGACAAATCGGCCCCGCTCAGCAAAGTGTCTGAGAAATCGATCCCTTGGCTTTTCAGGCCGCGTAACTTGGCTTCCCGCAGATCCGGCTGATGGTCCGGATTGTCCCTGCGCCATTTGTTCCAGGTGTCCGTTCCCTTGGCCAGTTGCTCTAGATCACGGCTGTCCGCCATGCGAACTCCTCCTTCTGGTCGGAATTTTGCGGGTCACTGACCGGCAGGAGCCCCGGAAGGCTGAGGGCTCTTGTGCCCCGGCCGCGCGAAGCGCTCCGGACGGGGATCGCGCTGCATCACGAGAAGAGGAGCCGCCCACGCGCGGTCCGTTTCGTAATACCGGTGCAACGACTGGCGCGCTATAACGGACGCCGTCTCGAAGGATGCGGATTTGCAGATCAGTTCGTTGTAGAAGGCCTCCGCATGCTTCATCGCTTTGCGGTCGTCCAAATCCCATCGGAACCCCAGGATCGCCGGGATGCGATGGCGGGCCAGCGCGTACACGCTCTGATCACCCGGTTCCCGGCAACTGCTGAGGTACACGAAGCCGGCGTCACGCAGCCAGCTGCCGAACTGTTCCAATTCTATGACATCCACTGGATTGCCCGGAAAGCAGATCCAGCCACACTGGCGCCGTTCGTCGTAATAGGCGTGGCCGCCGAAATGCACGATGTGCCAGGTCTTTCCGTTCCGCAGGGTTTCGTAGACGTGCTGATGGAAAGGCTTGTCGCTGGGGGCCGTGGCTCGCGACAGCCGGACGGGCGGACCGAACAGCGCCGGCAGCCCGTGATCCCTACATTCTTTCCGATGCCGCTCGATGATGATCTGCAGGGCGTCGCATTCTGCGGTTACGTTTTCTAACTCGGGAAAGTACCCCATTCTGGGGACGAACGCGCAGAAGGAGGCGTCGATGATCAGGCAGTTCAGTTCACCGCCCTTCCGCCAGTCGTTTAGCTTTGGATAGGCCCCGCCATTCGTCCGGAAGTTTCGCATAATGGGAGATTTCAGCATCCAGAAGGGTGTGCCCTCCGGTCCTGAGCCAGAAGAGTCTGGACTGCACAGGGCCTCCCAACTGATAGACTGATACTTTTCATCGACTATGAATCGAATTTGGACATTGTCCAGTCCATCCACGTCGGATACGGTTCGCTCGAAATGATATTGGAACCGGAAGTCGGCGAACAGACGCGCGGCCAGCGTCGTACCCATTTCCTTCAATTCGCGTTGCCATCGCGGGTATCCGCAGGACGCGATTTCGGCGTGCCGGCGCATGATGCCGTCTAGACCGGAGAGATCGACGTTCAGTGGTTCATTGAAAGAATTGTTTGCCGTTTGAGAGTGCTGGCTGATGCGCCAAGATGAAGCGCCCTCCAGGAGATGGATCTCCACTTCGGCGCTTTTTCGGTTGGCGTGCGGTGATGTGGCCAACTGTGGCACCAGTTGCGTAAGCGCCTCGACTAGGAGCGTGTCCATTTCGGTGGTTTGCGGCACGATCCGGCAATTACCGATGGCTGCCGCTTCTCGCAGCATTCCTCCACTCGTCGCGCGGGCCACCAGCAGGAACGGCGATCTGTTTCGTTTCTCGTGGCGGAAGTGCCGCAGAACCTCCATCCCCAGCAGTTCCCCTTCGACGACCCGTGCACCCGCCTTGTTCGGCAGGTCGAGATGCACCACGACGAGATTGAACGTCTGATCGGCGAATGCCTCGGCGTCGGCTGCGTTGCCGGCCTGTTCCACCTGAATTAGGCCGGGCGGGTCGATACGCTCTTTGATCAGGCGGACGATATCGTCGCCCAATTCGTGCTGGCCTCTCTTGGGGATCGCGAGCAAGACCTTCATACCGCACCTGCGACATGTTCGAGGGGGAGCCGGATTTCAAAGGAGCCGACTTCGGCAGACGGTTCCGGTGCCCGATATTCGCCCTGGTTTCGTTGCACGAAGCGACGGATGGTGGCCTCGCCAAGGGCCAACTCCGCCCGAAGCCGGGCGCGCGCCAGTGCCGTTCTGGCATCGATGGTCCCATTTTCCGGTTCGGCATTGGATTCCGTCGGCAAGGGGCCTTCAATGCACAGGATCAAATCGTTGTCCTTTTTCTGGATGCCGATTGTTACCTTCGCCTCATCCGGCAGGTTGCGCAGCAGATAAGATAGGATCGTCTCAATGACGAAGCTGATCTGGAAGGGGTCGGCGCGCACGATTCCGTCTGTCGTGTCGAACTCCAGGTCGACCGCCTCGGCGTCGATACTGGGCAGGGACGCGATGATTTCTTCCACCAGTTGGCGCATCGAGAGCCTGACCGGGACGTAGGGCACGGCCCCTTCCCCGTGGTTGTAGAGCAACAGCCGGTCGAACGGCATGTCCATGCGCCGCAGATAGCGCATCATCCGAGGAACTTCGTTGCTCCACTCTTCGCTTCGCGCCTTCCTGGCGAGCCGGCTGAGCGTGCCGGCGACCATGGACAGCGCCGGGCGTGTCTGGTTGACGATCTCGTGGAACATGTCCTTGATGTCGTCGGTCCTGGCGTACCTGCGATAGTCGCCCCACTCCCGCCCGAAGAAGACCCGCCGCCCGAAATCCGGCATCTTCCGCCCGGACAGCAGGACTGTCACCGTCTTTCCAGCAGCGTCTTCACAGCCATTGCCATTGCCATCGCCGTCTCCGTCCATCGGGAAGCGCAGCTCCGTCTTGGTCGGCACGAAATTGTCGACGCGGAGTTGCGGTATGCCTTCTCCCGTATTCTTCAGGAAGCGTTGGAAATCCTTGCCGACACTGTCCTGCTTCTGGCGCCCCAACATTTTCGCGCCTGCCGGATTGATCTCAATGATCCGACAGTCTTCGTTCGTGATGACGATCAAATCCTGGGAAACCCGCAGCAGTTCGTACAGCATGCAGTAGCGCATAAGGTTTTCTAGGAATGGCCTTACGCTTTCGAACAGGGAAATCAATTCGGCTTGTTCGCAGGCGGAGAAGGCGTTCTCCTGCCGGTCCTCAATGCTCAAAATCCATCGGACCTGCCCGTCCATGGAGATCGGAAGGGCAAGCCCGGAACGGGCCAGCGGTGTGTTCGGCCCCGGCCTGCAGCCGCTCCCGCCGTGGACATCGTCTCCGCTCAGGCTAACCGGGCGACCTTCCCGATAGGCGCGGCCCAGAATGCCCCCGTTGATCGACTGCGTGAGTTCCAGAGGCTGGAGATAGCCATTGAGCGCCCCCATCGCCTGCTGGCGGAGAATGAAGACGCCCTGGTCCGTGTCCACTTCGAACAGGGCGGCGTTCTGCCAGCCGTAATGCTTGACCAGTTCCTTGACTATGCATTTGGCCATGTCGTCGACGTTGCGTGCGGCGGAGGCCTGCAAGATCAGGTTCGACCGGAATTTTTCCGCGCGCTGGCGGACCTGGGCCAATGCCACGTCCACTGTCTTGTCGATGGGCAGCTTGGAAAGAGCGTCTCTGTGGGCCTCGCCATAGAAATCCAAGGACTTGCTGTGCCACGCCACGGTTGCTGCGATGCCCCCCTCACGGCGGATGCTGCAGACCAGCAAGGACTGATATCCCCGCATCAGATAATCCCGGCAGTCGGGCGAGTCCCGCAATTCGGACATCGTTTCCTGGGCGAGGAACGCCCGAAAGTCGGGGATTGCCCTAGGTTTGGGCTCCATGAGCCAGACCGCCAGCAGGGGTGAAATGGGTTGCCAACGCACGTGCTGACCCATCTTGTCCGGGTAGGAGATCAGTGTGCGCGCGTGATGGCGGTCCTTTTCCCCTTTGTCGGCGGTGAACAGCGACACGGAAAAGGCGTCGAAGGGGACGACCGTCCTCATCGCATCGGCCATGTCGATCAGCAACTGCTCCGGCTCGCGCGCGGTATCCGCCAACTTGTGGATGGCGTCGGCGATTGTTTCCAGCTCCAGGTTGCGGACAACGGCGAGTATGGCCGTGATACTCCCCGTCGTATCCCGGATTGGCGCCGCCGCCACCATGACTTGAAGTGGACGTTGGTCATTCAGTCGACGGACCGGCAGCGCGTACTCGCCGCTAAGCCCTTCACCCAATTCGCTCAGGTTCCCTTCAATGATCGTGCGTGCCTGCGCGTCCGTGACGAAATCCCAAACGGACTTTCCCTCGACCGACATCTCCGCCGGAACCCCGAAGATTTCGCGCAGCTTCGGGTTCGCGTGCAGGATCGTCAGTGTCGGGCTGCATAGCAGAACGCCGAGCGGCATCATGTCGAAGATCCGAAGCTCTTCGCGAACGATGCGGGACAGGTCGCTCAAGATGGCGTAACCACGCAGATTGCCTTCGCGCACGACCCGTCCCACGCTGATGCCGACGGGAAGCGTGGTGTCGTCTGGCCGTCTTAGACGCAGGATGTGCATGTCTGGATCGGCGTCTGCCCGTCCGGCCAGCGCGTCGTCCACAATGTGCGCACCGTCGCCAAGGAAGTCCACCAGCCTATGATCGCGGGCCGATGCAACGCCGAGCATACGGTTCAACTCTTTGTTAGCAAAAGTGATGAATCCTTCGGCGTCGAGCAGGCAGTAGCCGCGGTTGCCCGTTTCGAGGGCCGCCTCGTGCACTTCGGCCGACCCCTCCAGTACCCGCAGCAGCGTCGACCGGACGACGTGGCGCATGCGGCTCATTGTATGTTCGATGTCGTCCGCCGACGCCCAGGCGTCATGCAACACCTCGTTGAACGTGTCTTCCAGCGAGGACAGTTCGATGAACAGGTCCGTAATCGCATAATCGGGATGTTGGACCTTCGCCATTGCCGCGGCGATCATCTTCTCGGGCGGCGCATCAGATTCTATGGATTGCACGGCAAGCCGGAACAGATCGCGCTCCTTCGACGCTTCTTCTTCCACAAGGCGGATCCGCGCAGGCGCGTCGTTCCCCCAATACATAGCCATCTTTCGGAGCCACCGGTTCCACAAAGCATGGGCGATTTCGATATCGATCCGCGATGCGTCGCCTTGAAAAAGGGTCCGGGCGCCGTCCGATCCATCCGCAGCCGATTTTCCTTTATTACGCCCGGTGATGCTCTTGCGAGTTCCTGCACCCATGTTACGCCTCCCTGATACATCCGATGATGTCAGCGCAATAAGAGCCGGCATCCGCAACCATATGATCGCGAACCCCGTTTATTAAATTCATGTAATTTTGCCGCTGCTAAAAACAGAACTCAAATAAGAGAATGTTGACCGTCGATTTGCAAGTCATCCATCAGAAGCAATTAGATACCTCATATTTGATATTCCTGATAGATCCTGGAAAGAAAAAGCATACTTGGGTATGTTTTTCCCTTTAATTTCGAAATTCCAGCCGTTCATTGTGCATTTTCTATGCCCAATTGGTCGAAGTGCGTAGCCATCAGTATTGTTGAGCTGCGGGGTTGTGGGAAAAGCTTCAAGAACGGACGGGGGGCCTAACCCGAAATGGCTGCTCGTTTCGGGTAAAAACCGGGTTTGAGATGGTCCCCGTTTCCCGGACAGTTCGCTAAGCTTGGTTCGCCCAGGAAGAAGGACGGACCCGATGACGGGGAAGCGGAAGCGGTATTCGGCGGAGTTCAAGGCGAAGGTGGCACTGGAGGCGATCCGAGGCGAGTTGACGGTGTCGCAGTTGGTGTCCAAGCACGGAGTGCATCAGACGCTGATCAACGCGTGGAAGAAGCAGGCGGTGGAGGGGATGGCTGGTGTGTTCTCCGGCAAGGCGGAAGCCGCCGAAACCAGCCATCAGGGGGAGGTGGAAAAGCTCCACGCGATGATCGGGCAGTTGATGGTGGAGCGGGATTTTTTGCGCAAGGCCTCCGCACGATGAGCGTCGGCCGGAGGCGGGAGCTGATCAAACCGGAGCATCTGAGCCTGTCGATCACCCGGCAGTGCACGTTGGTTTCCATCAGCCGGTCCAGCTACTACGGGCCGGCCAAGGGCGAACCGGCCGCAAACCTGGAGGTGATGCGGCGGAGCGACGAGCAGTTCCTGGAAACGCCCTGGTACGGCAGCCGGCAGATGACCCGGCATCTGCGCCGGCACGGCCATGAGGTCAACCGCAAGCGGGTTCGCCGCCTGATGGCGCGGATGGGGCTGCGAGCGGTCTACCAGCGTCCGAAGACGACGGTGCGGCACCCCGAGCACAAGATTTGGCCGTACTTGCTGCGCGACCTGACCATCGACCGACCCAACCAGGTCTGGTGCGCTGACATCACCTACCTTCCGATGCGCCGGGGCTTCCTGTCCCTGGTGGCGGTGATGGATTGGGCGACGCGCAAGGTCCTGAGCTGGCGGCTGTCGAACACCATGGACGTCGAGTTCTGCATCGAGGCGGTGGAGGAGGCGATGGCGCGGCACGGCCGACCGGACATCTTCAACACCGATCAGGGCAGCCAGTTCACCAGTCCGCGTTTCACCGGCCTCTTGACCGCGGCCGGCATCCGGGTATCGATGGACGGGCGCGGCCGGTGGATGGACAACGTCTTCATCGAGCGGCTGTGGCGATCGATGAAGTACGAGTGCGTCTACCTCCACGCCTTCGAGACCGGCAGCGAGGCGAGGGCCGGGATCGGCCGGTGGATCCATTACTACAACATGGACCGTCCGCACTCCGCGCTCGGCGGCAGAACCCCGGAGGAGGCCTACCAGGGCACACCGGACCCCATCAGATTGGCGGCATGACACGGACCTGAACCAAGCTTAGCAAAGCCGCAAATCTGTCCGGGAAACGGGGACCATCTCAGACTATCAGGCCGCGTGCCGCGGTATGGTACGCCAAAGCCGAACCGACCTTCAGTGACGCCCTTGCCGCAGTCCGCTTCCGGCTCTGGAAGGAAACGACTTCTTCGCCATCAGCGCAGCGCGGCGAGATCGCAAAACTCCCTGACGCTGTGCTCAACCGCCTCATCCAGGCCGCCTGCTTTCCAGCGTGAATGAGCAAAGTCCAGATCAGGGGCCGATCCTTTAACCGCTCGCCCTCCCGACCGCCACCACTCCGGTCCTTTTTGCACCAACGCCGATCTGTGCCCTATCCAGAACGGCGCCGGCTCTTCATGTCGAGGATTTCGCGCTCAACGAGATCGCGTTCCAGGACATAGCCGTCGAAGCGCTCGTAGAGCGGTTTGAGCAGCTCGTGCACGACACCGACGGGATCCTCGTCAATCCGCGGCGCCGACGTGGCGATCGCGAGATGGGCCTCCGGCAAGCGGCTGCGGTGGATCCCAACGATGAGACTGCGATCCGCCGGCTTTGCCCAGGAGGCGAGGTCGCGCCCTCCGAGACCGGTATAACGGACGCGGAAACGGATTTCCGGGTCGCCGACGGGTGCGGTCAGCGTGGCGAAGCGGGCCGCGTGAGAGAGGCCTTCCCAGGCGCGCCAGATCGGCAGGGTGATATCGAAGAAGGTGCCCGGCTGAAGCACGTCAGAGCCGTCCTCCTGGTAGCCGCGCTGCAGGTAGAGCCGCCCGTCTGTCGAGGCTCGCCAGTAGTCGCTGTGGGCGGCATCATCGAACACCCGCTCTGCTTCGGGATTACCAAGCCAGCACTCGACGCCGCTCTCATCGCACACCGGGGCCAAGTCTTCCCTGGTCGGGACCCAGAAAGGCGGCCAGCCGGTGTAGCGCACCACGGACTTGTCGAGGACAACGAGCAGTCGCTTTGGCGACAGTCGAGTGATTGGGCCAACCACCTCGTAGTCAAAGCTGTAGTGGCCGTGCACCTGGCGCGCGGGGGCATCGTCGGGGAGCTTGCCGACCAAGTCGTTCCAGCGCTGCCGGCACACGGACACGAAGGCATCCTGCGGGTTGGCGTTGTTCTCGGCGACCAGTCCTACCACGCCCAGGATGGCCAGCGCGCGGCTGAGGGTGATCGATGTGTCCCCCTGATCGAAGGCCACCACCGTGGTCCTGCCGACGCCAGCCAAGCCGGCATGCTGCGCCTGGGTCAGCCCTTCATCCTTGCGCCGGCGGATGGTTTCAGCAACGAGTGCCGGCCAGTCGAGCGGCTGGACTACTCCTCGAGGATTCTCTGGCATGCGCCCTCCACAATCTCGGCGTAGCGATGGACGAAGCCGTCCGCCGGCTCCGCGGCCAGCGGCACGATGGCTTGGCTGCGGCGGACACGATCACCAAGCTCCTTGAGGGCCAGTTTGATGGCCCGCTCCGGAAGCCCGATGGCCTGACCGAAGGCGACAATCAGTCTGCGGTCGATCCGGTCGGTCTGAACGTGATCATCGCACAGCGACAGCGCGAACTCGGTTTTGTACGCGCCGCCATAGACCAGCGTGTTCAGCAGGTCGTAGGCCGGCGACAGTCGCAAGCCGCGCGACGTTTCCAGAAGTGAAAAGTTCTTCAGGTGCGCGTCGGCATTCCCGATGAGCGCACAGAAGACCACGCGCCGGAAGAACTGTTCGACATCGATCTGTGGGCGCGCGGAATGCTCTCGGATGGCGCCGGCGATCTCTTCGTAACTCCCAGCATATTTGCCGGTGAAATCGCGACCGCGCGGGCGGGCAAGGATCTGGGCGAAATCCTCCAGACGGAGCTTTTCGCCATTGTCCGTGCGGTCGAAGCGCTTCACGACGAGCGCCAAATTTTCGATTCCAGCGAGAAATGCCGTCTCGAACTCCGTGACCTGCTTGGCGCCGAGAACATCGCGGGCAAAGCGCAGGGTGAGATATTCGTTGCGTACCAACGTAGCGTTGGTCTGATCGTTATATTTCGCAATGTGGGTGGCCGGCCCTTCGGCTTCGGCCGGGTGGTACTGGTCGCCGTGGCGAAAGCCAAGAAGCTTCTTTTGCACACCGGAGACGGTGCGTTTGCCCGCTGCGGCTGCGGTGGTCTCGGCATCGACCCCGACCAAGGGTGCCGCAAGCGGCTGCACGGCGCTGACGCCGACGGCGCCGATGCAGTCCTGCCCATAGCGCAGAAGGAGGCCGAAATCGTCCTCGTCCTCCACGCGGCCGGCGCGCGCCTGCTTCTCGCGAAGCCAGCCCTCGGGCCCCAGGTGCTGGAAGAACGGGTGCAGACCAGTCGGCCACGCGTGCTCCCGCTCCCGGACTGGAAGGACACAGGCGATCGTCTCTGTCACGTCTGGATTGTAGACAAAGCGCGTGCCGCCCTGCGGCGTCTCGTAGAGAACCCCGACCCTTTGTCCCTTAAATAGGATATCCGCAGTACGCTCAGTCACGACAGTCGCCCTTATCCGACATAGCCAGCCTCACCGCCGCAAGGCCCGGCCGCACGTTGTATATGGCAAGCATAAGGCCATCTTCAACGCAATATGTCCGTTATAAGCGACATAATGCCAGGAGTTTGCCTTTCGTGTCTCGCATGGCAGGCAAACCGCACGGCTGGTGGGCTGCGGGGGCAGCAGTGATCCGAATAACCGACATTGGAGGTGTTGGTGCATGGAGACGGACGGCGGTCTGTTCGTCCATTCTGCCGCCGGTTACGCGGTGCGCACCGGCACGGGGCGTCCTGCGTCGAGCATGCGGTTGAGGGCGGATACGCCGATTATGGCCTCCGCCTGCTGAGCGGGCAGAGTCCGGGCGTGGAGGTGCCCGCCAAGAATGCCCTTGTAGCGCACCATGGCGGCAACGGGCAGACCTGCGAAGCGTCGCCGGCCTCGGTGGTGGTCAGCACCGCGCCGACAATCGTCGAGGACGCTGCGTCCACACATAGGTGCAGCTTGCGCCAATGGCGCGGCTGTGGGCGCCATGCTTGTCGGTCAGCCATTCGCCCGCCCCGAAGACCTTCAGGCCCGTGCCAGCGTGGTGCATCGAGGCGAGCGGGGGCGGAATGACCCCGTGTCCCCGGTCTTTTCACGCGACGCGGACATAGTTTGGGCGTGCCAATCCGAACATGCGGTTGAGCAGGTTGCCGGCGATGATGAGTTCGGTACGCCGTCCGTCGTCGCTGTGGGCGCGCAGGCAATCACCAATCACTTGCTTGTAACGGGCAAACGCCGCCTCCACCTTGGCGCGCTCGTTGTAGCCGGACGTTCGCTGCTAGGCCATGCGGCCCGTCTCGGTGATTGCCTGGATGTGACGGTCGCGCGGAGTGGGCGCGGTCGCGGCGGTGGCGCTGAGGACCGCGTCGCTGCGCGGTGGGGCGATCACCTCGGCCGCCGGGTGGCGGGCCGCGACGGCCTCATAAACGTCGGTGCGATCGTAGCCGCCGTCACCGGTCAGCCGCTCCACCGGGCCGCTCACCTGATTGAGCAAGGGGCCGACCTGCAAGGCGTCGTCAACGTCGGGTGGGGTCAGCTCCACGGCGGCGATCTGGCCGGTTCGAGCGCCCCCCCGACGTGGAATTTGCGCCAGGAGCGCCGCTTGTGGGAGCCGTGCTTTTCCACCAGCCATTCGCCGGGCCCGCTGAGCTTCAGGCCGCTGCTATCGACCAGCAGGTCAGTGGACCAGTGGTCTGCGGACGGATCCTCACGGCCAGGGTCCGGGCGCGCCGGCTCAGGGTCGTGTGATCGGGCACCGGCAGGTCCAACCGCAACAGCTGTATCAGCGAGCCGATTAGCCCCTCGGTCTGGCGGAACGCCAAGTGGAAGAGCGCCTGCAGGCTCAGGGCCGTCTCGATCGCCAGAGCCGAGTAGCGCGGCTGTCCGCCGCGCGTGGTACGCGGGGCGGCACGCCAAGCCTGAATGGCTTCCTCGCTGAACCAAATCGTCAGGCTGCCGCGCTGACGCAGACTGGCCTCATAGGCCGCCCAATTCGTCACACGGTACTTGGCGCGGGGGAATTGGTGGCGGTGGGCGGAGTGGTGTTTGAACGGCATCGGTCGACGGGGCGGCAGGCATCAACGGGCCACGCCTTCTACGCCGAGCCATAGGCCGCCATCACCCCCATCCACGCACCACGCTGGCCCCGGATGGTATCTGGGTCATCGGTAAGGGCGTTGCATCGGTCGCCCAAGACGTGGTCGAGGCTGGCGAGGTCGTCGATGTGGTCGTTGGCGACCGCCTCCCGGGGTAGGGGCCACAAGGGCATTGTCACGCGAACTGAACCGGCCTGCAAAGAGCCTGGCATCCACCGACTGCGTCACGGCGCCGCAGTCGCGGCGTGAACCAGTTGCGAAGTTCGCACGTTCTAATTGCCGGCTTATACCAAGTCCTGTGGAGTACGCCTCATGCGGTGATTCCCGGAGGACCGTGCCGCGTGATTCACCGGAGAGACCATGGCGACGAGGTCCACGATGGCCGCTTGGGTTTGCGCAAGCTGTCTGCCCGCCCCCGCCACCACGCCGAGGATCCCGGCGCCGCCGAGGCGTTCAAAAAAACTTCCCCGCCCTGCTGGCGCAGATCGCCGCGCACGAGGCCGCCGGCAAGCCCATAGAAGTCTGGTGGCAGGACGAGGCGCGTGTCGGCCAGGAAAACAAGATCACCCGTCGTTGGGCGCGCCGGGGCACCCGACCGGCGGCCCAGCACGATCAGCGCACGCGCTCGGCCTATCTGTTCGGCGCGATCTGCCCGGCCCAGGGCAAAGGCGCGGCCCTGGTGCTGCCGCGCTGCACGAGCGAGGCGATGGCGCTGCACCTGGAGGAGATCGCCCGCGCCGTGGCGCCCGGGGCCCATGCCGTCGTCCTGCTCGATCAGGCCGGCTGGCACACCTCGGCCAAACTGCCGGTCCCCGGCAACTTCACCCTGCTGCCGGTGCCGCCGAAATCGCCCGAGCTGAACCCGGTGGAGAACATCTGGCAGTACATGCGCGACAACTGGCTCTCCAACCGGATCTTCACCTCCTACCAGAACATCCTCGATCACTGCTGCTTCGCCTGGAACGCCCTCGTCGAGCAGCCCTGGACCATCATGTCCATCGGACTGCGCGACTGGGCTCATCGGTCATGATCCGTGAGTCTTGGTATGAGAGGCAGTTGAGAAGAAGTCCGAGGAAATTCAGTGCAAATGCGATGGCGGACGCGCGAGGCGCTTCACGAGAATGTGGCTCATCGCCATGTAAATGAATGCCTCCTCCGACTCTGGAAGGCGCTCGTAATCTTTTGACAAACGGCGATGTCTGCCAAGCCACGCGAATGGCCTTTCCACGACCCAGCGGCGCGCCAGAACATGGAAGCCTTTGGGAATTTCGGGAGGTTCCTGGCCAGGGGCGAGCCAAAAGCCCTGAATACCGGTCCACCAATGCTTGACGACTTCGATGGTCCAGCCGAGCCGGTCTTTGGCCCAGGTCTTCAGGCCTTGATAATGCGTGTCGGCCCAGACCAGCTGGATCGCGGGAAACCACAGGTGCAAGCCCGCCAGTAGGAGCATTCCTCCGGCCTTGTCATGAAGATCCGCCGGATGCACCCGCACCTTCAGAACGTCGCCTTCGGTGTCGACCAGAGCTTGCCGTTTCCGTCCACTGATCTTCTTGCCACCATCATACCCGCGCGGGCCGCCGGATTCGGTTGTTTTCACCGATTGACTGTCGATCGCCGCCGCCGTGGGTTGAGCTTTGCGGCCACGCCGCGTTCGATACTGCGCGCGCAGCGCCGCATTGACCTGTTCCCACTTCCCGCTTTTGCGCCAGCGGCGGAAGTGATCGTACACGTCCGCCCAAGGCGGCAGATCGTGGGGCATCATGCGCCAAGCGATGCCGCCACGCAGGACATACAAACATCCGTCAATGATGCGCCTCAGGTCGTATTTGCGCTGCGCTCCGCGATGCTCACTCTTCGTGAAGAGCTTCGAGACGACCGCCCACTCGTCATCGGTCAAGTCTGTCGGGTAACGGTCCAGGGGCATGCGATTTCCTCTCAAGGCGCCGACTCTGCATGCTTGATCAACAGATCATTTGGGGCGAGCGTTTCGAGTCAGCATTGATGCTGTATTTTCTTATTATTCTTCTCAACAACCTCTCAGTTGCGGTGACAAAGCCATCCGGTGCAATCACGCTCCGCTTACGAATATTTCACCTCAGCCATCTGCTTGACGTGCTCCAAGAGCCTTTGAGAGGGAAACCGTGATGTTTTTCATGAGGTCGGGCTGGCTTCTATCCACCCCATACACAAACCCGGGAAAATCGAGCGTCTTTTGAAGCGCCCAGATTTTCTCATGCTGATCCGGAGACAGAATTTCCGCGGGATCGCCGACTGCGACCCAGCCGATTGGGACAGTCGAGCCCGGTTCCAGCCTCGTTCGCAGATGCACGGTTGCGTTGATGCGAACTTCCGATCCGCGCCCGATGTGCGCCCCGTGGAACACGGCCGCTCCGGTCGCTATGAACACCTCGTCGCCAATCTGGGCACCAACCACATGACTGTTCGGGCCAATTACGCAGTGGCCGCCCACTTTGCAATCATGGCGGTCCGTGGCCCGGATCACCGCGTTTTCGAACACGATGCAGTTCGGACCGATGCGGATGGAGCCGCCGGCCTCCGCCACCAAGCGAGCACCATGCATGACCCTGCTGCCCGCACCGATGACAACATCACCACAGACCGTCGCGTCCTGCGCAACCCACGCATCGGGATCAACCGATGGCGCCTGTTCTTCGTAGGATATAATCATGTTTTTATCCTCCTATCTCGATCTTGGCTGCTATGCTGTCGTCGTTACACGTTCGAGGTGCCAGAGCTTTGCAACGATCCGCCAGCCATCAATGCCTTTCACGAAGCAGAGATGATCGATGAAGACGTTTGCGTGTATCCGCAGCCGGACCTTCACGGTGGCGGCAGTTGGCGAAAGCCAGTCGATCAAGATGATCTCGTCTTCACGCGCCTGCGAGCGGCTTGCGGGAGACTCTCGCTTGGCGATCACCTGACGATAATCTGCAATCGGATCGACCGCAATGTCACCTTCGTCAGCGTCGAACAGGCTCGAAGCCGGATGAAAAATCTGGTCAAAGAGCGAGAGATCGCAGGCGTAAAGGGCATCGAAATAGGTTTGTATCGCGTTCAGCAATTCCGTATCGCGGCTCATCTGACTGCTCAGTATTTGTAGACGAGTGACCATGTTGCACGCCGAAAGCACGATTTGCCAGCGGCAGGACTGCCAGATATGACGGCATTCATGCCAAAAACTGCAAACTCACGCATTCCTGCAAACAGACGTGTCGTCAGCCTCGTCTATGACGGCCTCTGCACCTTCGAATTTGGCATCACTGCCGAAGTTTTCGGGCTGGATCGCCCTGAGGCAGGACCCGACTGGTATCAGTTCAAATCGGTCTCGCTGGAGGATCGGCTTCTTCATGCCTGTGGTGGTCTGACGATCGCAGCAACAGGCACCGAGACCGATCTGTACCAAGCGGGAACAATCATCGTCCCCGGCTGGCGCGGACCCGATGAACCGGTACCGGAACAGATCTGTCAGGCATTGGTTCGCGCTCATGAGGGCGGCGCCCGCGTCGCTTCCATCTGCGGGGGCGCCTATGTGCTGGCAGCCGCCGGTTTGCTCAATGGCCGTCGTGCCACAACGCATTGGCGTTTTGCCGAGGGCTTGGCCCGGCGCTATCCCGCCATCGAGATTGACGCGAATTGCCTCTATATTGATGAGGGTGACATACTCACCTCGGCAGGCAGCTCAGCGGGCATCGATCTTTGCCTGCATATCGTCCGTTCGGATTTCGGGGCGGAACTTGCCAATACCGTGGCGCGTCGTCTGGTGATGTATAGCCATCGTCAGGGGGGGCAATCCCAGTTGATCGAGCGTCCCGTGCCATTGAGGCGAGAGGCCGATCGGTTGTCGTCGATCCTCGATCATATCCTGGCCAACCTTGACGATCCGCACACAATCAGGTCCCTCGCCCGCCACGCCGGAATGAGCGAGCGTACCTTTCAGCGTCGCTTTCGATCCCTGACCGGTTTGGCCCCGCTCAAGTGGATCCTGAGGGAGCGGCTTGAGCAAGCTCGCATCTTGCTGGAGACTGGCTCTGCCGCGCCCGATGACATTGCAAGGGTGACTGGGCTGGGAAGCGCTGAAAACCTGAGGCTTCAGTTTGGTCGACATTATGGCATCAGCCCGTTGATCTACCGTGATCGTTTTGCGCAGCGGGCGGAGTAGGCCAGTCGGCGTTGTCACGGGAATGGTGGCGGCGCGCCCGTGGCGGCATTATCTTGCTCGGATGTCGCCGCTCTCGTATGCCCGCCATCAGTTTCCGCCCGCGATCATCCAGCATGCAATCTGGCTCTATCGTACGCCTCCGGTGAGGCTTTCAATTACCCACAAGCTGCGGCGCGATCTCCGAGCCCAAGGCAATGTCGATCAGGCGAGACATACCCCGCCACATGACGGTGTTTCCCGGTGGTGGATCACAGTTGCGAGCGAGATAGCCGCCGAGCTTGGCGACTTTGGTGAGATAGATGCCCAGGGTGTTGCTGCCGGGCGCGGTTGGAGCCTTGTTCGGGATCAGGAAGTCAAGGATGTCTTGCTCGCGCTCGGTGAAGACGATCCCTGCTTCGATGTCCGGCGCCGATCGGTTGATCATCGTCAGCCAGAAGACCCGCCAACTCACCAAGCAGTAGACGGCGATCAACTTCACCAGGCGGTCGGCGCTTCGCAGGCGCGCCTCTTCCGCCTTGCAGCCTGACTTCAGGATTTTGCGAAACAACTCGATCTTCCACCTTACCGAATACCAACGGAGCTTCTCAATGGCGTCCTCGTTTGAGAGGACGAGCAGATCGGTGAGGAGCTTCCAATCAATGCGCGGCCGGTCGGCGGGCGCGTCACGTTCTCGGGCATGCAGGATCGTCAGGGAGAGGGCCGGATAGCGTTTCTGCTTTCCGACCGGCGGCAGGATCCGCAGGCTGCGGTAGGTCAGTTCGACCTTCGCCGTGTCGAGGTGACCTTTGCCGTCTCGAACAGCAACGGCATGTACCCCTTGGACGGCGACGTCATCCATCACAGCGTCGACGGTCGTATCGCCACCAAGAGCGAGCCGGTCGACGCAGGTTCGCACCAGGAAATGCGTGCCCATTGTCTGAGCCAAGCAGAACAACTCATAGATATCGCTCTCACGATCGCCGACGTGGATGCAGCGTCCCGGATCGCCGAACAACTCCGTGGTCCGACGCAGGTTCTCCAGCCAGCGGACACTCTCCTTCTGCTCGATGGGAACCCGCGTTGGGTTAATCTTTCTCTTGAGGGCGGCGGTTCCCTCGAACTTGGTCCGGGTCCAAAACTTGACCGCGCCGAGCCCCAGAGGCAGACCCTCGGTCGTGACCGCCAGACTGGCGTGCATCAACAGCCCACACACGGTGTGCATGCGGAACCGGCCCTCCTCGTCCTGACCGCTGTTGACCCGGACGGTCTGGCCAATCTTCTCGGGATGCTCACGCTGGAAGGAGAACTCCGTGGTGTCTTGAATGACCAGGATGGGCCCGGAGGCCGCGGCGACCCGCGCGCGTGTCGAATCGAAGTGGCCGGAGAGAATATCCGCGTCGCTCACCCGCTCGTTGGCGAAGAACCGGTAGGCCGCCTTGGTGTTGGCCCAGTCCTGGCAGGCCAGCGGTATGCTGTTGCCCATCGCCCCGGCCAGCTGATCGAGCAGCGTGCTCAAGCGTCGCCCCAGCCGCACGTCGGCAAAGTGGCGGCCGGCGAGTTCATTCTTGATCCAGGCGTTGGTTCCCGTGGCCATCAGCACCTCCCGAGCATCGTTCGATGTCAACAGGCCACGGGCTGCAGGCTTTCGCGGTGGAGACCGCCGTCACCAGCGGTGCTGCGGGATGTGGGTAATTGAAAGCATCGTCGGACGGTTACGGATCAATCGCAACAGGAGTTCGTGTTCGGGGTCAGGAGGGCAGCCGCCCCAGGGTAACCACCCTTCATCAACTTCCTCCCGGCACTGGCGATGGCGTGTTCACGGTCAGCGGCGCGCTGCGGTCATTTGGCCTTCGAGATCATGTCGCTCATATACTCGTTCAGGTCGCGAAAATCCTTGACCGTCCAGGCGAAAGCAGGCAGGCGGGCATTGTTTTCCCGCAAGGTTCTTGGAATCAGATCGCCATTCGGACGGAGTATTACGGACGAAACGATGATACCAGGATAATCAACCAGACGCTTCTTGAACGCGGGCGTCGTAAGATCGGGCGTCGGAGGGTTGCTTTTATTGGCCAAAGGCCCAGTACCCTTCACATCTTTACCGTGGCATATGGCGCAACGGTTCATAAAAATCTGTTCTCCATTGCGACTGTCTGCAAAAGACACCGACGGAATGCAAATCATAACTGACAACGCTGCGATGAGATCTACTCTAGTTCTCATAGTATTTTGTCCTTGATGATGCTGGGCCATATTGCATAAAATAATGACATAACGATTTCAATGCGTCTCTGTTCCTGGAAAATTTCCACCATTACGAAGCTCCGAGGAAATTTAGGCTTCTGCGCCTCCTTATCGCGGCAGCTTCTCCGCCGGTCCGGCTAGAGCGGATTCCGATCATTCTGGATCGTATCCGGCGGCGACAAAGAAGGCTCGGCTATCGCTTGGCGTCACGTTGTCGATGGCATCCAGGATGGCATCCCACAGTTCGGGGGGCGTACTCACGGCGGCTTTCCTGAGGCTCGCCTTGATCTTGGAGAAGGCCATCTCGATGGGGTTGAAGTCGGGGCTGAGATGGTCCCCGTTTCCCGGACAGTTCGCTAAGCTTGGTTCGCCCAGGAAGAAGGACGGACCCGATGACGGGGAAGCGGAAGCGGTATTCGGCGGAGTTCAAGGCGAAGGTGGCACTGGAGGCGATCCGAGGCGAGTTGACGGTGTCGCAGTTGGTGTCCAAGCACGGAGTGCATCAGACGCTGATCAACGCGTGGAAGAAGCAGGCGGTGGGGGGGGCTGGTGTGTTCTCCGGCAAGGCGGAAGCCGCCGAAACCAGCCATCAGGGGGAGGTGGAAAAGCTCCACGCGATGATCGGGCAGTTGGTGGTGGAGCGGGATTTTTTGCGCAAGGCCTCCGGACGATGAGCGTCGGCCGGAGGCGGGAGCTGATCAAACCGGAGCATCTGAGCCTGTCGATCACCCGGCAGTGCACGTTGGTTTCCATCAGCCGGTCCAGCTACTACGGGCCGGCCAAGGGCGAACCGGCCGCAAACCTGGAGGTGATGCGGCGGAGCGACGAGCAGTTCCTGGAAACGCCCTGGTACGGCAGCCGGCAGATGACCCGGCATCTGCGCCGGCACGGCCATGAGGTCAACCGCAAGCGGGTTCGCCGCCTGATGGCGCGGATGGGGCTGCGAGCGGTCTACCAGCGTCCGAAGACGACGGTGCGGCACCCCGAGCACAAGATTTGGCCGTACTTGCTGCGCGACCTGACCATCGACCGACCCAACCAGGTCTGGTGCGCTGACATCACCTACCTTCCGATGCGCCGGGGCTTCCTGTCCCTGGTGGCGGTGATGGATTGGGCGACGCGCAAGGTCCTGAGCTGGCGGCTGTCGAACACCATGGACGTCGAGTTCTGCATCGAGGCGGTGGAGGAGGCGATGGCGCGGCACGGCCGACCGGACATCTTCAACACCGATCAGGGCAGCCAGTTCACCAGTCCGCGTTTCACCGGCCTCTTGACCGCGGCCGGCATCCGGGTATCGATGGACGGGCGCGGCCGGTGGATGGACAACGTCTTCATCGAGCGGCTGTGGCGATCGATGAAGTACGAGTGCGTCTACCTCCACGCCTTCGAGACCGGCAGCGAGGCGAGGGCCGGGATCGGCCGGTGGATCCATTACTACAACATGGACCGTCCGCACTCCGCGCTCGGCGGCAGAACCCCGGAGGAGGCCTACCAGGGCACACCGGACCCCATCAGATTGGCGGCATGACACGGACCTGAACCAAGCTTAGCAAAGCCGCAAATCTGTCCGGGAAACGGGGACCATCTCAGTCGAGCACGAGCACCGCCTGGACGTCCGGTTCCAGGCTCCGGCAAGCTGGCGCGAAACCTGCCGGAACCGCGGCGCTGTCCGCCGCCAGATTCGCCCGGATTGGAGGCTGGGACATGCACCCGCCTTCGGTCCGGCGGGCGGGACTGAGCGGTCGCAGCGCCGGAAGACGCCCAGCGGCCCGCCACTGAAATCGCGATGCATGAATCCCTCTCATGCATGGAGGCCGGATAAATCGTTTGTCGGAAACTGGCCGGACGCGGAGGTTTGGCCCGAGGCTTTCAGCATCGACAATGGAGGAATTGCCTTGGCAAATGGAATTGAACGCTACGCGCTGGATAAGTCCTCGCCCTACCGGACCCAATTCCTGGAATCGGTACGGGTACCGGTCAATGGAACCGAGTTCCTGATGCTCAGCGGCCTGACGCCGCCGGTCATCGACCGCTCCGTGCCTGACGACCGGGTCGAGGCCTATGGCGACACGGAGGTCCAGACCCGCAACATCCTGACGCAGCTGAAGGCCACGCTTGAACGGCGCGGCTATGGCCTGAACGACGTGGTCAAGGTCCAGGCCTTCCTGGTCGGCGACGCACAGATGGGCGGGCGGGCTGATTTCCAGGGCTTTTCCCGCGCCTACGCGGAGGCTTTCGGCACCATCGAAACCCCGAACATTCCGGTGCGCACCCGCGTGCAGGTGGCCGGGCTGGTGGAGCCGGGCTGGCTGGTGGAGATCGAGGCGATGGCCGCCAAGGCGGGGTGACGGCCGTCGCGACGGTCAGGCGGGACGGTCCGATGCCCCGCCGAACCGGTCGGCGATGGCCAGAACCAGATCGTCCGCGCCCGGCCGCCCGACGATCTGGACCCCCACCGGCATCCCGTTGCGGTCGCGCCCGGCCGGCAGCGCCAGCGCCGGCAGGCCAAGCAGGCTGAAGGGGCGGTTGAAGCGCAGGAAAGCCAGGGTGGTGACGCCGGCAATGGTCACGTCGTCGTCGTCGACACCGTCCAGACGCGGGGCCGGGCCGCCGATCACCGGACAGAGCAGGACGTCCGCCGCCGCGAAAGCGCCCCCGATCACCGCCGCCCGATGGGCCTCGCGGCCGCGCAGCGCCTGGTCGTAGGCGTCGCGCCCCACCTCGGCCGCCGCGACCAAACGCCGCCGCACCGCCGCCGGGTACCAATCCGGCCGTTCGGCCAGCGCCGACCGGTGCAGGGCCGACGCCTCGAACGAGGTGATGGTCCCGGCGCAGGTGTTCAGCACGTCGAGCGACGGCAGGGCTACCTCGGTCGCCACCGCTCCGCCCTGGGTCATCCGGCGCAGGACGGACTGGATGACCGTGGCGATCTCCGAATCCACTCCGGTCCGAATCCAATCCGCCAACAGGCCGACACGCAGAGGACCGGCACCCAGACGGTCAGGACCCGGATCGTGTTGCTCCACGGGAACCGGATCGCGCAGCGCGGCGAACACCGCGCGCAGCAGGGCGGGATCGCGGGCGATGATGCCGATGAGGTCCTGCGACGGCGACAGCGGTGCGATGCCGGGATCGCGGATGGATCCGGCCGTCGGCTTGAAGCCGAGGACGCCGCACAGGGCGGCTGGGATGCGCACCGACCCGCCGGTGTCGGTGCCGAGCGCGAAGGGCACGATGCCGGCCGCAACCGCCGCCGCCGACCCGCTCGACGACCCGCCGACGGCGAACCGCGCATCCACCGGGTTCAGCACCCGCCCGAAATAGGGATTCAGCCCGGTGGCGGCATAGCAATGCGGGTCGAGGTTCAGCGCCCCGATGGCGATGGCCCCCGCCGCCGCCAGACGGGCGAGCGCCACGCTGGTCCGCGCGCCGCCCCAGCGGTAGCCATGCCCGACCCCCACCGTCGGCTGCCGCCCGGCGGTGACGAAAACGTCCTTGTAGGCGAAGGGCAGCCCCCAGGGCGCCGGTCGCGGATCGTCCGCCGAGGTCGCCGATAGGGCCCGCGCCTGCTCCTCCGCGTCGGGGAACAGCTCGATGAAGGCGTTGAGCCGGCTGGTGCGCGCCGCGGCCAGGGCGGCCGCGACGGCCTGGGCGGGGTCGCGCGGAGACGCGGCGGTCATGCTGAGGCCCTTTCAACAATGGTGTCGCGGTGTGGGGAATGGCGCGGCCTCCGTAATCCCGGAACGGCCCCGTCCCGACAGGCGGAAACGGGGCCGCCGGGCGGGGCGTCAGACGTGGCCGTAGCGCTCCAGCGCCTGCGCCAGGGTCAGGCCGTTCGACAGCTCCTCGCGGATGCGGATCTCGGTCACGGTCAGCGCCTCGGATTCCGCCAGCACCTTCGGAACGATGGCCGCCGGGATGGCGAGCGCGCCGTCCTCGTCGGCCAGGATGAAGTCGCCCGGCTCGATCCTCACGCGCTCCACCGTGGCCCCGCGCAGAAAGACCGGAACCTGCCACGCGTTGACCTTCCAGCGGCCGATCGACTGCACCGGCGTGCGGTAGCGGGCGTAGACCGGGAAGCCGTGATGGCCGAGCCAGCGCACGTCGCGGATGCCACCGTCGACCAGCGCACCGGTGCTGCCGCGCTCCTTCATGCCGATGGCGATCAGCTCGCCGAAATAGCAGATGCCGTTGCCGTCACCGCTCCACACCGACACCTCGCCGGGCGACAGCCCCTGGCAGGCCGCCATCTTGTCGGCATCGCCGCCCAGCGGATAGGGCGTCATCTGGCCGCGGATGGTGTAGGCCCAGCCGGCCAGCCGCCCGGCGGTGGCGGGAAAGGGCATGAATTCCGCCGCCAGCCCCTGGTCGGGCCAGCCCATCACGTCGAGCACATCGGCGACGTTGGAGGTGTCGACAGCCAGGAAGCGGGTGCGGATGTCCTCGCGCTGCGCGGCGGTGAGGACAGTGTCGGTGCTGCTGCTCATACTGGGGATCCTTCGGAATTTTAGATGCTGGGGATGTAGCCGCCGTCCACTCGCAGGGTGGAGCCGGTGACGTAGGCGGCGCGCTCGCTGGCCAGGAAAGCGACGGCGTCGGCGTATTCGCGGGGCTCGCCGTAGCGGGCCATCGGGATGGCGGCGGTGCTCTCGGCGACGACCTCGGCGACCGGCCGCCCCTCGCGCGCCGCCTTGCTCTCGTCCAGGAAGCGGATGCGGTCGGTGGCGATGCGGCCGGGCAGGACGACGTTGACGGTCACGCCGTCGGCCGCCACCTCGCGGGCCAGCGACTTGGACCAGCCGACCAGGGACAGGCGCAGCGCGTTGGACAAGGCGAGGTTGGGGATCGGCGCCACGACGCCCGACGAGGCGCTGGTGACGATCCGGCCCCAGCGCCGCTTCCGCATGCCGGGCAGCACCCGGTCGGTGATGCGGATGACCGACAGCACCATCGCCTCGAACTGCACGGTCCAAACCTTCGGATCGACGCCGCTTGCCGGCGACGGCGGCGGGCCGCCGGTGTTGTTGACCAGGATGTCGATTCCGCCGAACCGTTCCTCGGCCAGGGCGACGTTGCGGTCGGTGGCGGCCGCGTCGCCCAGGTCCCAGACGATGGGGAGGCAGGGTGCGGCGGTTTCGGCGCTGGCAAATTCGGTGAGAGCGGCGTTGGTGGCGGCCAGCGATGGTGCGTCGCGGTCGGCGATGACGAGGTTGGCGCCTTCGCGCGCCAGCCCCAGGGCGATGGCGCGGCCGAGCCCGCCCCCGGCCCCGAGCACCAAGGCGGTGCGTCCGGAAAGTCCGAGATCCATGACGAATCCCCCTTCTGTTTTTCGTTTCTTGCTGAAATCAGGCGCTCAGGAGCCGACGCGCAGCGGCGCGCGCAGCTTGCGCAGATAGGCCAACACCGACAGGGCAGTGATGCGGCCGGTCTTCGGGTTGTCGGTCGGGATGTTCTCGATCGCCATGGTGAAGGTCGCCGAGTCCGCCTCGACCTCGATGCGGTGGGTGTTGCGCTCCAGCGTCGGGTCGGCCCAGATCTCCAGCGTCGTGCGGTCGGGGCCGATGCCGGCCAGCGACAGCGCCACCGCGACATTCAGGTTGGCCGGGAAGCCGACCGCCGCCTCGCGCGGGGTGCCGTGGAAGATGCGCAGCGGACCGGTGATGTCCTCGATGGCGATGCCGTTCTCGACCAGATAGGGGGCGCCGACCAGACCGCGCACCGGCTTGCGCGTCACCATGCGCACGGCGCGGATTTCCCCCTCCGCCGCCGCCGTCACCGCGTCGAGCCCGAGCAGCGCCCCGGTCGGCACGACGATCTGTCCGCAATGGGCGCGGGCGGTGGCGACCAGCCCCTCGTTGGCCAGCAGGGCGCCGGAGCTGAGCACCACCGCCGTCTTGCCGACGCGGAGGAACGGCTCGACGATCGCCGGAAGCAGGGCTGCGGGCGCGCATTCGACGACGAGGTCGGCGAGCGGCTCCAGCTCGGCGATGTCCACCACCGGCACCGGGTGGGTCAGGGCGGACAGACGGTCCGCCGCCGCCGCCTTGTCGCGGGCCGAGACGGCGGTCAGGACGCAGCCGTCGAGGCCCTCGTCAAGCGCCTCGACGATCTTCAGGCCGACGGCGCCGAGGCCGGCAACAGCGATCCGCAGCGGGGGCAGAGTGCGGGCGTGCGCCGGGGTTTGGGACAGCCCAAGGGGCGTCTCAGTCATGATAGAACCTTTCGGATGGGAGCCGGCCCGAAGGAGGGCCGGCGTCAAGAACGGGTCATGGTCTGGCCGGGGCGGTGGTTGCCGGCGGCGGCATCAGACCGGCGAAGTGGTCGGCGATCTGGCCGGCGGTGGCGAACCAGACCTCGTCGCGGTGGGCGTCGAGATGCTCCAGCACCCGGCGGAACTGCTTGATGCGGAAGGGCTGGCCGACGATGAAGCTGTGGATGGTGATGCCGTAGGCAAGCGGCTGGCCCTTCGACTGGCGCAGCATCTCGTCGAAATTGTCGATGGCCATGTCGGCGAAGGCCGGCGCCGTACCGTCATGCAGCACCACCATCGGCACGTCGTTCACCTCATGCGGATAGGGCACGCTCAGCAACGGCCCGCCGGTGGTCCGCATCCACACCGGCTGGTCGTCCATCGGCCAGTCCAGCGTGTAGCGGTAGCCGGCCTCCGCCAGCAGATCCTCGGTGTTGGCGCTGGGGTGGGCGCCGGGGCTCATCCAGCCGGCGGGGGGCTTGCCCTCGTGGCGGCGGATGGCCTCGGTCGCCTCGGCGATCAGGCGGCGCTCCTCCTCCGGGCCCATGCCGTTCTGGTGTTCGCCGTTGGTCCGGCCATGGGCGACGATCTCGTCGCCGCGCCGGCGCAGCGCCGCGACCAGTTCCGGGCAGTGCTCGTAGCATTCGGTGTTGAGCAGCACCGTCAGCGGCAGGCGGTGGGCGTCGAACAGGTCGATCAGCCGCCAGCCGCCGACCCGGTTGCCATATTCCCGCCATGCCCAATTGTAGCTGTTGGGATGGCTCAGCCCCGGCGAATAGGGCAGTCCGAGGCCACTGCCGTAGGGGAAATGCTCGACGCAGAGCGCCACATAGACGGCCAGCCGCTTGCCCTCCGGCCAGGAGAAGTCGGGACGGTCGGTGATCGCGGAATAGGGGAAGCGGTCGTGGGACGGAAGCATCGCGGATCCTGCCTTCGGTTCGATGTATTCAGGGCCGGTAGTCGGCCGGGGCGACGACGGAGCTTAGATCGACCTCGCCCAGCGTGTCCGAGGTGACGAGCAGCGCCGGCAGCACGACCTTGGCCTCGACCGGCTTCTTCGCGGCGGCGGCCAGCGCGTGGGTGAAGGCGGCGCGGCCCTGCGCCACCACCTGCTGGATGGAGGTGCAGGCCAGCTCGCGGTCCTTCAGCAGCTGCTGCGCCGTCGGGCTGAAATTGGAGGCGGAGACCCGCACCGCCGGCATGCGGCCGGCGGCCTTCATCGCGGCGACCACGCCGGCCGCCATGTCGTCGGTGGCGGCGTAGACGCCCTTCAGGTCGGGGAAGCGTTGGGTCCAGTCCTCCGCCGTGGTGAGGGCGGCGTTGCGGTTGTCGGCCAGCCGGGATTCGGCGACGACCGTCACCCCCGGCGCCTCCTTCGCCAGCGTCTCGCGGAAGCCCTTGGCCCGCAGGTCGGACCAAGCCTGCCCGGTCGGTCCCGCCATCATCGCCACCTCGCCCTTGCCGCCGATGGCCTGGGCCAAGCAGCGGGCCTGGAGACGGCCCATGTCGTAATGGTCGGCGCTGACCGTCGCGCTGAGCCGGTCGCTGTTGGGCGGCGAGGAGATCCCGATGACCGGGATGCCGCGGCCGACCGCCTGCTCCACCACCGCCCGCACCGCATCGCCGTTGGTCGCCCCGACGATGATGGCGGCGACGCCGCGCTGGGCCAGATCCTGGATCTGGGCGATCTGCTGGCTGCTGTTGGCGTCGCCGCCGGCGTTCAGCTTGACCAGCGTGACTCCGGCGGCCCTGGCCTCCTGCTCCGCCCCGTAGACAGCGGAGATCCAGAAGGACGAGGCGAGGTTGGGGATGGCGAAGCCGATGGCCTTGTCCTGCGCCAGGGCCGGCGCGGTGGAGAGCAGCAGGAGGGCGGCGAGGTTTCCGGCGAAGCGGATCCGGGAGCGGTTCATGTCCGTTTCCTTGATTGGGAGTGGAAGGACGGCAGAGAGCGCAGAAGCGTTTCGAGAAGGCCGGAGGCGATGATGACCACCCCGACGGCGATCTGGGAGACGAAGGGCGAGACGCCCTGAAGGTTGAGGCCGGTCAGCAGCACCTGGATGAAGGCGGCCCCGGTCACGACGGCGGCCACGCTGGCGATGCCGCCGCTGAGTGCGGTTCCGCCGATGACCGCGGCGGCGATGGCCTGAAGCTCCATCCCCGCCCCCTCGGTCGGCAGGCCGGAGCCGGCGCGGACCGTCATCAGCACCCCGGCGAGGCCGGCGAACAGACCGCACAGGCCATAGGCCCAGAGCTGGACGCGCCGGGTGTCGACGCCGACCAGCGCCACCGCCTCGGGGTTCGATCCGGCCATCAGGATGCGGCGGCCAGCGAGGCTGCGGCCGACCAGCAGGGCGGCCCCGACCGCCAGGACCAGCGCCGCCCAGCTGGCGGCGGGCAGGACCGGCATCGGCTCGAATCCGAGACGGGTCACCGCGCCGGCCGCGTCGAGCGGCACCACCTGCCCGTCGCCGGTGATCAGCAGCGAGAGGCCGCGCACCGCGATCAGGCTGCCCAGGGTGGCGATCACCGGCTGGAGGCCGAGCGTGCCGACCAGCGCGCCGTTGACCAGCCCGCAGAGCAGCCCGGCCAGCGCCCCGGCAGCCAGCCCGGGCAAGCCCCAGGCGTTGCAGGCCATCGCCGCACAGACGCTGGACAGGGCGGCGACGGCGCCGACCGAGATGTCGAAGCCCCGGGTCGCCAGCACGAACATCTGGCCGATGGCGAGCAGGGCGAGGACCCAGACCTGCGCCCCGATGTTGGCGGCGTTGCCCAGGCTGAGGAAGCGCGGCGCGGTGGCCGCGAACACCGCCACCGCCAGGATCAGGCAGAGCGGCGCGACCCGGAAGGGGACGGGAAGGACGGAGCCGGCGGCGCGCAGGCCATCGGCGGAGAGGCGCAGGAGACGGGCGCTCATGACCGGTCCTCCTCTGGCTGGCGGGCGGGCCGGACCGGCAGCAGCAGGAGCAGCCGGGGCGCCTGCTGGAGGATCACGGCGCCGAGGATCACGGCGGCGATCATCAGCTGCTGATAGGCGACGGGCAGGTTCAGCAGCACCACCGCGTTGTTCAGCATGGCGATGACCAGCACGCCGCACAGCGTCTGCACCGCCCGCCCCTGCCCGCCCGCCAGCGGGATGCCGCCGACGGCGCAGGCCGCGATGGTCTCGAAGGGCAGGTTGGGAGCGAGGCCGGGCTGGCCGGAGGCGACCCGGCTGGTCAGGATCACGGCGGTAAGCGCGCAGAAGGCGCCGGCCAGCAGATATCCCGCCAGCACCACCCGCCACACCGTGATGCCGGACAGCCGCGCCGCCGTGCCGTTGGCGCCGACGAGGTACCAGAGCCGACCGGCGCGGGTGTGGGCAAGCAGCACGTGCAGCAATGCGAAGCTTGCCGCCGCCGCCAGGATCGGCACCGGGATACCGGCGACCCGGCCGCGCGCCGGCCAGGAGAAGGCGTCGCTCGGCGGCGCGTCGATCGGCAGGCCGCCGGCCAGAACCGCCGCCCCGCCGCCGGCCACCATCAGCATGCCGAGCGTGACGAGGAAGGGCGGCAGGGAAAAGCGCGCGACCAGCGTGCCGTTGACGAATCCCACCAGCAGCACCGCCGTGGCACCGGCCGCGAAGCCGCCCGCCACCCCGGCGGACGGCAGGGCCAGCACCGTCACCACGCTGGCCAGCGCCGCCGACGCCCCGAAGGAGAACTCGATCCCGCCGAGGATCAGCACGATGGTCTGGCCGCAGGCGGCAATGCCGAGAATGGAACCGACCCGCAGCAGATTCTCCAGATTGCCGGCGCTGGCGAAGCGCGGCACCGCCAGGGCGAAGACGCAGAACAGCAGCAGGACGACCCAGACGGCGGCGGGCGGGTTGAGGCGGCCGGAGAAGGGGCGCGGCGGGGCGCCGGTCAGGGGTATCATGCCGCCCTCCGTCCGGCCAGCCGGTCCATCAGGGCGGCGCGGCCGGTGCCGCGCGGCAGCTCGCCGTCGAGGCTGCCATGCCGCACGACCAGGATGCGGTGCGACAGTGCCATGACCTCGTCGAGGTCGCTGGAGGCGACTATGACGGCGATGCCCCGGCCGGCAGCCTCGACCAGCGCGTCGTGGATGATTTCCCGCGCGGCGATGTCGACGCCGCGCGTCGGTTCCAGCACCACCAGGACCCGCAGGTCCGGCACCGCCAGATTGCGCGACAGCAGCAGCTTCTGCTGGTTGCCGCCGCTGAAACCGGCGGCCGGACGCTCCGGCTGGAAGGGGTGCAGGTTCAGCCGGCGCAGCCAAGGCATCAGCGCCGCCGCCTCGCCGCCCGGCCGCAGCAGCCCGCCGCGCGAGAACAGCGCAACGGTTGAGGAGGACGCGTTCTGGAGCGCCGCCAGCGGGCCGAACAGCCCCTCGGCGTGGCGGTCGGCCGGAACATAGCCGACCCCGGCGGCGACGGCCCGCACGCGGTCGCCCGTCGGCAGCGTCTCCCCCCGCACCGCGAGCGTGCCCGCGGCGACCGGCCGCGCCCCCGCCAATGCCGCCGCCAGATCCAGGGCACCCGAACCGACCAGCCCGGCCAGCCCGACGATCTCACCCGCACGCACGGTAATGTCGGCCGGAGCGTCCGCCGGCCCCAGCCGCAGCCCGGTCGCAGTCAGCACCGGGGCCCCCGGCTGCGGCAGCGTGCGGTCGCCGGACTCCACCATGTCGCCCAACATGGCGCGGATCAGCTCGGCGCGGGTCAGCGAGGCCAGCGGCTCGGCGTCGATCACCGCGACGCCGTCGCGCAGGACAGTAACGTCGTCGGCCAGCGCCTCGATCTCGTCGAACTTGTGGCTGATGAAGAGGACGGCGGTGCCCTCCGCGCACAGGCGGCGGACCACGCCGAACAGCCGGTCGGTCTCGTCATGCGTCAGGGCGGCGGTCGGCTCGTCCAGCACCAGCAGCGTGCAGCGCTGCCCCAGCCCGCGGGCGATCTCCACCAGCTGGCGCTCGCCGACCGACAGCCGCTCGACCGGAAGGTCGAGGTCGCAGCCGAGGCCGACCGCGTCCAGCCAGGCCCGTGCCGTGGCGCGCGGCACCAGGGCCGGCCGGGCGCGCAGACCCGCCGCCCCCGCGATGGCGAAGGCCGACAGGTTCTCCAGCACCGACAGATGGGGGAACAGGCTGAGATGCTGGTAGATCGGGATCACCCCGGCGGCAATCGCCTGCCGCACCCCGGCGAAACGGGTCGGAACACCGTTCAGCGCGATCCGCCCGCGGTCGGGCTGGATCGCCCCGACGACGATCTTCACCAGCGTGCTCTTGCCGGCGCCGTTCTCGCCAAGAAGTGCATGGACCTTTCCCGGCCGCAGCCGCAACGAAGCGTTGCGGAGCGCACAGGTCGCCCCGTAATTCTTGGCAATGCCGCTGACTTCGAGCGTCCAAATCTTACCGGGATCACCCCTTGTCTGTCGTGTCATGGCTGTTCGTGTCACAGTAACCCTCGCGCTTGCCCTGTTTCTTCTGAACTCTGACGGTTCAGTGACGGGAAGCGTGCCGGAGGACACCGGACCTCACAAACGACTTGTTCGGCCCCTATGCATGATCTAAGCTCATCCATGGGAGGCCATGCCGATGCCGAAACGACCGCTGCCGCCGCTCAACACCCTGCGCGGGTTCGACGCCGCCGCGCGGCACCTCTCCTTCACGATGGCGGCCGACGAACTGCACTTGACCCAGGGGGCGATCAGCCGACAGGTGCGCGACCTGGAACTGGCGCTGGACTGCCAGCTGTTCCGCCGGATGACCCGGCGCATCGAACTGACGCCGGAGGGCGAGGATTTCGCCCGCACCGTCCGCGATTGCCTGGGTGAGCTGGAGCGCTCGGCGCAGCGGATTGGCCGGTCGCGGACGATGCGCACGCTGACCATCTCGATCCTGCCGACCATCGCGTCGCTGTGGCTGATGCCGCGCCTGCATCTGTTCACCCAGGCCAACCCCGGCGTCGAGGTGCGGATCATCTCGTCGATCGAGCCGTCGAACCTGCTGGCGCACGAGGCCGACATCGCGATCCGCGTCGGCCGCATCCCGGGCCGCCGCTACGAGCGCGGGCAGCCGCGCATCGACCTAGACATGGTGACGAGCTGGGACGGCGTGCAGGCCGACGAGCTGTTTCCCGACA
This sequence comes from Azospirillum brasilense, assembly GCF_022023855.1. Lineage (NCBI taxonomy): Bacteria > Pseudomonadati > Pseudomonadota > Alphaproteobacteria > Rhodospirillales > Azospirillaceae > Azospirillum > Azospirillum brasilense. Next base: position 444,649 of record NZ_CP059451.1, read on the forward strand.
TCCTCCGCCCGGCCTGCGCGCCAGCACTTGCGGGTGAGGCGGTGCTGGAGGACGGGCGGCCGGTGGTGCGCCTGCCGCTGATCCACACCTCCAGCCGCCGGCACGCCTGGCCGGACTGGCTGAAGGCGACCGGCGGACAAGCCGTCGCCGGAACCGGAGGCGGGCTGGAGTTCGGCCATTTCTTCATGTCGCTGGACGCCGCCCGCCAGGGCCGCGGAATTGCCATCGTGCCCGACATCCTGCTGGCGCAGTACGATCGCCGCGCCGAACTGGCGATGCCGCTGCCATCCGAGGTGCGCAGCGCCGGCGAATATTACCTGCTAATCCACGAAAGCCGGCTGGACGACCCCCGGACGCAGGCTTTCCGCGGCTGGATCCTCTCGGAATCCCGCAAGGCGCGCGATGGGTTGACGTCCTCGGTCGACCGGTGCGCCAGCAGCTCTCTTTCGCAGCTTTCCGATCTTTAGGGTTCCGTCGGGTGTCGCGCCAAGTCTGAGTACCTGTTCGCGACTTTGGCGCAGAACTCGGCCTGCTGACGGATTTTGCCCTGAGGCGATGGAGATCAGGCGATCTTGAGGGCATCGCGATAGGTGTTCGCCAAACAACGCTAAGTGGTGCATCCACCAAGTTGTTTAGGCATTCGGGAGCGCGGCGACGCCCAGTCGGCTCGGCGCGCGATGGCGCCTGCGCCTGCGCCTGCGCCTGCGCCTGAGGACATCGCGACATTTGTTCGGCAGACAACGCCGCCATTATCAATCAAAGACAGCTATGGCCGAGCGGATGCTGATCCCACCGTCCTTGGTCCGCCGAAGTTGGCGCCCGACAGCGTAACGAAAGACGGCAGGAAGCTGGAGGGCTGGGGGAACACGGGACCAGAGAGTTTGGATCACCGTCCGCCCTTTTCGTGTCCGGCGTTGGGCCTGACCTGCCACTGTGCGCTGGGACCAGCGGAAACCGATCTCGCCAAAGTACAGGTCGGCGTGGTCGGAGCTGATGTGATGGAAGACGCCGGCGATCGTGCGCCGGACACGATCGTTGAAGCCTTCGGCCGAGTTGGCATGCACGCTGCCGCGCACATACTCGCGCTGGGAATGGCGGACCGTATCGTGCGCACCGAATGCGCTCCCGATGGCGACGAACGCCTTATTCGTCGCTCATCAAGTGCGCGTCGGGATCGACAGCGGTTTCCAGCACCCGCTCGGCCTCGTCGAGCGACAGGTCGGCGACCACCGCGGCACGGGCTTCGCCCGCCGGTGTCCCCGGTTTCCGGCTGCTTGGCCGCTGGACGACCGCGAGGGCTGGTGTCTTCGTCGTACGGGGATGGCCCTTGCGTCCTCGCCCCAGTTTTGGAGGGTTGGGGTCACGACGCGGCTTGGCGCCGAAATGGAACTCGTCGATCTCCACCGTCCCACCCAGCGGATGGTCACGCAACACCAGAAGCCGCAGGACGTGGCCCATTCGCCATGCCGTTGGCTGGCTGACGCCGAGTGCTTCGGCCAGACGGATGGACGAGATGCCCTTGTCCGATTGCAGAATGAACCACAGCCCCATGAGCCAAGTCCGCAACGGCAGCTTCGTTCCATGCAACGGGGTTCGCGTCGTCACGGTGAACTGGAAGCGGCAGTCCGCATTGCAGCACTGATAAAGCCCCGGCCGGGACCGTCGTCCCGTGTCTCGCCCCGCCAGGGTGATCGAGCGCCGCGAGCCGCAGGCCGGACAGAGCCGTCCGTTCGGCCACACCATCGCCTCAACCAACTGGCGGGACCGCGCCTCGTCGCGGAACGCTTCGGTCATCTCCGCCACGGTTCGAATGGCCGTCAGCTCCTCCAGCACCGATCCCATCGTCCCCTCCGCGCTTGATGGCTGAGAGTCGCACGTAACCGCTCTGGTGCCTACTGGGATGGCGACAGCATCTGGGCCGTGGCCAAGCGGCAGACCACCCAAGATGGGCACGCCGAGAAGAAAGAGGCGGTCGCGCAGAACATCAACGACCGACCAGCCTTGGGATTCGTTAAATCCAATAAATTGGCCGGCGGCAATCCCGCGTATGCCATCCAGGCAACCGGCTTTCAGCAGCCGGGTGAGATGCCGATCGATATGGCCGAGGCCTTTCTCGACATCCTCGATCAGCAGGATAGCGCCCGCCAGGCGGGGCAAAACCCAGCCTGCGGCTGCCGCGATCATGTCGAGGTTACCGCCCAGGAGAACGCCGTTGGCCCGCCCGTGACTGGTAAGGGCTGCCGTAATCTCGTTTGGTTTCGAGCATACGGTGATCGTCTCGGCCAAGGCGTTGTCATAGGAATCGCCGACGCTGCCGACGGACGGCTCGACGCCGGCTTCGGTGAGGCGCTCGGTGTACCGAATGGCGACATATTGCGATCCGCGATCGGAATGATGGACGGGGCCGCTGCCCTTGGCCGGCCGGCGGTCGTGCAGCGCCTGCTTCAGGGCGTCCAGAACGAAGCCGGCATGAGCGGTGCGCGACACCCGCCAGACCACACCTTAACTTTCGCGATTCAGCGCTTGCTGTACGGTGCTAGCCAAGGCCGTCGGACGAAATGGCTTCTGGAGAAACGCCGTGGCGAACCCGGCCACCTCGTCCGGCAGCGGCAGAGCGCTCATCAGAATCACCGGAACCGAGGTCATCCCCGGGCGGCTTCGGGCCGCTGTCACCCACTCGGCTCCCCCCAGGCGCGGCATCATCATGTCGCTGACGATCACGTCCACGTCGGGCACGAGAAGCGCCAGAGCCTCCTGTCCGTCACCGGCCTCAATCACTTGGTGGCCGTCCTCGATGAGTACTTCAGCCAGAAGCATCCGGATGATCCCTTCATCTTCGGCCAGGAGGATTTTGGCCACGCCCGCTCCCTTCAGCCGGCCAGGGCGATGCCGCCCGGCCCTATGGTGTAGGTGACGAGCCGGGGGTCGAAGTCGCGATCCGGCACCTTCACAATGGAAAACACCTTGTGCACGGCCTCATTCCGCTCGACCAGCCGCATCGTCAGCACATTGTCAACCAGCGGTGACAGCTCCGCCACGCCCTGCGCCGCCGGAGCCGGGAATTGCCCGTGGCCGGTCATCGCTGAGGTGTAGAGCGCAGTGATCCCCAGCGATCTGAGTTCGTTGCCCAGCGCCGTCAGGAAGCGCCCCATACGTTCGCTTTCCACAAGGTTTTGCTGAAAGCCCGCAATGCCGTCCACCACGAGGCGCCGAGCGCCGACCCGGCGGAGTTCGGCCAGCAGCCAGCCGGCCACCTCGTCCACCAGGATTTCCGCGGGAGAGCGCCAATGCAGGTGCAGTCTGCTGGTCGCCTCCAGCCCGGCCATGTCCACGCCGATGCCACTCGCCTTGTGGCGCAGGCGCTCCGGGCTCTCGTAGAACCCCAGAAACAGACAGGGTTCGTTAACCGTCGCGGAGCCGGCGAACTGCAGGGCGGCGATCGTCTTACCGGTGCCCGATGGCCCCACCAGCAACGTGGCGGAGCCAGCGGACAGCCCGCCACGCAACATCAGGTCGAGCTTGGCGATGCCGGAGGACACCAGAGTGTTGCCGGTCGGCATGGCCACCTGCTGACCGACGACGGCCTCCAGCCGGGGGTAAACCTCGATGCCATTCTCGGAGATGCGGTAGCGGTGCCGGCCACGCACGATGCCGCCGCCGCGAAACTTGTGCACCTCCAACTCCCGCATGACCCGTCCTTCAGCCCGGACGTCAGTCATCTCGATCCAGCCGTCAACCATAGTGTATTCCGGGCTTCCAGGTTCTCGACGCGAGTTGGTCAGCAACAGCATCGTGCAACCGGAGAGGTGGGCATAGGCCTGCAGTTCATGGATGAGGCGGCGGAAGGCATGACTGGAGGACGCGGTTTCCTCGGCGGCGAACAGGCCGTCAAGAATGACAAGTTCGGCCTCCTGCCTCTCCACCTCGGAGCGCACCAGCTTGGCCAGCCCGGGCAAGCCGTTCTTCTCAAGTTCGGCGTAGCCGCTGACGTAACTCAGCCGTCCCGGCAGGACGGCTGGATCGAAGAAGGCCATCTGGCTGAGATGGGCCATCATGCGGTCGTGTCCTTCGGACAGCAGCGTGACGTACACGACTCGCCCATCGTCACGGACATGACTGCTGGCGATCTGGTTGGCGAGGACGGTCTTGCCGGCGCCGGGAAAGCCTTGGAGGATGTAGGCGCCTCCACGCAGCAAACCGCCATTCAGGATCAGGTCGAGGGTAGCAATGCCGGTGGAAAGACGCGCAAGTTCAGGCATGGGCATCCAGACATATCCATTGCGGCAGGAGGGTTACTCGGCGTGCTGGCCATAGCCCATATTGGTGGTGCGAGCATCCAGTTCCAGTCATTCCACAGACCGGCTAGCATCCGGAACCCAGCCGGCGCTTGACACCCGCTTCATGAATTGCACACAAAGCCGGCCAAGGCAGAGCTGCGCATGGACGATCATGCTCAACAGCACCAAGTTTCCCGCAAGCTTCAACTGGAACCATTGCGGCACGGATGGCCGACGTCGCGGGTTCGCAAGGAAGAAGCGCAGCAGTTCCCGCGAGGAGTCCGATCCGCGCGGGTCGGTGTAGGAACCGGCTGGACTGCCTCCCGCCCAGGCGTGTCCGGCGCCTCGGCTCTCGTGGTCATGGCCATGGAGGATACGCTGGTCTGTGCGGGCTTCCGTGTCACGGTCATGCACAATGGCCGGGAAGCGCTGGAGGCCGATGCCAGGGACCGGGCCGACCTGTTGCTGACTGATCTCAGGATGCCCATTATGGACGGGAAGGTTCTGATTCAACGGTTGCGTGGCGGGCGGTCGGGCCTTCCGGTCGTGGTCGTGACTGGGACACCGCCGGAAGGCGGGGTGGCCAGCATTCAGAGCGGCGATCCCGGTCGCACGCGGCTCCTCGTGAAACCGACTTTGATGGAAGACCTTGTCACCGCCGTCCAATGGGTGATCAAGCAGCCATGGCGCCACCGGGCGTGCCGCTCACACTTCATCACCAGCGGCTCCGTCGTCCGGGACGCCTCATTGACCGCGGTGCTCAGCCCGGAAACGTGACCGTCACGGCAACACCGGCATCGCACCTGATGTCCATCTCGCCGTCAATCTGTTCGACGAGGGAGCGAACGATCCCAAAGCCAAGGGAACCTTCGCGGTCGCCAGACATGCCCACCCCGTTGTCGCGCACACGCAGCACCACCCGATCTCTGTGCGGCCGCCGCGCCGTAACCTCGATGCGTCCCGCCAGGAACGACGGAAACGCGTGCTTCACGGCGTTGGTGACCAGTTCGTTCACCACCAGCCCCAGCGTAATGGCGTGGTTGGCCGGAACGTGAATGTCCCCGTCCGCCTGCGCCTCGATCCGGATGCCGGCGTTCGTGCCGGTTGCCGTCATCAGCAACGCGCAGAGATCCCGCAGATAGGGAGCAAGTCTGATCCGGCTGGGGTCCTGGGATTTGCTGAGCAGGTCGTGCGCGTGCGCCATCGCCCCCAACCGTTCCTGTGTTTCCAGAAAGAGTGCCCTGACCGCTGGGTCCGCTTGCTGATAGGCCTGGGTGATCAGCAGCGACGAGGCGATGGCCAGGCTGTTTTTGGCCCGATGGTCCACCTCACGGAGCAGCACTTCTTTCTCCGCCAGGAGGCGGGACAGACGCGCGTTGGCCGCCGTCAACGCCTGTGTCCGCTCGGCCACGCGCCGTTCCAGGTCCAGGGTGAGTTGCCGCAGGTCGTCTTCGGCGGCGCAGCGCCGTGTGATGTCCAGGAAGGACAGAAAATGGTGGACGATCCGCCCGGTCTCGTCGGTCCACCGGCCGACGAACAGCGCTGCCCACAGAGCGCCGCCATCCTTGCGGTACTGCAGGATCTCCAGCGTTTCGTCGCGCTGTTCGGCGAGGGCCGCCTTGAACCTTTGGATCGTCGCAGGATCGGTGCCCGGCCCGTCCAGGAAATGCGGCTCCTGCCCAAGGACGTCGTCCATGGCGTAGCCGGACATGTCCAGAAAGGCGCTGTTCGCGAAGACCACCGGATAGCCCGGCAGCGTCGCGTCGGCAACCATCATCGGCACCCGCGTGGCAGCGACCGCCTTGACGAAAATCCCCCCCTGCCGCTGCACTGCGTCCACGTGGCGCTCCGCATCGGAGCGCTCTGGTGTGGCGGGCAGGTTCGGGCGGAAGCTGTTCATGATCGGCAGCATGGCACGGACCGCGTCGGACGGCGAAGCCCAAATCCAACCGGTCGCGCGGGTTTATGCGACGCGTCCGGCCACCGTCCGCCCACCAGGAGACCACCCGTGCCGCGCTCGGCGCCTCCACAACAATGCGGACGCTGATGGTTGACAGCCGCCGGGCCGGAGGAAACTAACATGGGTTCGCTCCGCTCTACGGGACGTCCGGGAATGCAAGCCGCTCATGCACTCGGGACGCGATGCGCTCGTCGGTCACCGGCGGGCCATACCCGGCGAGTGCGGCGCGCATCATGTCATTCACGCCGTCGCCGGGCCGTCGCGTCCAAAGCGCAACGTCGAAGGTGGAGCCGAACACCGTCTGGTAACGCCCAAGAAGTTCGTGGTCGATCATGGAGTCCCTCCTGGTTCGGGCCGCCTCGGCGCAAGCACTGCCGGGCGCGGCCGCTTGGGGCGCGGTTTTGGCGCCATGATGCGCAACGGCTCCACCCAGCGTGGGGGATAGCCGTCAGCTCCGAAGGACCAGACGGTCCACGCTATGCCGTCCACAGCGCGCAGCGACACGCGGGCGTCGTGACCGTCCTTGCCAGCTTGATGCGCCGCCTGCACGGCGGCGGTCAGAGCGCCGTTCCGCCCGCTCGGGAAAGGGCCGTACCGGTACTTCTCCAGAAAAATGAACCAGCCGGTTCCGCGTTGCGCGACGAGATAGTGCGCGTGCGCCATGCCTCACCCCTCCCGCCGGTCCGGCAGGCGCGTGTCCGGATCACCCAAGGCGTTGGCGAGTTGATCCCCGATGAGGCCGGTTACGGTCCGCAGGTCGGCACCGTGCAGCCGCGCTCCCCACAAACTGGCCTCCGTGCAATCCGCTTCCGACAGGTTCGCACCGGACAGATCGGCAGGATCGAGGTTGGCATTCCGGAGATCGGCCGGACAGAGGCGGGCCTTGCCGAGACGGGCGTTCCACAACGACGCCCGCTCCAGGCAAGCGCCGTCAAAGTTCGCGCCCGAGGCGTCGGAGTGGTCAAGGTCGGCACCCCTCAGATCACAGCCGTTGAACCGCGCCCGACGCAGGTCGGCGCGCCACAGCGACCGGCCGGACAAATCGGCGTGGCGCAAATCGGCTTGACGGCCCTCCTGCCCCACGCTCTCCAGCCACAGGCGGTGAGCGGCCAACACGGCATCGAGGACTTCGTCAGACGGCCGCCTTCTCTCCGCTGGAGAGGCTTGATGACCGTCAGGGCTGCGGAAACTCTCCGACATGGTGTTGTCCTCGCTGCGTGTATGGTCGGGATCAGGAGGCATGTACCCGACGGGTCTCGGTGAACTGGGTCAGTTGAGCGCCGCACCGCAGGGCGGCTTGGCCGGAAGGCGATAAGGTTGGATGGCTTCCTGGGGAATACGGCGATGCCTCATGCCTGCGTCGTTCGGCGGCCGCCCAACGCAGGCGCTCACGCAGAATGTCGGCACCCTCGGACGCAGTTCCCGCGAAAGCCATGAAGCGCGAATCCATGATTATCCTCCTTCGATGCGGGGGCGCTTTGCATCGCGCCGGTCCGCTCGGGAGCCGTCACCCGAGCCGTTCCCAGCATCGGCGCTCGGCTTCCAGTTCGGTCTTTTCCGCCCCGGCGAAATCGACGCGTGAGATCAGCCCGACGACACGCCCGTCATGGATGACCGGCAGGTGCCGATACCCACCGTCCTCCATCATCTGCAGCCCCGTGAGCGCGAGATCGCTGGCGGGGATCGTGTCGGGATGCCGGGTCATCACCTCGGCCACGGTGACATGCTCCGCATCCCGTCGCTCGGCGACGACGCGGCGAACCACATCCTGTTCCGTAAGGATGCCCTCCAACCGGTCGGCGGTCATGGCGAGCACCACACACTGCCGCCGTTCCTTCATCGCCACCGCCGCGGCGTGGATCGTGGCCGAAGGGGGCAGGATCACCGCCTCAGTGGCGGACATCGCTTCGAAGATTCGACGTGGCATGGCGGAACTCCTCCGTGGCGGTTGGCGGACAGGTGTCGCAACCGTAGGTCCATTGAATTTCATACGGACGGTTTTGCGCCGGTCGTGTCAGCACGACGCTGGCAAAGCCAAGACGGCCGGCCGCTTGCGCTTCCCGCGTCGCGCGGAGGACTGCATCGTCGAAACTGCCGCACAAGGGATAGACGAACCCATCGGCCCGCACGGTCCAGCCGGCCTGGGTTTCGATGACGAAGAACGCCAGTCTCGTTCGTTCAAGCATGCCGATGCTCCGCTTCGGGCAGCAAGTCCGCGCGCCCGAACAATCACGAGCGGCTTCTGTCCTTGTGTCCCGATAATGATCCACGGCTCTGACGGGCCGTTGCTGGACAGTTTCCAAAGATGACTGAGACTGGACGCGATCCCGTGACCTTATACAAACAGGCATGCTCCCAGGGGAGCTGTCGGCAATAATCTCTTGGCGCGCGCCTGAAAGAGTAAAAATGAATATGGGGCGTTCCATCCAAATTTCCAGGAAAATGCGAAATATTCCGCCTGAAGACAATTGAATTATCTTTATTGAATTGGAGATAGCACTGGCCTTGCCATGGCGTGACGACATGGAGCGGACAGAAATCCATACCACTCGAACAAAACAAGAGCATCGCGGAGTCGGTCCGAATGAATGCACCGCATTCGATCCCGTAGGGCCATTGGAACATTGTCACTGCGGCTGGACCACTTGAGCCAGTTGTGCGGAGAGAATAAAATCTTATAAAAATCTAAATTCCCTCTTCCAGAACAGCCGATGCATTGATTTCGGCTTTCATCCATCGCCCTTCTGCGGCTCTTGGGGCCATATGCCGGAATCGCCGCGGCGCAAAGCCTTTCCCAGCACAACTTCTTCTATAGCCCACACCTTTTCACAGTCCTACCGCGACCCCTGATCAGTCTCGACGGACGATGCAATGGCAACGAGGACATCGCCGCACCATACCCAATTCGGTTTACCTAACTTCGGAACACGACCATGAACCTTCCAATGTCTACGCCTCCCAGCTTCACAACCTTTAGAAGCTCTGTAATGGAATATTTCGTGCCACCGCTTGTGATCCCGGTTGCCGTTGTGCTCGCGGTCATACTCTTTGCATTGATTCATGGACCAGTGGCGTAAACCGGAGGTTTTGCCATGTTCAAGAACGTAGAAAGGGAAGCCTTCGAACGGTGCGTTGCCCACGTCACGCTTCGCCCGGACGATTTCAGAATGACAGACTTCGTCGAGGCTCATGTCGTCAGGGGCGCCACGGTCCAATTCCACAACATCACCGTGACCTATGTGCCGACCCGAACCTGCCGGGCCTATCGGTCGTCACTCCCCGCCGCCTGGTGCGGACCGTTCAGAAAGGATCTGGACGATGGGGTGTTCTACTGATCCGACGATCGGCTGACGGTGGCTTCGAAGCTGGAACTTCCGTGTCACTGCTGGCGTTCAAGCGTACCCTGGCGGCGGCCTTCGCTGTCCCGGACGATCAGTTCGCCCTCGGCGAAGCCACGTTCGACGCTGCCGATGTGGCGCCCGGCGTTGTCGCGCAACACGTGGCTTCCCTCGACATCCGCTTCAATACGCCCGACGGGCCGACCGCCACGGTCGCGAACGACACCAGTGGCATCGACGTGATTGCCGGGGTCGAAGAGGTGCGTGGGATTGCGCTCATCGGCTGCGGCGGAGGCGGCACCAATGGCAAACGCAAAAAGAAGAGCAGTGACGGCGGGCTTCATGGTGTCCTCAAGGGCAGCGTTCAAGCCACGGCCCTCCCTGATGTGGCGCTCCATCCCCCATCTTGCGAGGGTTCACGCCTGATCCCATACATTTTGCCCGCGGCCCGGCGCCCTCAGTTCCGATCGGCGTGAAGATCGATCACGTACCGCGCCAGACAGTCCGCCAGATACTCCGCCTCAGCGAAGGACAAACCACGCCGAACCGCCTCACCAGCCAGCTCACCGTTCACCACCGTGGTGTCGATGACCATCCAGCCATCGAAATCAAAGCGAAGCCCATATTCTATCATCATCCAATGGACATGGAGACTCGCGACGGCACATGCGACGGCGCAGACGAACACCTGCCGTCAGTACGGCCATGCATCGCACCGACCGGTCGCCGAGCAACCACCATATCTGACGGAGCCGGGTCCCATCGCGGGATTCTCCCGTCCGGAACCGGACAAGGATCGTCATGCCGCACGAGACGACGTTTATCGCCACCATTGTCGTGGGCCTGGTTCTCGCCTTCCTCGGCGGCCTTCTCGCCAGCAAGCTCAGCTGGATTTTGGCCAATTTCCCGAGTTCGGATCAGCCGTGGATCCAGAAGTTCGGCTCGTTGGCGACGTAGTCGAGGGCGCGGTCGAGGGCCATGGTGGCAATCCCCAGCGGGCCTGAGGCTCCCCAGCGCTCGCCGTTCCACCAGAGCACCTGGACCGTGTCGCCGTTGCCGGTCGGCCGCAACCGCGCGATGGGGGCGCCGGTGCGCTCGCTGAGGAGTGTGTAGCCGCGGGCGGCCTTGCGCACGATCACGCCGCCGCCACGTGCTTGGTTGAATCCCTCGATGCGCTTCAGCATGGCATCGGCGTTCATCGTGACCCTCCCGTTCCGACCGGGTTGCCCGATGGTAGCAACCAGCGGGAGCCGCGGTCATGTCAGCCGTTCCATACAGCCTCGAATGTTGGATGGCGCCCTTCGCGGCGCTGTTCACCCGGCCGACATGGCGGCATGCCCTGGTGCTGGTCGCGGGAGCGCTCCTCACCCCGGGGCGGCGCACCGTGACCGCCGCGTTGAGCGTCATGGGGCGACGCGAGGACGGTGGCTTCGCCAAATTCCATCGCGTGCTCAATCGGAACCGCTGGTCGAGCCGTGCCGTCGCGCAACGCCTGCTCACGCTCCTGGTTACCAGCTTCGTGCCGCAGGGGCCTGTCGTCATTGGCATCGACGAGACGATCGAGCGCCGCTGGGGACCGAAGATCAAGGCGCGCGGCATCTACCGCGACCCGGTGCGCTCCAGCCATGGGCATTTCGTCAAGGCCAGCGGTCTGCGCTGGATGGTGGTCATGCTGCTGGTCCCCATTCCGTGGGCCGGACGGGTCTGGGCGCTGCCGTTTCTGAGCGCCCTGGCGCCCTCGGAGCGGTTCGCCCGGGAGACCGGACGGCGCCATAAGAAGCTGACCGACTGGGCCCGCCAACTCCTGCTCCAGGTCCGGCGCTGGGTGCCCGACCGGCCCATGATCGCGGTCGCCGACAGCAGCTACGCGGCCATCGAACTGCTGCGCGACCTGCGGGCCCATCTTACCGTCATCACGCGCTTGCGTCTGGATGCCCGCCTGTTCGAACCGGCCCCACCGCGGCCGCCAGGCACGATGGGACGGCCCCGGGTGTCGGGAGCCCGTTTGCCCTCCCTGACGCAGCGCTTGAACGACCCCACCACCGCCTGGCAGCGCGTTCGGGTCACCGGCTGGTATGGTGGTGAGGAGCGCCAGTTGGACATCGCTTCCGGCACGGCCCAGTGGTATCACCCCGGCAAACAGGTTGCGATCCGCTGGGTTCTGGTGCGCGATCCGCATGGCGCCTTCGAGCCGCAAGGCTTGCTGTGCGCCGACCTGCAGGCCGATCCGCTCATGGTGCTGTGCTGGTTCATCCGCCGGTGGGCCGTGGAGGTGACCTTCGCCGAGGTCCGCCGTCACCTCGGCGTCGAGACCCAACGGCAATGGTCGGACCCGGCGATCGCCCGCACCACCCCGGCGCTGCTCGAGCTGTTCTCTCTGGTCACGCTGTGGGCCAACGAAATCTCGGCGGAGATGGTCATCCGACCACGCGCCGCGGGATGGTATGCCAAGGCCGAACCGACCTTCAGTGACGCCCTGGCCGCGGTCCGCTTCCGGCTCTGGAGCGAGACGACTTTCTCGCTGTCAACGCTGGGCGGGGAGAGCGCGAAACTCCTCGGCGCCGGGCTCAACCGCCTCATTCAGGCCGTTTGCTTTCCGGCGTGATTGAGCAAAGTCGAGCTCAGGCTGCCTTCCCTCGTCGGCTATCTGCTGGCCGGTGTCGCGGCCGGTCCCTTCACGCCCGGCTTCGTTGCCGACGAGGGGCTGGCATCATCGCCGTCGGCTGGCTCATCGTCGAGGATCTCGCCATGGTGCTGGCTCTGGTGCTGTTGCCGGCCCTGGCGGGCATGCTCGGCGGGACGCCGCACGGCGCGGCGGGCGAAACCGGCGGCATCGCCTTGGCCGTGTCCCTGGCGCTGACGCTGGGCAAGGTCGGGGTGTTCCTGGCCCTCGTGCTGGTGGTCGGCACGCGCGCGATCCCGTGGCTTCTGATGCAGGTCGCCCGGACCGGCTCGCGCGAGCTGTTCACGCTCTCGGTGCTGGCGACCGCGCTCGGCATCGCCTACGGCTCGGCCGAGCTGTTCGGCGTCTCCTTCGCTCTCGGGGCCTTCTTCGCCGGCGTCGTCCTGAGCGAGAGCGACTTCAGCCATCAAGCCGCGGCCGACGCGCTGCCGCTTCAGGATGCCTTCGCGGTGCTGTTCTTCGTCTCGGTCGGCATGCTGTTCGACCCGATGATCCTGGTCCACGAGCCGTTCGCCGTGCTCGCCGTCGTCCTGGTCATCGTCCTCGGCAAGACGCTGGCGGCCTTCGGCATCGTGATGGTGGTCGGCTACCCGGCCTCGACCGCCCTCACCGTGTCGGCCAGTCTGGAGCAAGTCGGCGAGTTCTCCTTCATCCTGGCCAGCCTCGGGGTGACGCTCGGGCTGCTGCCGCCGGAGGGACGCGACTTGATCCTCGCGGGTGATGTTGCCGGGGACCGGCAGTTTGGCCGAGGTGTGCCAGCCGGCCTGATCGAGCAGGACGACGGCATGGGCCCCGGGCGCCACGGCGCGGGCGATCTCCTCCAGGTGCAGCGCCATCGCCTCGCTCGTGCAGCGCGGCAGCACCAGGGCCGCGCCTTTGCCCTGGGCCGGGCAGATCGCGCCGAACAGATAGGCCGAGCGCGTGCGCTGATCGTGCTGGGCCGCCGGTCGGGTGCCCCGGCGTGCCCAGCGGCGGGTGATTTTGTTCTTCTGGCCGATGCGGGCTTCGTCCTGCCACCAGACCTCTATGGGCTTGCCGGCGGCCTCGTGCGCGGCGATCTGCGCCAGCAGGGCGGGGAAGTTTTTTTGAACGCCTCGGCGGCGCCGGGATCCTCGGCGTGGTGGCGGGGGCGGGCCGACAGCTTGCGCAAACCCAGAGCGCGCAGTTCCCGGCTCAGCGTCTGCTTGGAGACGGTTACACGGAACTCGTTCCAGAGCCAGTGCAGCAGGTCGGCAATCCGCCAACGTACGACCCCATGCACCGCCGGGATCGGTCCATCCTCGACGACCTGGCACAGGGCCGCCCGGTGATGGTCGGCCAAGCGCGGCTGCGGGCCCGGCGCCTTGCCGGTCAGCAAGCCCGCCGGTCCCGCGTCATTGAAACGCAGCACCCAGTCGCGCACCGTCTGCAAGCCGACCCCGCCGATCTGCGCCGCGGCCAAGCGCGGTTCTCCGTCGTAGATCGTCGCCAGGGCGAGCAGCCGACGGACTTGGCCGGGATCGTGAGAGGCACGGGCAAGCCGACGCAGAGCGGCGGCGTCGTAATCGCTGCGTATCGGAACCGGAGCGGCCATCGTGGACCTCGTCGCCATGGTCTCTCCGGTGAATCACGCGGCACGCTCCTCCGAGAATCACCGCATGAGGCGTACTCCACAGAACTTGGTATTACGGCCATCTTGAGAGCACCGGAATCGGCCCGGTCGAGGATGTCGTTTCGCCCTTCGCCTTTCTCGACGTCGGGTACGGCCACAATTACAACTACGACGCTCTTCCTGGCATCGGCGAGCAGGCCGACACGACGCTGGTGGGGGTGGGGGGTTGGCCTCGACTACACGCTCCTGCAGTCCCTGCAGCTTGGGGTAAATGTCGGAGTCGCTCTCACCGATGGGCCGGAAACCAGCCGTGGGACGCTCACCGCCCAGGCCCGGATGCTGGTTTCTTTCTGAAAACCCGTTTCAGATGTTGAAAAGGGCGGCATGCGCTTCCGAGTTCGGCGTGGAATTGGGTGATGTGGTCGTCGCGCCGCACCGGGGGATGCACCAAGTCCTGGGATTGATTGGGGTACCGGAAATGCGAGCATGTCGCGCAGAGCGGCGACCCGCTGGACACGGATCGCCCGTCGGCGCGCAGGCGGTTCAACACCGAGCCAGTCCGAACGTTCTTCGGTCGCGGTCGAGCGGCAGTGCGGACAGCGCATTCGTCACCTCCTCAAGAGAGGTGATCCTCTACGGCCGCCCCGCCGTCACGACCAAGCTGGCGCGAGGGTTGACGGAACCGACACGATCCCCTACGGCAATTTGGAAAAGCTGAACAGCTTCGAGACGATCTTCCAGTTCCCCTCAAGCTTCACCAGCGACAAATAATCGGTGAAGAGCTTCGCCCCGATGGACAGCTGAACCACCGCGAGGGCGATGTCCGGGCTCGATTTGTGAATGGACAGTATCCTGTCATGCCGTGTCTCCCCGCGGCTTGCCGGACTCTCGCGGTTGGCGACGGATTCGTAAACCTTGGGCATGGAATCCTGATCCAGCTTCCCGTCGATGACGCAGGTCAAGCGGCAGGACTCGTGGAAAGCCATTTTCAATTTTTCGACATCCGCTTCGTACCAGCCGTCGAAGTAAGGCTGGAGCGCGCGGGCGATCTCGTAAAAATCGGAATCCATGGTGTATGTCCCTCGGGCTCTGCGATGGTGAAAGCGGTGTATTGTGCGGTCAGCTCGGCAAGGCGGAATCGGCCGCCCAGGCTGCCGGCGCCGCTCCCTCCCGATGCGGCACGCCGTTGTGTTCGGCCGGGAGGCCGCGCTCAGTGGGCGCGAGCGGCGACCGGGACGGCGGCGCTCCCGGCAGGTTCCCGAATGCTGTTTCCCGAAGGATCAGCGCCGCGGTGAAGGTGATGGCGGACAAGGTGGCCATGTAGGCGCCGACCACCCAGACGCCGCCTCCCGACCAGACCATCAACGCCGTCGCAATCACGGGCGCTCCACCCCCGCCCAGGGCCGACGCCATCTGGTAGGCGAAGGAGGAGCCGCTGTAGCGGATGCGCGTTTCGAACAGCTCGGGAATGAGCGCGGCCAGCGGAGCGAACATCAGCCCATGCCCGAGATTCATCGCCACTACGATGGTGGCGATGACCACCCAACTCTGCCCCGACTGCAGCAGTTCGAACAACGGGAACGCCATGATGGCGCTGACAGCGGCCCCGAGCAGGTAGATCGGCCGTCGGCCGACGCGGTCGGAGAGATGCCCGAACAGCGGAATCGTGACCAGTTCCATCATGGCGGCGATGCAGACGCCGAGAAGGTAGGTCTCGACCGGGACGCTGCCTTTGTCCTTGATGAAGCTGATGCCGAAGACCGTGATGATGAAGACCCACGTCACCTCGGATATCTTCAGCCCCAAGACCGTCAGGCAAAGCCGCCAGTGATCCCGCAGAACCTCGGCGAAGGGCAACCGGGACAAACGGTTGCCGGCCCGGACCGCCTCGAACGCGGGTGATTCCGCGAGTCGGAAACGGACGAAGGCGCCGACGGCGATCAGCACGATGCTGAACAGGAAAGGAAGCCGCCATCCCCAACTGAGGAGAGCGTCCTGGGGCAGGCTCTTGAGCAGCAGAAAGGCGGCGGTCGAAGCGGCGACCCCGATGGGAAAACCCGTCTGCACGAGGCTGCCGTAGAAGCCGCGTCTGTCCCTGACGTGTTCCACGACCAGCAGCGTCGCCCCGGCCCATTCACCGCCGACGCCGATACCTTGCACGAGCCGAAGCAGAATCAGCGGCAGGGGCGCCCAGATCCCGATCTGGTCGTAGGTCGGCAGAAGGCCGATCAGAAAGGTCCCCGTTCCCATCATCAGCATCGTGGCGGCCAGCATGTTCTTGCGCCCCAGCCGGTCGCCGAAATGCCCGAACAGCACGCCGCCCAGAGGGCGGGCCAGGAAACCGACTGCGAAGGAGCCGAACGAGAACAGCGTTCCGACCAGTTCATCGAAAACCGGAAAGAAAAGTTTATTGAAGATGAGCGCCGAAGCGACCCCGTAGATGAGGAAATCGTAGAACTCGATCGCGGTGCCGATCGTGCTCGCCCAGATGATCCTCTGTTGGCTCGACCCGTTGCCCAAGGAAGCCTCGCGTGCGTTTGCCGTTGAATAGACGCCGGGTGGAGGGGCCATGCGGCTGGCGGATGAACACTTCCGGTGCCCGCCGACCGTATCAGAGATGCCCGACCGCACGGATGACCGACGGCAACGCCGCGATGCGGTCGGCCCAGCCCAGCAGCCGGTCGAATCCGCCGGCCCCCTCAAGCAGCCCCCGGCGCATCCGCACAACCGGAAAGAGCGCCAGGTCGGCGAGCGACAGCT
The DNA here is from genome assembly GCF_022023855.1 of Azospirillum brasilense. Lineage (NCBI taxonomy): Bacteria > Pseudomonadati > Pseudomonadota > Alphaproteobacteria > Rhodospirillales > Azospirillaceae > Azospirillum > Azospirillum brasilense. The sequence continues at coordinate 461,258 of NZ_CP059451.1, forward strand.
CGTCGGCCAGGAAATCCCGGCCGGTGAGCCGCGTCTCGCATCCCCGCATGATGTTGAGCAGGCGCCCTTCCAGGAAGGCGGTGGTCGCGGGGGTGGCGTCCGGAACATCGCGTCCGACATAGAGGAGGGCGGCGCTGGCCGGGTTGGCGTCGCTGACCGCCAGCATGAACCATTGCAGCGCCGCCAGCCGGCGGCGCGGATCCGGCGGGATCAGGCGCCCGGTCCGTTCCGCGACGTGCAGCATGATCGCTCCCGACTGGGACAGGACGATCGGCTCTCCGTCCGTCCGGTGGTCGATCATTACCGGCACCGCGCCCACCGGATTCAGGGCCAGGAATTCGGGGGTCCTGTGCTCGTTGCGCAGAAGGTCGAGCTTGTGCCCGCGGAAGGCCGATCCGCCTTCCTCAAGAGCGATCAAGGCCCGCAGGCTGTTGCCGGAGTTGGCGTAATAGAGGTCGATCATGCGTCCTGCCCCACAGGTCCCAGGAAGGCGGCAGCCGGCGCCGGGGTCCCGGTACCGTCTCCGGGAGTGCCGCCGCGTTCGTCCATGATGCGGTCGAGACAGGCGTCGGCTTCCGCGAAGGCCTTGGACCGGCTCTTGGGCGATGGCAGGTAATGGTTGAAATAACGGGCGCCTTCGGTCAGCGGCCCCAGCACCCACAGGCGCGGCTGCGGCCGGCCGGCCCTGTCCAGGGGGTGGCTGTCGGGGTCGATGTCGATGCCGCTGGCGGGAGCGTCGCCGTGGCGGTAGGCACGGATGCGCCCGGCCCCGGCGAGGCCCGAAAGGAGCGGCGATGCGCTGCCCTCCACCTCCGGCTGGTCGAGATGGCCGGCGATGAGACGATCCACCGTCTGGCTGTGCGGCCGGCCGAGCGCCGTGGAGGTGATCGTCCAACGTCCGAGCGATGCGTCGAAACGGCAGTCCGGCGCCGGCCCGAACGGTGCCCGGACGATGCCGGCGTCGATCAGCGCAAGCAATTCCTCGTTGCGACTCAGCGGCGGTCCGATCACCGCGCGGTTGATCAACGGAGCGATCCCCGTCCGGAAATCTTGATGGGATGCCGGGGTGAGGCCGCCGAAATCGACGGCCGACCGGATCTGCGGCCGCAACACCCTGAAGAGTTCCAGGGCAGCCTTGGTCGGGCTGTCCGCCTCGCCGAGCCGCGACTGACCGATGTCCTCGACGAGCAAGCTTCGCACCGCCGCCTGGTAGGCGGCGCTGTCCGGTTGGCTCCGGATCGCGGGGCAGAAGAAGGCGGCCTCGGGATCGAACGCGCCGTGACGCGCGGCGTAGCCAGCGGCACAGTCCCCGAAACGGCGGTTTCTCCACGCATCCTCAAGCGTGCGCGCCACCGCGTCGGCAGCGTCGACCCCATCGGTCAGGAGCGCCGTCCGGCTGTGAAAGACGACCGTCACCAGGATCAGCCGTCCCGCGCCTCGTCCCTCAGCCGTTCGAACAGGCCGAGGCCGGACGGGGTCCAAGGCCGGATGCAGTAGCGCCTGGGGCCGTCGAGCATGCCCATGGCCTGCGCCTTCTCATAGCGGCTGGGAAAGAAACGTCGGGCGGTGTCCTCCACCGCGCGGGCGAGATCGGCGATCTGGTCGGGATCCATGGCGGCGATGTCGTGACCGATGAACCCATGACCGGAGCCGAGATGGATGACGTCGCGGCCGTCGCGATCGCGGGCGCCGATCACGTTGGCGCCCTGCGCCGCTCCCGCCCCGGCGGCGTAGCCGGCGCGGGTGATCTTGATGGGGCGGTCCAGCTTCGGCGTATCGCCGGGCAGCGTGATCCACATGCCGATGACCGGCGCGACCGCCTCGCGGCAGTCGAAGGCCCGAAGAAGGCCGTTGCCCGTGGCGCCGACCGAGATCACGTAGCCATCGGCCTCCAGAACCTCCCCGTTCGCCAGGAAGGTCCGGCAACCGCCACGCCCCCCGTCCTCGCGGCACTCCACGCGGCTGTTCCAGACAAATCGCGCACCCTCGCGGGTCAGGTGCCGGATGAGGGCATGGCCGAAGCGGTGGATGTTCAGCGAAAAGCCGACGACCTCCAGGGCGCCGCCGACCGCGCCGCCATCGACGGCCTCGCGCAGCGACGGAAACTCCTCGCCCAGGCGGACCGGGTCGATCTCGCGCTGCAGGGCGCCGATGGCCCGCTCCTTCTGGCGCGCCGCGGCGTAGCCGTCCGCATCGGGATAGAGACGCAGCAGCCCGTCATGGAATCCCACTCCCTCGAACAGGTCCGGACGGTCGGCCAGAAGCTGCCGCCACAGGACGTGGCTCTCCCGGTTGACCGCGACGAGGTCCCGCTCGAAGCGGGCGGCGAGCCATTGCGGCACGCGCTCGAACTCTTCGATCCACTGCTGGTCGGTGGCGCTCAAACGGTCCGGGGCGCGGGACAGCCAGCCGCCGTCGGCGACGAGCCTGCGGAAGTCGGTGTTGGTGGTGGCGTCGACGGCGCCTCCCCGGTAATGGTGGTGCCGGGTTTCGTTCAGCGAGAAGATGCGGGCGTCGTTGCCTCCGAAGGTGCAGCCCTGGTCGCGCCAGTCCCCGTCGGGATCCAGCGGATCCGGGCTGGCGTCGTGGCATTCGACCTCGTAACCCTGCTGGGCGAGGCTGTAGGCGGTGACGAGGTTGACGATTCCCGCGCCGATCAGCACGACGCGCCGCCGGCCGTTGCGCCCCGTCGGCCGGAAACTGCGCTCTCCCACCTCCGTGCTGGCGGCTTCCGGCAGGCGGGCGGTGTTTCTCTGCTCGATCCATTCGAACGCCTTCACCTCCGGCTGGCCATCGCCCGTGGCGTCGATGCGGTGGAGTTCGATGTTGGGAGGCAGCTGCTCGTAACCCGTCCCGTCCTCGGGCCCGTCCGCGATATGCACCAGGAGGAGGGGGCGGTCGTACCCGACGGCCGACCGCCACCGGTCGAGCAGGAGGGGATCGACGGGCTTGCGGGTGACGAGGGCGTCGGGCTGGTGGGCGACCAACGCGACGCGCGTCGCGTGGGGGGCCTTGATGGCGAGATCGGGCCGGTAGACGATGTTCTCGTCCACCATCAGCGGCTCGATGGATGGGGAAAGCCGATACGCGACCAGTATATTTTCATGTCCAGGTCCTTCTCAGGCCGGTTTGCCGGCATCCGTTTTTCTCAAGCCCGCCCTCGCGCGGGCGTGGTGATGGCTGCGACACCCGCCATGACCAGGACGAGGCCGGCGAGGGCGGTGGCGCTTATCGCTTCGCCGAGGAACAGCGCGCCGGCGCAGACGCCGATTGGCACCCGCAGATAGGCTTGGCTGGTGGTTCCCACCGGCCCAAGCGTCTTCAGCAGCCGGAAGTAGATGACGAAGGCGAGCGCGGTGGAAAAGAGCGCCAGCAGGAGGGTCGCCCCCATGGATGCGGCGGATGGGGTCAGCGTCCAGGGCCGGTCGATGAGGAGGCTGGCGGGAACCAGCACGACGGCGCCGCACACCATCGATCCGGCCGCCGGCAGCATGGCGTTCACCCCCTTGAAGTTGCGGCCGTAGATGGCCGCCACCGCGTAGCACAGGGTCGCGGCAACCAACGCCGCCTGGGCCGCGATGCCTTCGCCGAAGCCCTGCGCCGCTTCCGGACCGATCAGCACGACGATGCCCGCCAACCCCAGCAGCGTGCCGGCAAGCTTGCGGAAGGTGGCCGGCTCGTGACCGGGGAGCAGCCACAGGAGCACGAAGGTCAGGATCGGAGCCGCCGAGTTGATGATCGTCGCGACGCCCGCCGTGACCGTCTGTTCCGCCCACGCGATTAGCGTGAAAGGCAGAACGCTGTTCATCAGGGCTTGGAAGCCGAACTTGCGCCACAGGGCGGGGTCGCGCGGGAACTCCTGTCCGCTCATCCGCATCAGGCCGTACAGGACCCCGCCGGCAAGCACCGTGCGCACCGCCATCAGGGTCACCGGCGGTATGGTGCCGACGGCGATCTTGATCAGCGTGTACGATGATCCCCAGAGGGTCGCCAGGGTCAGCAGCAGGAAAAGTTCGAGAAGCGGAAGCCTGGATGGCAGGGGCGTTGAGGTGGACGTCATGGCGGCCCTGTGAGTGTCGGCATTGCGGGAATCGGCGGCGGAGCGGAAAGTGAAGGGTCCGCCGGCGCCGTAGGGGCGAGGGAGATGCGGGAGGTCACGCTCGCCAGTTCGGAGTCCGGGGTTCGATCCAGAAGCGCCGCCGGTGTCGCGACCCCGGCCGCCAGGACCGCGAGATAGCGGCCGGCAAGCGTGGTCATCTCCTCGGGCGTGAACAGGGCCGAGCGGTGCTGGAACTCCAGCGCGATGGCGTCCGAATGGTCGCGGACCATCAGCAGCAGGTCGTATTTCAACTCGAACCCGAGGTCGCGGAGGGCGCTTTCGCGCGTCTCAACCGGCACCGACGGCATCGGCATGTAATTGATCGAAAAGCCGGTGAGCGGAAATCGGTCGGCTTCAATCGGCAGGCCGAGTTCGGCCATCAGCTCGTCGTACTGGAACGCTTGGTGTGCCGCTGCCTCCGGCACTTGGCGCCGCATCGCGGCGACCAGATCGGCAAAGCGGCTTTCCGGGGTCAGGCGACTGCGCAGCGTCACCAGCGAAATGAAGTTGCCGATCAGGGACACGGTGTCCGGGTGGTCGCGGCCGGCGATGGGGGTCGCCACGACGAGGTCGTCGGCCATGCACAGCCGGTGGCAGAGCTGCAAATAGCCGCTGAGCAGGATGATGAAGGGCGTGGTGCGGTGATCGCGCGCCGCCTTCCGGATGGAGGCGGTCAGATCGTCGGGCAAGGTGAGCTTGAGGGCGGCGGCGCGGGCGCGGGGCGCCTTGTTCCCATGGGGAGAGAGGCATGGCCGGCGGTAAGGGGCGGCGTGCAGGGACCGCCAGTAGGCGCGGTGCGCGTCATCGGCGGCGGGCCCCCCCGGTGACATGAACCATTCGGAAAAATCCCGGTACTGGCGTGGCAGGTCGGGCAAAGCAAGGAGCGCTCCGTCCGCCCCGAGCAACAGCCGCAGCTCGTCCGACAGGAGGCCCTGGCTGCGCCCGTCGCTGACCATGTGATGGACGTTCCACAGCAGACGCTTGCCGTCCGGCCCGGTGTGGACCAGCGTGGCGCGGAACAGCGGCCAGACGTCGATAGGGATGATCCTTTCGCCCTCCCCGACCCGCAACGCCACCAGGACCGAGGAGCGGGCCGCGGGGTTCAGGGTCGACAGGTCGATTTCGGCGACGTCGACCGGGCGGTCCGGTCCATACTCCTGCCACAGCTCTCCATCGGCTTCGGCAAAGGAGACTTGCAGGCTGTCGTGCCGGGCCACGATGGTCCGCAACGCGTCGGCGACCGAGAGCCGGCTCGCCGTGGCCGGCAGCGGGATGTCGGCGACCATATTGCACCAGGAGCGGTTTCCATGCGCCACGAAGGTGGCGTGGTAGCGCCGTTGCTGGGGTGACAGGCGGTGCCGATGCCGCCGGTCGGCGATCGGAAGCGATGACAGGGAGCGGAGCGGCGCATGGCCGAGATGCGCGGCGAGCCGCGCCGGCGTAGCGTGATCCAACAACAGCCGTGGCTCGACGACGCGGTTCAAGGTCTCTGACAGACGGGCGCAGATTTCCGCCGCTGCCAGGGAGTTGCCTCCGTTTTCGAAGAAGTCGTGCTCGACGCCGATATCGGCGCGCCCGAACACCCGGCGCCACGCCGACAGGACGGAGGCCTCCAGGGGATCGCGCGCCTCGACCGTCGGTACGGAGGCCGCCACGGGGGTGACGGCGTCGAGGGCTCGGCGGTCGAGCTTTCCGTTCGGGGTCAGGGGCAGGCTGGCCAAGCGGATGAACAGGCCGGGGACCATCGCGGACGGCAGCCGCCCGGACAGGTGGTTGCGCAGCTCCCTCGCCAGATCGTCCATCGGATTGGCCGCCGGATCGTGCGGCGTGTCGGCGTCGGAGACGTAATAAGCGACCAGCACCGGCTCGCCATGCCCGGAGGTCCGGGCGACTACGGCGGCGTTGCGCACCGCGGGATGTTCCTGGAGTTCGGCCGCCACGCCGTCCGGCTCGATCCGGACGCCGTTGATCTTCACTTGATGGTCGATTCGTCCCTGGAGGTGCAGCAGTCCCTCCTCGTCGAGAAAACCGAGATCGCCGGTCAGGTAGACGGGGCCGTCGTCGAACTCGACGAAGCGCGCCGCCTGCTCCTCCGGCGCGTTCGTGTAACCCAGGGAAGGGTAGCGGGTCCGGATCGCCACCTGCCCGGACTCGCCTCGCGGTTGCCGTGCGCGGCTGTCCGGCCCGAGGATGATGGCTTCCGTCAACGGCAGAGGGCTGCCGACCGGCTGGATGCCGGGGAGCGGTCTGGCGGGCACCCGGTAGTGGAACTTGGCGAGCGTGGTTTCGGTAGGGCCGTAAAGGTTGATGACCTCGGTGTTCGGAAACCGTGAACGCCAATCCGCCACCAACGCTGACGTCAGCGGCTCGCCGGCGAACAGGGTCCGCGTCAGCCGGCGGTTGATGAAAACGTTGTCCGTCGCGCCCAGCCAGGAGCGCGCGAGGCTCGGCACGGCGTGCATGAGGGTCACTCCCGACGCATCCAGCCAGCCCAGGACCGAACGCCCGTCGCGCGCCATGCCCGTAGGCGGCAGGCACAGGGTCGCGCCCGAGATCAGCGGCATCAGCATGTCGCGCAGCACGACGTCGAAGGACAGGCCCGTCAACAGGCTGACCTTGTCGCCCGGCCCTACCGAAAAACTGTCGCGTTCCCATTCCAGGAACTGGGCAAGGCCGCCTGCGCGGCCCAGAACGCCTTTCGGCGTCCCAGTCGTTCCGGATGTGAAAAACACATAGGCTGCGGCATCGGGGTCCAGCCGGGCGCCGGCGACCGGGTCTTCGTCCATCCCGGCGGAGGAAGCGGGGCGGAACCCGATCGGCAGGATCGGAACCTCGACACGGCCCGGTGCGTGACCCGATTCCGTTTCGGGTTGTCCGATCCGCAGAAGCGCCTTCGGCCTTGCCTGCTCGACCATGACCTTGCGGCGTTGCAACGGCAGGTCGGGGCTGATGAGAACAAACACGACGCCGGCGCACAGGCAACCCAGCGTGGCTGCAACGAGGTCCCGAGTCACCTCGCCTTCAACGACCACCCGATCGCCCGCGTGGATGCCATGATTTTGCAGTTGGCGCGCCACACCTTGAGCCAAGTCACGCATCGCCGCATAACTGGTCGTCTGCTGCCCCGCCTCAACCGCCGTTGCCTCGCCATATCTCCGCGACGCAACTAGGAAAAGATCATAGGGAAATTTCTGTTCCAAATCGGGCATACATTGGTCTGTCATGTATACTTTTTATGCCAATGATTAGAAGAAAATCTCTCTTAGCGAGATTTAATCGGTTAATCGCGCGAAAAAACCTTGCTGTCAATGATACTTTTGATTGAGGGACCTGGGGGCCATGCGGCGTCCCGCGCATCGACTGGTTCCGCAGGCGTCGCGCCAAGCCTGAGCTCACGACGCGGAAGACCCGGCGAGCCGGGCCCGTGAGTCACGCGACGGCGAGCATGTCGCGCGGGGCGGTCATCATCGACTTGATCGGGGATGATCGACGCGATGATGGCGCTTCGCACGATGCTTGAGAAGAACACCCGTCGAGCGCCGTGCCGCCCTGGTCGAGGTGATGCTCTCCAACGGCCGCGTGCTGCACATCGCCGAAGACATCGCCCCCGCCATGTTGCGTCGGCTGGTCGGCGGGCACCGTCAACTTGTCGCAGATGGCGGTTCGGGAGGACGCGGATTGCCCACGGACGTCCCGGCTCGGGCGGTCACACGACCAGCCGCGCGCTGGCGATCTCAGCCCAGATGGCAAAATGGCCTGGGTACGTGCGCCGCACTTGGTTGGGCCGCTCAATGGCCAGGTCGCGCAGCATGTTCAGAGTTCAATCATTCACACATTGAACATCACTAATCAGGCAGCATTACAGTTCGTATTGAGAATTTTTGCCGCAATCCCCGCCATAAATTGAGTGTAGTGCCATAACTCCTAATGAAGGGACGGATTAGTCAGTATGGAAGTCTTTCATCGACAATGCCCTTTGCATAATATGGGTATGTCTGGTCGCGTTCCGGCATGATTATTACGTTAACATTCCCATACGACCGCTTGTAATGACCGAGGCTCCTGGCGGCGTACCGGAGCCTCTCGAGACGTCCATCGCCTTGAGCGTGTTCGGCCTCGCCTCGGTTCCCATGTTTCCGGACGCGTTCGAAACGGTTGCCCTAATTTGCGGTGTTTGAGCGAACCCTCTGAAATCGAAAGTCATATCTTCATGAGACTGTGGGTACGCAAAATCGCAAGGAGAATGATCACGCTGCTCACCGTGAGCGCTGTCGTTCTTCTTCTTGTGCGCGCCTATGACTCGCAACGTGGCCTGCCACTGGAGATTTGGCACACCTTCGTGCCGCAGGAACTGCACAGGAAGGATCTGGAGAGCAGCGGCTGGTCTGAATACATGAAGGCGGAGGCTGCCGCCTTCGACAGCGTGCGGGCGGAAGTCACCCAGAAACTGCCCCCAGGAGAGCGCATCCCGGTCAACCGGTATTTCGATGGAAGCCCGATCTACCCTGGGCAGTTCACCCGGGACTGGAACCGTTCCTATGTGCTCGAGCCCGACGGTCCGGTCAAAGGAGCGGTGCTGTTCCTTCACGGTTTGACCGATTCACCTTACAGCCTTCGTCACATCGCCCGTCTTTATCAAGCGTACGGCTTCGTCGCCATCGCCATCCGATTGCCTGGACACGGTACGGTTCCCGCGGGGCTGACGGACATCGACTGGGAGGATTGGTTGGCGGCCACCCGGCTGGCGGCGCGGGAAGCGCAGCGACGGATCGCTCCGGACCAACCGCTTCACGTGGTCGGGTTTTCGAACGGCGGTGCGCTTGCGATGATGTATGCGCTCGACGCCCTCGACGATGCCCGGCTGAGGCGCCCCAACCGCATCGTTCTGATCTCGCCGATGATCGGGATCACCGCATTCGCGCGCTTCGCCGGTCTGGCCGGCTTGCCCGCGATCTTCCCTCCATTCGCGAAAGCCGCCTGGCTCGGCGTGGTGCCGGAATTCAACCCCTTCAAGTACAATTCGTTTCCGGTCAATGGCGCGCGGCAGTCGCATCTTCTGACCTCGGCTCTTCAGAGCAGAGTCGCAAACTTCGCAGGCCAAGGCCGACTGGACGGACTTCCCCCGATCCTCACCTTCCAATCCGTGATGGATTTCACCGTCAGCACGCGCGCCATCCTGTCCGGGTTGTACGCCCACCTGCCGGCCAACGGCAGCGAACTCGTGCTGTTCGACGTGAACCGCAACACCAAGTTCGGTCCGCTCCTGAGTTCGGCGTCCGACACCATGCTGGCGCGTATCCTGCCCGATCCACCCCGCCGGTTCAGAACCACGATCATCACCAACGCCGATGCGGAGCGCCCCGACGTGGTCGCGCGCACGATGGAGGCCGGCACCGAGACGGAACAGGTGCAGGAATTGGGGCTGGTCTATCCCTTCGACGTCTATTCGCTCTCGCACGTCGCCCTTCCTTTTCCGACGACCGATTCCCTTTACGGCTTGCACCCCGATCCCACCGAGGATTTCGGCATCCATCTGGGCGCGGTGGCCGCACGGGGAGAGCGTGGAGCGCTGATCGTCAGCATGGATGCCCTGCTCCGCATGTCGTCCAACCCCTTCTTCCCCTACCTGCTGGGGCGGATCAAGGAAACCCTGGCCCATGAAGCGTCCGGGGAAACGTCCGGACACCCGCTGCCCAACGACCGGTCCCCCTGAACACACTGGAAGGCGGTGAAGACATGGCCACCAAGAAGGTCGCGATCGCTTGCCAGGGGGGAGGAACGCACGCCGCGTTCACCTGGGGCGTCCTGAAAACCATCCTGACGACGAAACAGGGCTGGGACGAGACCCCACAGGACGGCGACACCTTCGACATCGTCGCGATCAGCGGCACCTCGGCGGGCGCGCTGTGCGCGCTGGCGGCGTGGTACGGCCTCGCCCCGAACACCGCAGACACGACGTGCGGCACCATCGGCAAGGCCATCGAGCGCTTGGACTTCCTGTGGACGACCTTCGCCGCGACCACCCCGGTAGAGACCGCCCACAACCATCTGGTCGCCGCCCTTCTGGGGTGGAAGTCGCAGGGTCTGCCGCTGCCGGCGTCCAACCCCTACTCCGCCGTCGGTCAACTGGGACTGGCCGGCCTCAACATGATGGGGGCCCGCTGGCAGTATCTTGGGTTTCCGGAGTTGCTGAACGACCTGTGTCCGCATTTCGACGCGATCGATTGGCCACGGGTGGCCGAAGCCGACATCCGAATTCTCGCGGGCGCCATCGAGGTGCTCAGCGGCAATTTCGAGGTGTTCGATTCCAACAAGACCCTCGAACAGATGGGCCTGCGGCCGGACGGTCGGGAAATCAACCAGTACGACATCACCCGCTGGCGCATGCGCCGGGCGATCTCGCTGGAAGGGGTGGCGGCGTCGGGGACGCTTCCGGAGGTCATGCCCGCACAGGTCATCCCCGGCATGGTGTTCCCGACCTGCGTGCCGGGCCGCACCGTCACCCGCAACGGGTACTATTGGGATGGCCTGTACTCGCGCAATCCGCCGGTGCGCGACCTTCTCGACGCCAGGGTGAAGGACGACAAGCCGGACGAGGTCTGGATCGTGCGCATCAACCCCCAGGAGTTCCATCCCGCCTCCCCGAACATCGGTCTCGAGGACATACGGGACCGGGAGAACGATCTGGCCGGCAACCTGTCACTCAACCAGGAACTGGACGCCATCATGACGATCAACCAATGGATCGAGCGGTACGGGAACGAGCGTCCACCACTGGACAATCATAAGATCGTCGCGGTCCGGACCATCAAGATGACCCGTGACACCGCCTGGGGCCTCAAGCACACCTCGAAGTTCAACCGCTGCCCGAACTACTTCGCGACGCTTCGCGAGGAAGGGCGAACCGTCACCGAAGGGTGGCTGGCGGACTGGCGGAGGCTCGGCAAGGACTTCCCCCGCTATCCCTACGACGCGCGCTACCCCGAGCCGCCCCAACCGCCTTCGCACGGAGCCCCCTGAGCAGGCCCCCCACGGAGCCACCGCCATGATCGATCTCGCCTTCGTCCTCGTTGCGCTCGCGCTGCTCATCTTTCTGGCCTATCGCGGCATGACCCTGCTGATCGCGGCTCCCGCGACCGCGCTGCTCGCGGCCCTGCTGACCGGCGGCCTGCCGATCCTCGGCGCCTACACCCAGATCTTCATGACCAACGCGGGCTCCTTCATCATCGCCTTCTTTCCCTTGTTCATGCTTGGGGCGATCTTCGGCAAGCTGATGGACGACACCGGGTCGGCGCGATCCCTCGCCCGGCTGGTCAGCGCCCGGCTGGGACCGGACCGTGCGGTCGTTTCGGTGGTGCTGTGTTGCGCCGTCCTGACCTACGGCGGCGTGTCGGCCTTCGTCGTCGCCTTCGCGATCTACCCGGTGGCCGCCGCCCTGTTCCGCGCCGCCGACATTCCGAAGCGGCTGATACCGGGTGCCCTGGCGCTGGGCGCCTTCACCTTCACCATGTCCGCCCTGCCGGGAACGCCGGCGATCCAGAACGCGATCCCGATGCCCTTCCTGGGCACCACGGCCTTCGCTGCGCCGGGCCTCGGGATCGTCACAGGGATCGTGATGTTCGTTTTGGGTGTCCTGTGGCTGGACCGCCGGGCCGCCACCGCGAGAGCCTCCGGCGAGGGGTACGGCGACCATGTCGACAGCACTCCGGTGCTGGACCGCGCGGCGCGCGAACGCGCGCAGTGCGAAGGGTTCGACATCGCCGAACTCTCCACCGAACCCGCTCCGCAGGGACGCGCCGACACGGAGGGCTTGCCCCCCGCCGCGCTGGCCGTGCTGCCGATCGTCGTGGTCATCGCCAGCAACTTTCTGTTCGTCCAGGTCGTCGCCCCACGGATGGACACCACCTTCCTCGCCGAACCGCGGTTCGGGGCGACGACCATCGAGGCCGTGCGCGGCGTGTGGGCGGTCATCGTGGCGCTGTTCCTCGCCATCCTTCTTCTCATCGCCGGCAACTGGAACCGCCTGGACGATCTGGGCACGAGCCTGGACAGGGGCGCCGACGCTTCGGTCCTGCCGATCTTCAGCACGGCGAGCCTCGTCGGTTTCGGCGCGGTGATCGCCGCCCTTCCGGTCTTCGGGACGATCAGCCAGGCCGTTCTGGCCATCGGCGGCGGCAACCCCCTGGTGTCGGTCGCGGCGTCCGTGGCGGTTCTCTCCGCGATGACCGGCTCGGCATCCGGCGGCATGAGCATCGCGCTCGACGCGCTTGGCCCGAACTTCGTGGACATGGCCCAGGCGTCCGGCTTTTCGCTCGACGTGATGCACCGGGTGACGGCGGTCGCCTCGGGTGCGCTCGACGCGCTGCCACACAACGGCGCCGTCATCACGCTGCTCACCGTCTGTAGGCTCAACCATCGCGACTCCTATGGCGACGTCTTCGTCGTCGCAGCCGCCATACCGATGCTTGCTCTGGTCGTCCTGATCGCCCTGGCCAGCCTGCTCAAACGCCTCGGATTCTAGGACACGCATCACATTGGGATCGCCGGACGCCGCAAGAATGGGGGAATCCGTGAACCACAATCGAGCCGAACGCACATGCTGCCGATGGGCTCTGCTCGCCGTCGCACCGTCGATCCTGCTCGCGGCATGCGGTTCCGGCGAGGAATCCGTCGTGGACCCGGTGCGCCCCGTGCGGGTGGTGACGGTCACCAAGCACGAGGGCGGCGAGACCCTGTCGTTGTCCGGCCAGATCCAGGCGCAGGACGAGGTCAGCCTCGCGTTCCGCATCGACGGGCGGATGATCGAGCGCCTGGTGAATGTCGGCGATCAGGTCGAAGCGGGGCAAGCCATCGCGCGCCTGGACCCCGAACCGGCCCGCAACGCCCTGAGAATGGCGCAGGCGAACCTGAGCGCCGCCATGGGGCAGCAGACGCTGGCACGCAACGACTACGAACGGCAGGAAACCCTCCTGGGCCAGGGCTGGACCACCCGCGCCCGCTACGACACCGCGGCGCAGGCGCTGAAGGCTGCGGCGGCGCAGGTCGATTCGGCGCAGGCGCAGTTCGACACCGCGCAGGATCACCTAGGCTACACGGAACTGGTGGCCGACGGTCCCGGCACGGTCACCGCCCGCGGCGCCGAACCCGGCGAGGTGGTGGCGGCCGGCCGCATGATCGTGCATCTGGCCCGCCGGGACGGGCGCGACGCCGTTTTCGACGTTCCGGCACCGGTGTTCCGGATCGCCCCCGCCAACTCGGTCGTCACGGTGGCTCTGACCTCCGACCCCGCGGTGCAGACCATGGGGCGCGTGCGCGAAGTGGCACCGCAGGCCGACCCGGTGACCCGCACCTTCACCGTCCGGGTTGGCCTTCAGGACCCGCCCGACGCGATGCGCCTCGGCTCGACGGTCAACGGGTCGATCCAGGTCGGCGGCGTGGGCGGCTTCGAGATTCCCGCAACGGCCCTGACGCAGGCGAACCGGCAACCGGCGGTCTGGATCGTCGATCAGACGACGAGCACCGTCGCGTTGCGCAACATCGACCTCGAGCGCTACGACCTCGCCCGGGTCATCGTCGCGCGCGGCCTCGAAGCCGACGAGGTCGTGGTCACCGCGGGGGTGCAGGCGTTGCGGCCGGGGCAGAAGGTCCGCATGCTCGGGGCCGGGCCATGAGCGGCTTCAATCTCTCCGCGTGGGCGATCCGGAACCGGTCCCTGGTCCTCTTCCTGATGATCGGAGTCGTCCTGGCTGGAACCCTCGCATTCCTGAAGCTCGGCCGGGCGGAGGACCCGGCCTTCACCATCCGCACCATGGTGGTGCAGGCGCAGTGGCCGGGCGCCACCCTGGACGAAACGCTGCAGCAGGTGACCGAGCGGATCGAACGGACGCTGCAGGAGGTGCCGAACCTCGACACGCTGCGCAGCTACACGGTTCCCGGAACGACCGTGATCTTCGTCGATCTGGTCGGCAGCACCCAGGGCCGCGCGGTGAGCGACACCTGGTACGAGGTGCGCAAGAGGGTCGGCGACATGCGCCACACCCTTCCGCAGGGCGTCCTCGGCCCCGGCTTCAACGATGACTTCGGCGACACCTTCGGCATCATCTACGGCTTCACCGCCGACGGGTTCACGCACCGCGAATTGCGCGACGCCGTCGAAGACGTCCGTTCACGCCTGCTGCTCGTCCCGGACGTCTCGAAGATCGAGCTTCTGGGCGAGCAGGACGAGCGCGTCTACGTGGACTTCTCGCTGGAGACGCTGGCCGGGCTGGGGGTCGAGCCCGGCGCCCTGATCGCCGCGCTGCAGGCGCAGAATGCGGTCCGTCCGGCCGGCGTGCTGCGCACCGGCAAGGAAGCGCTGTCCCTGCAGGTCTCGGGCGCCTTCGCGTCGGAGCAGGACATCCTCGACGTCAATTTCGTGGCCGGGGGGCGCATGCTGCGCCTGCGCGATCTGGCGGAGGTGCGCCGCGATCTGGCCGATCCGCCCCAGCCGCTGTTCCGGGTGAACGGCGAGCCGGCGATCGGGCTCGCCATCGCGATGCGCCCGGGCGGCGACATCCTCGCCCTCGGCCGGAACGTCTCGGCGGCGATGGCGCGCATCGGCGCCGGCCTGCCGATGGGGATCGAGGCGCATCTGGTGGCCGATCAGGCGCGCACGGTCGACGAGGCGATCTCCGACTTCATCACGTCGCTGTGGCAGGCCGTCGTCATCGTGCTGATCGTCAGCTTCGTCGCGCTCGGCCTGCGCGCGGGCGCCATCGTCGCGATCACGATTCCCTTGACCCTGGCCATCGTCTTCGCCGCGATGGATCTGCTCGGCATCGACCTGCAGCGCATCTCGCTGGGCGCGCTGATCATCGCGCTCGCCCTGCTGGTGGACGACGCCATGACCACCATCGACGCGATGACCCGGCGGCTCGCCGCCGGCGACCGGATGGAGGTCGCCGCCGTGTATCCCTACAAGGCCCTGGCCGTCGCGATGCTGTCCGGCACGCTGGTGACCATCGCGGGTTTCGTGCCGATCGGATTCGCGCAGAGTTCCGCCGGCGAATACACCTTCTCCATCTTCGCCGTCGTGGGCATCGCGCTGATCGCGTCGTGGCTCGTCGCGACCGTCTTCGCGCCCGTCCTTGGCATGATGCTGCTGCGGCCGCCCAAGCCGGGGCGGGGCGGAGAGCCCGGCGGGGTGCTGCGGCTGTACCGCCGTGTTCTGGGCGCGGCGATCCGTTTCCGCGGGCTGACGATCGCGACGACGCTCGGCCTGTTCGTCGCCGCGATCCTTGCGCTCGGTCTCGTTCCGCGGCAATTCTTTCCACCGTCGGACCGGGTCGAGCTTCTGGTCGATCTCCGCCTGCCGCAGAACGCCTCGATCCACGCCACGCGCGAGGCGGTGGAGCGGTTCGACGCGCTGCTGGCCAAGGAGACGGGGGTCGCGCGCTGGAGCAGCTATGCCGGACGCGGCGCGATCCGCTTCTACCTGCCGCTGAACGTCCAACTCGCCAACCCCTTCATCGGCCAGACGGTGGTCGTGACCACGGACATCGCGGCGCGCGAACAGCTGCAATCCCGCCTGGAATCCCTGCTGGCCGAAGAATTCCCGGACGCCGTCGCCCGCGTATACCCGCTGGAACTCGGGCCGCCCGTGGGGTGGCCGCTGCAGTACCGCGTCGTGGGGCCGGACCCGAGCGAGGTGCGCGAGATCGCGATGAAGCTCGCGCAGGTCGTCGCGACCTTTCCCGAGACGCGACGGATCAACTTCGACTGGATGGAAACCGCCCGCAAATTGCGGGTGCGGATCGACCAGGACGAAGCGCGGCGCCTGGGCCTGAGTTCGGCCGCCGTCGCCACCATGCTGAACGCCGCCGTCTCGGGAAGCCCCGTCACGCCGATCCGCGACGGGATCTATCTGATCGACGTTCTGGCACGGGATGCCCGTGGGCAGACCCTGTCGGTGGAAACGCTGCGCAGCCTGCCGGTGTCCCTGCCGAACGGGCGGAGCGTTCCGCTGAACCAGCTGGCGTCCTTCGGCTACGCCCAGGATCTTCCCCTCGTCTGGCGGCGCGGGCGGCAGCCGACCCTCACGCTGCAGGCGGACGTGGCGCCCGGCGTCCCACCGGAATCCGCCATCGACGCCCTGGCGCCCCGGATCGCCGACCTGTCGGCCACCCTGCCGCCGGAGTACCGCATCGAGGTCGGCGGAATCGCGGAGGAAAGCGCCAAGAGCCGCGCGTCGGTCTTCGCCGTCATTCCGTTGATGCTGCTCCTGGTGCTGACCGTGCTGATGGTCCAGCTTCGCAGCTTTCAGCGTCTGGCAATGGTGCTGAGCGTGGTGCCGCTCGGCCTGATCGGCGTCGTTCTGGCGCTGCTGGCGTCTGGCCAGCCGCTCGGCTTCGTCGCCATTTTGGGGGTCCTCGCGCTCGTCGGCATGATCGCGAAGAACGCGGTGATCCTGATCGAGCAGATCGAGGCGGAGCGGGCCGCCGGACGAGCCGTCCCGGACGCCGTGGTCGAAGCCTGCGGTTCCCGGTTCCGCCCGATCATGCTGACCGCCGCCTCCACCGTGCTCGGCCTCATCCCCATTGCCTTCACCGTGTTCTGGGGTGCGATGGCCTTCGCGATCATGGGCGGCCTCCTCGTTGCGTCGCTGCTGACGCTCGTCTTCCTTCCGACGCTCTATGTGGCGTGGTTCAGCCGCCGCGAGGCGGTGCGCAAGCCAGCTTCGGCTCGTCCATCGGCGGTGTGACCGCCCTGGGACATTCGGTCTTGAACGCGGGAGATGAGGATGCCGGTGGAGACGAAGAACGACGTCATCGACATCAGGCTCTGCCACCTGTCGCAATTGTTCGACAGCGTCGATCCGTCGCCGTTCCGCGAAGGCACTCTGACGTCGGGCGCCGAGGAGTATTTCCTGAGGCGGGTGAAGGAACTGCCCGTCAATCAGCCGGTTCGCATCGTGATCCGTCTTCCGGCCGAGGAGATGACGCGGTGTCCGCCGTTCGATGTCGCCGCCGCGCTGACCGGCCATTTCGTGGCCTGTGCTGCCGGCGAGGCGAAAAGGAATCGCGAGTTGATCCGAACGTGGCGCCAAGCGGCCTTGATCGGCTTTGTCGTGCTGTCCATCTGCCTTTTCCTTGCTTGGCAGATCTCCAACAATTTTCCGGCTCGCCCGATGACCCGTATTTTACAAGAAAGCTTTGTCATCCTCGGCTGGGTATCGGTCTGGAAGCCCATCGAGACCTTTCTTTACGAGTTGCTGCCGCCGGGAAAGCGCCGTCGCCAGCACCTGTTTCTTCGTCTTTCGTCTGCCGAAGTCGTTGTAAGCTGGTCTCCGTTTCCCGGACAGAATTGCAGCTGAAGTAGGCTTGGTTCCTGTTATGCCGCGACACTGATCTGGTCCGATTTGCCCTGGTGGGCTTGGCCGAGGTTCTGACGCTGGACGCCGGGGGCGGGCGGTTGCCTTGATCGATCTGAGCCGCGCCGGATTTCTTGGAGGCCATTCGGCTTGAGTCACGCTGCCAAGGCGACGTCCCCGGTTTGGGCATAGCAGCGGGCTTCGGCCTCGGCGTGAGGAATGTCGCCGATGGGTTCGAGCAGGCGCTGGTGGTTGAACCAGTCCACCCACTCCAGGGTTGGCGAACTCGACGGCCTCCAGGGTGCGCCACGGTCGGCGCCGCCGGATCACCTCGGTCTTGCAGAGGCCGTTGATGGTCTCGGCCAAGGCGTTGTCGTAGGAATCGCCGACGCTGCCGACGAAGGGTTCTGTGTTGCGCCGAGCTGTCCGACGTCTTCGCGCCGCGGAAGTAACCGCCCCCTCAGCGTTCCGGCGCGGTATCGGTGGCGAATTCCGCCGTGAACAGCGCGACCAGATGCTCGATCACTGCCCGCACCCGCGGTACGTCGCGCAGGTCCGGGTGCAGCACCAGCCACACTTCGCGCTCCAGCGGTGGGGCGTCGCAGGGCACCGGCACCAGATCCGGCTCCCCCGCCGTCAGCCAGGAAGGCAGCAGCGCCACCCCGAACCCCGCCTTCGCCGCCGCGAGCTGGGTCTGCAGGCTGTTGGAGCGGAAGGCGACGCGGCGCCCGGCCATGTGGCGGGCCAGCCAGACCGCCTCCGGCAGGTCGGCCAGCGCCTCGTCGTAGCCGATCACCGTGTCGGGCGCCCCGGCGGCGGCGACCAGGCCGTAGCCCATGGTGGCGAGCCGCCGCGCGATCAGATCGCCGCGCTGCGGCCGGGCGAGCCGGATGGCGACGTCGGCCTCCCGCCGCGCGAGGCTGAGCGAGCGGTTGTCCACCGTCACCTCCAGGTCGATCCCCGGATGGCGGACGCGGAACGGCCCCAGCCGCGGCATCAGGAAGCGGTCGGCCAGCGCCTGGGTGGTGGTCAGCCGGACGGTGCCGGTCAGCCCGGCCTGGCTCGACACCTGACGCAGGATGGCCAGCGCCCGCTCATCCATCCCGTCGGCCAGCGCAAAGACCGCCTCGCCGTCGGCGGTTAGGCTGTAACCGTCGGCCCGCCGATCCACCAGACTGCGGCCCAGCCCCTCCTCCAGCGCGGCGACGCGGCGTCCGACCGTCGCGTGGCTGATCCGCAGCGCGCGCGCCGCCGCCGACAGGCTGCCGGTGCGGGCCAGCTCCAGGAAGATGCGCAGATCGTCCCAATTCAGGGTGCCCATCTGTTTCGGGGTGCCTGTCTGTTTATGAACAGTCATTGCGCAAACCTATCGAATGTCGGGCCAAAAGCACACAGGGCACACTGCGCCCCGACCCTTCCCTTTTCCGGAGCCGCAACCATCATGAGCGCCACCCCGAAGACCCTGCTCGCCCTCGCCGGAGCCCCCGCCACGCCGAGCCCGCTCGACTCCGCGGCGTTGGTGCTGATCGACGCCCAGCGCGAATACACCGAGGGCGCCCTTCCCCTGGTCGGTGTGGAGGCCGCGGTGGCTGAGGCCACGCATCTGCTGGAGCGGGCGCGCAAGGCCGGCACCCCGGTTTTCCACATCGTCCACCACGGCAAGCCCGGCGGCCCCCTGTTCAACCCGGAAGGCTCGCTGTCCGGCATCGTTGCCCCGCTGATCCCGCTGGACGGCGAGACGGTGGTGGTGAAGCACCTGCCCAACGCCTTCGCCGGAACGGAGTTGGACGCCCTGATCCGCGCCACTGGGCGCAAGGAGCTGATCGTCGCCGGCTTCCAGACACATATGTGCGTCAGCAGCACGGTGCGCGCCGCCCTCGACCTGGGCTGGCGGACCACCGTAGTGGACGCGGCCAGCGCCACCCGCGATCTTCCCGACGGGGCCGGCGGCGTGATCCCGGCCGAGGCGCTGCACCGCGCCAACCTCGCCGCCCTGGCCGACCGCTTCGCCGTGGTCGTCAAGGACAGCGGGGCTTGGGCGTAAGAACGGCGCGAGGCAGGGCGGCGGGTCACGGCGCGTCCCGCCGCCTCGCCACCATCCCGCCGGACCACGCGGCGGAGAGGAAGCCGCCAGACCGGTTGCCGGCAAGACCCTGGCGAAGGCGCGGACCGGCGCGGCGAAGACGGCGTTGGTGTGGCCAAAGGCGTTGCCCGGAACGAAGCGCACGTGGCCCTTGCGCCCCGCCCAGTTGAAGCGCGGGCAGAAGACCTGGATGCCCCCACGTCCTTCTCCAGCGCGGCCAGCAGCGGTGAACCCGTTTCAACACTTTAAGAAGGAAGGGACGGGCAGCGGTTCGCCGCCTTTTCAAAACGGCGGAAGGACCGACCGCGCATCACCCGACCCCCGGACAGTGCCCGGCACCGACGCTTCCGCGCGCCGAAAATGCGCACGCTCCGCAAAAAGAGGTTTGTTGGAGTACAAAACTCAAGTTATCATATTCCAGTTGAAGCAATCGCATAGCGATTGAGTAATAGATAGATCAAGGAGATCGCGCGTGGACGTGATCGCTGAACTGACGAGCCTGATCGGCGCCGACGCCGTCCTGACCGCCCCCTCCGATCTGGATGCCGTCACCGAGGACTGGCGCGGGCGTTATCGCGGCCCAGCGCTCTGCCTCGCGCGTCCCGCCAACGTCGGGCAGGTGGCTGACGTGGTGCGCTGCTGCGCCAGGCACGGCGTGCCGGTTCTGCCGCAGGGCGGCAACACCAGCCTGTGCGGCGGCGCCGTTCCGTCGGAGACGGGACCCGCCCCGGTCATCCTCAGCCTGACCCGCATGCGCGCGGTCCGCGCCATCGATCCGGTGAACAACACGATGGAGGTCGAGGCCGGCTGCGTCCTCGCCACCGTGCAGGCGGCGGCGGCGGCGGCCGGGCGGCTCTACCCAGTCAGTCTGGGCGCCGAGGGCTCCTGCCAGATCGGCGGCACCATCGCCACCAACGCCGGCGGCACCTCGGTCCTGCGCTACGGCAACACGCGCGAGAACGTGCTGGGGCTGGAGGTCGTGCTGGCCGACGGCACCGTCTGGTCTGGCCTGTACGGCCTGCGCAAGAACAACACCGGCTACGATCTGAAGCATCTGTTCATCGGTTCGGAAGGCACGCTCGGCATCATCACCGCGGCAACGCTGAAGCTGCACCCGCTGCCGACGCGCCACGCGGTGGCCTGGGTCGGAATGGCGTCGCCGGAGGACGCGCTGACCCTGCTGACCCGCGTGCAGGGGCGCAGCGCGGCGCGGCTGTCCGCCTTCGAGATGATCAACCGCCTGCAGCTCGATCTGGTGGTCAGCCATGTCCCCGGCCGCCGCAGCCCGATCGAGAGCGAGGCCGACTGGCATGTGCTGATCGAGCTGTCGGACAACGGCTCCGGCGAGGCGCTCGACGCCGAAATTCAGGCCATCCTGGAGGACGCCTTCGCCGACGGCCTGCTGAGCGACGCGGCGCTGGCGGCCAGCGAGGCGCAGCGCCACGCCATGTGGGAGATCCGCCACAGCGTGTCGGAGGCCAACAAGAAGGCCGGCGTCGGTCTGACCACCGACTGCGCGGTGCCGCTGTCGGCGGTGCCCGCCTTCATCGCGGTGGCGACCGCGGCGGTGCGCGCGCTGGTGCCCAACCTGCCGGTGATCGTCGTCGCCCATCTCGGCGACGGCAACGTCCACTTCATCCCCTTCTTCACCTTCGACGCCTGGGAGGCCGCCGGATCGGGCGACCGCGACGCGCTCGCCGCCGCGCTGCGCCACGCCGTCAACGACGAGGCCGCCCGGCTCAAGGGCACCTTCAGCGCCGAACACGGGGTCGGCCGCGTCCAGCTCGCCGAGATGGCCCGCTACAAGCCGCCGGCGGAGCTGGCGCTGATGCGCGCCGTCAAGCGGGCGCTCGACCCGCAGAACATCCTCAATCCCGGACGGCTCCTGCCGCCCGGCTGATTTTCCCGCCCTCCCCCGCCCATCCGCCGTCCCGGCCCATCCTCGAGGAGTTCCGACATGAGCACACGTCAAACCGGCTGGTCCCGCCGCACCCTGCTGAAAGCCGGCGCCGCCGGCACCGCGGCGCTCGCCATGCCGGCGATCTGGAGCCCGGCCCGCGCGCAGAACAAGCGCATCGTCGTGCGCGACGACGGCGGCATCTACACCAAGGCCTATGGCGAGGTCTTCTACAAGCCCTTCACCGCGGCCACCGGCATCGAGGTCGTCGGCGTCCAGGCCAACGCCGAGCCGACCGCGCAGATCCGCTCGATGGTCGAGGCGAAGTCCTACACCTGGGACATGGCCAAGATCAGTGAGCCGGCCATCCTGATGCTGACCAGCGGCGACAAGCCGATGCTGGAAAAGCACGGGCTGGAGAACGATCCGGCGGTCGCCGGCATTCCTAAGCAGTACATGTCGGAATACGGCGTCGGCACCAACGTCTACACCACCGTGCTGGCCTACCGCACCGACGCCTTCAAGGGCCGCAAGGCGCCGGCCTCCTGGAAGGATTTCTACGACGTCGCCGGCGTCCCCGGCCGCCGCGCCCTGCGCAAACACCCCTTCGACACCATCGAGCAGGCGCTGATGGCCGACGGCGTGCCCACCGGCGAGGTCTATCCCTGCGACTTCGACCGCGCCTTCAAGGCGCTGGACCGCATCAAGAAGGACATCCCGATCTTCTGGACCAGCGGCGCGCAGGTCGAGCAGATGCTGATCTCCGGCGAGGTCGATCTCGTCCCGACCTGGGTGTCGCGCCCGCAGGCGGCGATCGCCGCTGGCGCTCCGGTCGGCATCGTCTGGGACCAGAACATCTGGGGCCTCGACAACTGGGCCATCCTGGCCGGCACGCCGAACGCCGACGCCTGCCGCCAGTTCATCAAGTTCACCTGCGATCCGAAGCGGCAGGCGGAGCTGGTGAAGTATTTCCCGGCCGGCGTCACCATGCCCGACGCCTTCAAGCACATTGATCCGGCGATCGCCCCCAACTGCCCGACCTTCCCGGCAAACATCGAGAAGGGCGTCAAGATCAACGCGCAGTTCTGGCTGGACAACCAGCAGAAGGCGCTCGAGCGCTACAACGCCTGGCTGCTGAGCTGAGGCGACGGGACGCTCCGTCCCGACTGAGGACCCGCGACCGGCCCCCCTTCCTGTTTGGCGGGGCCGGTCGCGGGGCTCCCGCATTTTTCCCCACTCCCTTTTCGACGCGAGGAGACCTGCCATGTCGTCGTCCAGCCTAACCGTCCAGGGCCTCGCCAAGCGCTACGGCGATTTCGTGGCGCTCGCCCCCACGGATCTCGTGGTCGCCGACGGTGAATTCCTGACCCTGCTCGGCCCCTCGGGCTCGGGCAAGACGACGCTGCTCAGTCTGCTCGCCGGGCTGGTTCCGCCCGACGAAGGAATCGTGCGCATCGGCGCGCAGGATGTGACCTACGCCCCGCCCTACGAGCGCGACATCGGCGTGGTGTTCCAGAATTACGCCCTGTTCCCGCACATGACGATCGCCGAGAACATCGCCTTCCCGCTGAAGATGCGGAAGATCCCGGAGGCCGAGGCGAAGAAGCGGGCGCGTGAGGCGCTGGAGATGGTCCACCTGCCGCACATCGCCGGGCGCTACCCGCGCGAGCTGTCGGGCGGCCAACAGCAGCGCGTCGCCCTGGCCCGCTGCATGGTCTACAAGCCGTCGATCATCCTGATGGACGAGCCGCTGGGCGCCCTCGACAAGAAGCTGCGCGAGCACATGCAGCTTGAGATCAAGCATCTGCACCGCGAGTTGGGGACGACGGTCGTCTACGTCACCCACGACCAGGAAGAGGCGATGACGATGTCCGATCGCATCTGCCTGATGAACGCCGGCCGCATCGAGCAGCTCGGCACGCCGGCCGACCTCTATTTCCGCCCGCGCACCCTGTTCGTCGCCGACTTCCTCGGCGAGTCCAACCTGCTGCCGGCCTCGCTGGGGCCGCGGCTGGGCGACGAGGCGGAAATCCGGCTGGGCAGCACCGGCATCCCGGGCCGCGCGCTGGCCAACGGCCAGGACCTGCCGCCGGGCACCCCGGTGCGGGTGATGGTGCGCCCGCAGAACCTGACCATCGCCCGTCCGTCGGACAACAGTGCTTCGGCCGTGATGGGCCGGGTGTCCGACGTGATGGTCACCGGCAGCCTGACCAAGGTCTACATGCAGCCGCTCGACGACGCCCTGCCGCCGTTGGTCGCCGCCTTCGCCACCCGCAACGAGGCCGAGGCGATCCGCATCGACGACGTGCTGGCGCTGTCCTGGGACAGCCGCGACGCCGTGGTGATCGCGGACAGCGGCCCGGCGGCCATGCCCGCAACCACGGCCAAGGCGGCCTGACATGAGCGACCAGATCATGACCATGTCTCACGCCGCTCCACGGCGCGGCGCCCCGCCGGCCTGGCGCAAGCCGGTGCTGATGGGCGCCCCCATCGTCCTGCTCCTCACCGTCTTCCTGGTCCTCCCGGTCGGGCAGCTCCTGGCGCTCAGCGTCTACAACGGCCAGGGCTTCACGCTGGCGCCTTACCAGCAGCTTTTCTCGTCCAGCCTCTACGTCACCGTGCTGTGGATCACGCTGAAGATCTCGCTGGCGACGACGCTGGTCGCGGTGGCCGGGGCCTACCCCATCGCCTACCTGATCTCCATCACCAAGGGGCCGGCGAAGAGCCGTCTGATCTTCTGGGTGCTGCTGGCCTTCTGGACCAGCTTCCTGGTGCGCGCCTTCGCCTGGGTGATCATCCTCGGCCGCAACGGCGTCATCAACGGCACGCTGATGTCGCTGGGCATCATCGACCGGCCCATCGACCTGCTCTATGGCTTCGGCTCGGTGCTGGTCGGCATGGTGCATGCCATGCTGCCGCTGGCGGTGATGACGATGCTGGCGGTGATGGAGAACATCGACCGCACGCTGCCCCGCGCCGCCAGCACGCTCGGCGCGCGTCCCGGCACCGCCTTCTGGACTGTTTATTTCCCACTGTCGCTGCCCGGCGTCGCCGCCGCGGCGATCATGGTCTTCGTGACGGCCATCGGCTTCTTCATCGTGCCGGCCCTGCTCGGCGGGCGGCGCGAGACGATGATCACCCAGCTCATCATCGACCAGATCCAGCAAACGCTGAACTGGGGCCTGGCGGGCGCCATCTCGGTGCTGCTGCTGACGGTGGTGCTGGCGGTGTTCGTCCTCTACGACCGCGTCTTCGGCTTCGCGACGCTGACCGGCGAGACCGCGGGGGCCGCGCACAACCGCGACACCGCCATGCGGCGGCTGGGCGGCCGGGTGCTCGGGCTGCTGGGTGCCGCGAGCGACGCCCTGCTCGGCCTGTTCCCGCGCCGCCGCCCGCGCGGCACCGGCGAGATGCCGTCGGCCGCCCTGCGGACGCTGGTGTGGACGATGCTGGTGCTGATCAGCCTGCCGGCCTTCCTGATGATCCCGCTGTCCTTCGGCAAGGCCGGTCTGGCCTGGCCGCCCACCGGCTTCTCCCTGCAATGGTACGAGCAGCTCTTCCAGTCGCCGCTGTGGATGCAGGCGCTGACCCGCTCGCTGGTGGTGGCCTTCGGCACCGGCCTGCTGTCGATGGCGATCGGCGTGCCGGCGGCCTTCCTGATGGTGCGCAGCCGGATGCGGGGCAAGGGCGCGATGCTGGCCTTCATCCTGTCGCCGGTGATCGTGCCGCGCATGATCATCGCGGTCGGCATGTTCTACCTGTTCGCCCAGATGGGGCTGGTCGGCACCATCCTGGGTCTGGTGATCGGCCACACGGTCGTCGCCGTCCCCTATGTGGTGATGACGATGACGGCGGTGCTGCGCAACTACGACACCCGGCTCGACCTCGCGGCGCAGAGCCTGGGCGCCCGTCCGCTGGCCGCGCTGCGCCACGTCACCTTCCCGATCCTGGGCGCCGGCATGCTGTCGTCCTTCCTGTTCGCCTTCGCCACCTCCTTCGACGAGCTGACCATCTCGCTGTTCTCGTCGGGTGGGCTCAGCGCCACCCTGCCCAAGCAGTTCTGGGACGAGGTGACGCTGCAGGTCTCCCCCGTCATCGCGGCGGTGTCGACCGGTCTCCTCGTCTTCGTCGCGGTGCTGATCTACGCCGCGGACCGGCTGCGCCGGCGCAGCCTGGCCTCCTGATCCGCACCGGAACCGACGCTTCACCTCTTCGCACTTCCAAGGATACATCATGCTCGACGCCACCAAACTCCGCGGCATTCTGCCCGCCACCCCGACGCCGGTGACCGCCGACGGCACCATCGACGTCGCGGCCTCGAAGGCGCTGTTCTCCTGGCTGAACCGCCAGGGGATCGACGGGGTGGTTCCGCTGGGCGGCACCGGCGAGTACGGCGCGCTGGCGCGGGCCGAGCGCAACCGCTTCGCCGCGCTGACGGTCGAGGCGATGGCGGGCAGGAAGCCGGTCATCGCCGGCGTCCTCGACACCGGCTATCACGACGCCCTGGCCGCTGGCCGCGATTTCGCGGCGGCCGGCGTGGACGGCCTTCTGGTCCTGACGCCCTACTACACCAACCCGACCCAGGCCGGCATCCGCGACTACTTCCTGCGCTACGCCGACGAGTCGCCGGTGCCGATCCTGATCTACGAGATCCCCTACCGCACCCGCATCGCCGTCGATCCGGAGGTGCTGCACGAGCTGTCGCGCCACGAGCGGATCGTCGGCATGAAGGCCTGCAACACCGACATGTACCATTTCCTGCGCACCATGGCCGGGCTGGACCCGTCCTTCGCCATGCTGAGCGGCGAGGACACCCTGTTCCCACTGCATGTGGCCGCGGGGGCCAAGGGCGGCATCGTGGTCACGGCCAACCTCCTGCCGCGCGCCTGGCGCCTGGTCTTCGACCTCGCCTCGTCCGGCAAGACCGCCGAAGCGCTGGAGGTCCACCGCACCCTCATCCCGATGATGAACCTCGCCTTCGCCGAGACCAACCCCGGCCCGATGAAGTCGGTGATGGACCTGATCGGCGTGAACGCCCCGGCGATGCTGCCGCCGCTGCGCGAGCCGCGGGCGGAGCTGCGCGAGGCGCTGAAAAGCGAACTGTCGCGCCTCCTGACCACCTATGAAGGGCTGCCGGCCGCCGCGGTGGCCTGAACGGTGGCAACGCTTGCGCGTGGCATCCGGCGCGCCGGATGCTATGCGTAGGCGCACCATGCCGACGACGCGAGGACGAGCACCCATGAAGGCCGGAAAGACCACCAGAACGGGCGGCATGGCGGACGGTATGGCGGGCGGTATGGCGGGCGGCGACGCCCAGCAGGCCGATGCCGCGCCGGCCGTCAAGCCGAAGGCCGACCCGCGCGAGTCGTCGCTGTTCGTCGGCTCGACCGAGAAGACCTTCCAGATCCTGCACGCCTTCGACGGCCCGCACCGGCAGATGCCGCTGTCCGAGATCGCCAAGGCGGCGGGGCTTGACCGCAGCGCCGCCCAGCGGCTGGTCTACACGCTGGAGACGCTGGGCTATCTGCGGCGCGTCCACGGCACGCGCAACTACGCGCTCAGCCCGAAGCTGCTCCAGTTCTCCTACAACTACCTGCGGGCGAACGAACTGATCGAGAAGGCATCGCCCTACCTGCTGGAGATCAGCCGCAGCGTCGGCGAGACCGCCAACCTCCAGGAGCTGGACGGCCACGAGATCGTCTTCGTTGCCCGTTTCCCCGGCCGGCATCTGGTGAACATCGACATCATGGTCGGCAGCCGGCTGCCCGCCTACTTCACCGCGTCGGGCACCGCCATCCTGTCGCGCCTGTCGGAGGAGGAGCGGGAGGAGATCCTGGCCCGCACCGACCTCCGCCCGCTCACCCCCTTCACGGTGAACGACCCCGGCCGGCTGCGCGCCCGCGTCCAGGAGGCGGCGGAAAAAGGCTATGCCGTGGTGACCAACGAGACGGTGATGGGCGACATCTCGGTCGCCGCCGCCATCACCGACGAGCATGGGCACGCGGTCGCCGGCCTGAACATCTCCGTCCCCACCACCCGCTGGACGCCGGAGTCAGCCGAGCAGGAACTCGCCCGGCATGTGCAGGTGGCGGCGACCTCCATTTCCGTCAACAAATTCGCCGGCTATCCGCGGTAGCGGCGTCACCGGTGTCCCTGGTCGGCGTGGGCGCAGCCGCCGTGCTCCAGCTGCACCGTGGCGTGCCGGATGCCGAACCGCTCCTCAAGGATCCGGTTGACGTCGCGCAGCACCCGGTTCCGGTCGGCGCCGTCCTCGACGACCGCGTGCAGGGTCAGCAGGAGACGCTCCGTGTTGAGCGACCAGACATGGACATGGTGGACGTCCGACACCCCGGCGACCTCGCCCAGGGCGGCGCCGACGCTGGCCGCGTCGATGCCCGGCGGGGTGCCTTCGAGGAGGATGTGCCCGGCCTCCTTGGTGATCCTCCAGGCGCTGCGCAGGATGAGCAGGGCGACCACCACCGAAAGGATCGGGTCGATGGGCATCCAGCCGGTCCACAGGATGATCAGAGCGGCGGCGATGGCACCGACCGAGCCGAGAAGATCGCCGAGGACATGGACGGCGGCCCCGCGGACGTTGAGGTTCCCGTCCCCGCCGCGGCTCAGGATCCAGAAGGCGAGGATGTTGACCAGCAGCCCCAGCGTGGCGATGACCAGCATCTGGGGTCCCATCACCTCGACCGGATCGAAGAGACGTCCGACCGCCTCGACGACGATCCACAGCGCGATGGCGAACAGGCTGATCCCGTTGGTGTAGGCGGCCACCACCTGGAAGCGGTGGTAACCGTAGGAGCGCAGCGGGTCGGCCGGGCGGCGGCCCAGGCGGAAGGCGAACCAGGCGAGCGCCAGCGCCGCGAAGTCGGTCAGCATGTGCCCGGCGTCGGCGAGCAGCGCCAGCGAGCCTGAAACGATGCCGCCCACCACCTCGGCCAGCATGAAGCCGCCGGTCAGCAGCATCACCCAGAAGACCTTGCGCTCGCTGCTTTCGGTCACGGTCGGCATGTCGTGGCTGTGGCCCGCTTCGCCATGCCCGTGGTCATGCGTGTGACCGTACCCATGATCGTGCCCATGATCGTGACTGTGATGATGTGCCATGTGTTCAGTCCGATGCCGTGTGTCAGTCCGTGGAACCGTTGAAGCGGGCGCTGCGCCGAGTCATCAGGACGGCGGCAGGAGCGGTCGCAAGGCGTTCAAGAACGCCTCGTAGCTCAGCACCCCCTTGTGCGTCTTGCCGTCGATCACGAAAGACGGGGTCGAATCGATCTGGTGCTTTTCCGCACCGTCAAGGCGCGACTGAAGGATGGCGTCGCTGAGAGCCTGATCGTCCAGACACGCTTGGTAGGTCTCCTTCGGCAATCCCGCCAGCAGGCCGTAGCGGGTCAGGCTTTCACGCGGGTCCTTGGCATGGGACCAGTCGTCCTGCTTGGCGAACAGCACCGACAGGATGGCGAAGTACCGTCCGGGTGGCACGCAGCGGGTCAGGACGGCGGCATCGAGAGCGGCCCGGTCCAGCGGGAAATCCCGGTAGACGATGCGAATCTTGCCGGTGTCGATCAGCTCCTTCTTCACCTGGGGCAGCACCTCGTTGTGGAAGGTGGCGCAGTGGTGGCAGGTGAGGGACGCGTATTCGACGACCTCGACGGGCGCGTCGGGGCTGCCAAGGATGCGCGGGGTCGTCGCCGTCGCGGGGACCTCCGGAGCTGGTGCGGCGGCCGGGGATTGCGCCAGGGCCATGAGGGCGCCGGCCAGCAGGCCGATGGCGCCGAGCAGCGTCACCGCCCGGCGTCGGTTGAACGGAAGGACGGTCATTGTCGTTTTCTCCTCGTTTGCCGGTAAGCTTGCGCTCAGGACTGCTTGTCGGTCTGTCGCGGCCACAGCCCGGAGATCAGCAGCAGCCCGACGCCGCCGGTGATCCCGATGTCGGCGACGTTGAAGGTCGGCCAGTGCCACCCGAAGGCATGAAGGTCGATGAAGTCGGTGACGGCGCCCTGGCGCAGGCGATCCACGACGTTGCCCACCGCACCGCCCGCGATGGCGCCGAAACTTGCCGCCTCGGCGCGGCTGTCCGAGCGGGCGGCCCAGACCACCAGAACCGCGACGACGAGCAGCGCGGCCCCGGAAAGCAGCCAGGGTCCGTAGGCGCTGTCGTTCTCCAGAAGCCCAAAGCTGACGCCGGTGTTGAAGCCGAGCACCAAATTCAGGAAGGGCGCCACCTCGATCAGCCGCGGCGGTTCCAGCAGATGCTCCAGCGCGGCCCATTTGCTGAGCTGGTCAAGGACCAGGACGATGGCACCGATGGCACCCGCCAGTCTCAGGCCGGCGGACGGGGCCGCCCATGTCGTCTTCATGATTCTTTCCTTCAAGCGGATGGCCTTCAAGCGGATGGCCTTCAAGCAGCCGGCTGCGAAGCCGGGAGGCTGCCGCCGTTGCGGCGGAGCAGGCGCAACGCGTTGAGCGTGACGATGATGGTGGCGCCGGTGTCCGCCAGGATGGCCAGCCACAGGTCGGTGACGCCGAACAGCGTCGTCACCAGGAAAATTGCCTTCAGGCCGAGGGCGAAGGCGACGTTCTGATGGATGTTGGCCAGGGTCGCCCGCGACAGGATGACGAGTTCGGCCACCCCCTCGACCCGGTTGCCCAGCAGGGCCGCATCGGCGGTCTCCAGCGCGACGTCGGTGCCGCCGCCCATGGCGATGCCGACGTCGGCGGCGGCCAAGGCCGGACCGTCGTTGACGCCGTCGCCGATCATCGCGACCGTTCCCTGCCCCTTCAGGCCGGCGATCGCGCGCATCTTGTCCTCCGGCAGGAGTTCGGCTTCGACCGCCAGGCCAAGCGTCCGGGCGACCGCCTGTCCAGTGCGGCGGTTGTCGCCGGTCAGCATGACGCTTCGCACGCCGAGCCCGCGCAACGCGGCAATCCCCCGGGCGGCGTCGGGCCGCGGCTCGTCGCGCAGCGCCAGAAGGCCGATGGCCCGTCCGTCCGCCAGGACCGCGGCGACCGTCTTGCCCTCCTCCTCGAAGGCGGCGACGGTGTCGGCGGGCAAGGCCCCGGCGCCGCCCCGCTCGACGGCGTGGCGGGGGGAGCCGACCTCGATCAGGCGCCCGCCGACCACCGCTTGCACCGCCCGCCCCGGAACGGCCTTGCGGTCATGCGCCGGGCGCAGCGGCACGCCGTCCGCCGCCGCGCGCTCCAGGATGGCGCGGGCCAGCGGGTGGGCCGAGCCGTTCTCGACGGTGGCGGCGAGGCCGAGCAGTGTGCGCTCATTTCCGTCGAGCGGAACGATGTCGGTGACCCGCGGTTGCCCCAGGGTCAGCGTGCCGGTCTTGTCAAAGGCGATGGTCCGCACCTTGCCGATCGCCTCCAGCGCGGCACCGCCCTTGATGAGCAGGCCGCGCCGGGCGCCCGCGGCGATCCCGGAGGCGATGGCCGCCGGGGTGGAGAGGACCAGCGCGCAGGGACAACCGATCAGCAGCAGCGCCAAACCACGGTAGATCCAGCTGTGCCAGTCCCCGCCGAAGGCCAGCGGCGGCACCAGGACGGTTAGGACCGACACGGCGATGACGGCGGGTGTGTAGCGGGCGCTGAACCGCTCGATCCAGCGCGCGGTGGGCGATTTGGCGGCCTGCGCCTCCTCGACGAGCTGGACGATGCGGGCAATGGTGTTGTCCGACGCCTTGCGGGTGACGCGGACGCGCAGCACCCCGGTGGCGTTGATGCCGCCGGCGAAGACCGGTGAGCCCACGGCCTTGGCGACCGGCACGGACTCGCCGGTCACCGGGGATTCGTCGATGTCGGACTCGCCTTCCTCCACCACGCCGTCGGCGGACACGCGGTCGCCGGGCCGGACGAGCACGAGCTGCCCGACCTCCAGCCGCTCCACCGGCACCGCGCGGGCGCTCTCCCCCTCGATCAGCAGCGCGGACCGCGGAACCAGCGCCGACAGTGCCCGGATGCCCGACCGGGCGGTTCCGGCGGCGACGCCCTCCAGCAGCTCGCCGATGGCGAAGAGCAGGACGACCACCGCGGCCTCCTCCGTCTCGCCGATGGCGAGCGCGCCCAGGGTCGCCACCGACATCAGCATTTCGATGCTGAAGGGCGAACCGGAGCGGGCGAGCCGGACGGCGCGGCGCCCGAAGACGGCCAGCCCGAACAGGGCAGCGGGCAGCGGCGCGTGATCCGCCACGCCCGGCGCCAGCCAGGACAGCAGATAACCGCCCCCGACCAGCAGCGCGATCAGAATGGCGATACGGCCCCGGCCGGTCTGCCACCAGCGGGGCTCCGGCCGGGCGGCGGGATCAAACGTTTCGCCGCCGCCCTCGGAAATGTGGATCGTATCGGCGGGCTCCACCCCGAAGCCGAGCCCGCGGATCGTCGCCTCGACCGTCGCGCGCGGCGTCGTCGCCTCGTCCAGCGTCAGCCGCAGGATCTGCGAATGGTGGTTGAGCCCGACGCCGGACGCTCCCGGCAGACGGTGCAACGCGGTTTCGATCTTGCCGACGCAGCTCGGGCAATCCATGCCCGCCACCTTGTAGCGCAAGGCCTGCCCGGTGACTGGCGGGGCGGCCTCCATCGTCTCGTCCTGCATGTTCCACTCCGACCGGCGATATGAGGGGCCGCGGTGGGGAAGGACGCGCGGCTGCCTGTCGTGCGCCATCCTGGACCCTGGAGTCACTACAGGGTCAAGAGAGTTTTTTCTTGGTGGGGACGGCGCCGGGATCGTCCGCATGTTGACGGAGGGAGTCTTCCTCCGCCGCCACGGCGCCATGACGGCGGACGCTACCGTGGCGGTGGTTGCGATCGCTTCCTGCGGTTCAGCTCCTCGCGGAAGACCGTCGCCAGATCCTCGATCCGGTAGGGCTTGGACAACACCGGCAGGCCCTCCAGCCCGGCTTGGTTCTCGCTGTAGCCGGTGGTCAGAACCACCGCCAAGTCGGGCAGCAGGGTGCGCGCCGCCCGTGCCAAGGCGATGCCGTCGACCTCGCCCGGCATCACCACGTCGCTGAACAGCAGATCCGTCTCCTCCCCCGTCTGCAAGCGGCGCAAGGCCTCCTCCCCGTTGGCGGCCCGCGTGACCCGATAGCCCAGATTCTCCAGCGCGGCCGTGATGACCGGAGCCACCACGGGATCGTCCTCGACCAGCAGGACGCGGCCGCCGCCGCCGTCCACCACGGACCGCCCTATGGTCCTATCCTCCGCCTGAACCGCCTCGGCGCGCGGCAGCAGCAAGGCCACCGTGGTGCCCTTTCCCACTGCGCTCTCCACCGTGGCGGTCCCGCCCGACTGCCGGCAGAAGCCGTAGACCTGGGCCAGACCGAGCCCGGTGCCCTGGCCCACTGCCTTGGTCGTGAAGAAGGGCTCGAACACGCGCCCGAGCGACTCTGGCGCGATGCCATGGCCGCTGTCCTGGACCCATACCCGCACAAAGTCCCCATGCAGGCCATGCTCGCCCGAGAGCGGGAGGTTGCCGGCGCCGATCACCACCCGTCCGGCCGCCGGAACGGCGTCGCGCGAGTTGGTCGCGAGGTTCAGCACCGCCAGCTCGAACTGCACCGGGTCGGCCATGGCCGGCCACAGCCCGTCCTCCAGGTCGAATTCCAGCTGGATGTCGGCGCGCAGCGCGCGGTCCAGGAAAACGCGCATGCCGAGCAGCCTATCGCGCACGTCGAAGGCTTCCGGCTGCAGGCTCTGACGGCGCGAGAAGGCCATCAGCTGGCGGATCAGGCTGGCTCCACGGTCGACCGCCTGCCGGCCGGCGTCGAGGATCTTCCGGACCCCGGCGACCTCGCCGGCGCGCCGCTCGATCAGGTGGAGGCAGCCCGACATCGCCTGCAGCAGATTGTTGAAATCGTGCGCCATGCCGCCGGTCAATTGTCCGACCGCTTCCATCTTCTGCGACTGGTGAAGCTGCTCCTCGACACGGCGCTGTTCGGTCACGTCGCGTCCCGTCGCCGAAAAGCCACCTTCCAGCGCCGCCACCGACCAGTCGATCAGCCGCTCGGCGCCGTCCGCGGCGCGCATCCGCACTTCGACGTTCGTGACGGTCTCGCCGATGCCCATCGTCGCGTGCACGCGCTGGAACACGCCGTGGTCGTCGGGATGGACGAAGTCGGTGAGGGGGACACGGGCGGTCATGCCCTCGGGATGGCCGAAGGCCCGGTTCCAGGCCGGGTTGGTCAGCGTGACGCATCCCGTTCGATCGGTGATCACGATGAGATCGCGGGAGCTGTGCCACAGCTGGTCGCGTTCGGCGATGGCGGCATCGATGCGCTGTTCCAGCGTGTCGTTCAGCCGCCGCAGCGCCTGGGCGGCCTCGGCCTTGCTCATCGCGGCCCAGGTGCGGTCCGTCACCCCCCGGACGAAGGCGATCTCCTCCTCGCTCCACACGCGCGGCGAATCGTGATGGAGGAAGAAGACGCCCGTCAGCCCGCCTTCTTCCATCAGCGGCACGTTCAGCAGGGCGCGGACGCCAAGCGCCAGAAAGGTACCGCAATCGCCGGCGGTGCGCGGATCACCGGTGATGTCGGCGATGGCGACGACCTCTCCACGCTTCAAATCCTCGATGTAGGAGCCGTAATCGGCGAAGCGATGGCGGCCGGCTGCGCTCACGACCTCCGGAGAGCGGCACCAGTCGCGCTCGACCGTGAGTGCGGAACGGGACGGGTCGGTGGTCCCATAGCCGGTGCGCAGCAACTCCATCGTCCGACCGGCGATTTCGGCGGCGGCGGCGGCGATGCCGGCCGACTCGTCGAGCAGACGCAGGCGGTCGCCGAGTTGGAGAAGAGCGGCCTGATAACGCTCGTTGATCTTGCGCCTGTGGATGTTCAACAGGACTCCGGGAAAGCGCAGGGGGCGACCGGCGTCGTCCTGGGTGACGTGACCGTTGGCCTCGATCCATCGATAGCCGCCGTCGAACTGGCGCACGCGGTATTCCGCGCTGTAGGGCCCTCCGTCGCGCAGCGCCCGGGCGATCAGCGCCTGGACCCGGGGTTCGTCGTCGGGATGGATCGACCGAACGACGTCGGCGAGCCGCAAGCCGCGCTCCATCGCCGCCGGATCGAGGGAGAAGGTGCGGGCGAAGCGGACGTCGCCGGTGAAACGATCCTCCACCAGATCCCACACCCAGGTGCCGAGGACCGCGTCGGCGTCGAGAGCGAGCCGGATGCGCTCGTCGGCTCGCCGCCTCGCCTCCTCCGCCCGTTTGCGTTCGGTGATGTCCATGACCTGGACATAGATGCCGTCGACGGCGCCGTCGGCGGTGCGCCGCGGCAGGTAATGGATGTGGCAGTCCCGCCGCTCCCCGTCCCGGTTCGGCAAAAAGCCCTCATACTCGACCACCTCGCCGCCGAACGCGCGTTCCATCTGGGCGAAGCGGGCCTGATAGGCGGCCTCGCCGATCAGATCGCGCGCGTGCATGCCGATCAACCGCTCGCGCGACACGCCGAACCACGCCTCGTAGAAGCGGTTGGCGAAGCGATAGCGGTGGTCGGGTCCGACGATGGCAACCAGAAGGGGCAGGGCGTCGGCGAGCAGGCGCAATTCGGTGGCCGCCGCGCTGGCCGCATCCTCGGCCAACCGCTGGCCGGTGCGGTCACGGAACACCTTCACATAGCCGATGTGCTCGCCCCGGGTGTTGAGCAGGGGCGTCATCTCTCCCTGGGCGAAGAAGCGGCCGCCCTTGCGCGTGTGCCATCGCTCGTCGGTGGCGTGGCCGTGGGTGCGCGCCAAGGTCATTTCGCGTTCGGGCTGGCCGGCGGCCCGGTCCTCGGCGGTGAAGAAGAGCGTGCCGGCGTCCTGGCCGAGCGCCTCCTCCGCGCTCCAGCCCAGATTGTTGGCCGCACCGGGATTCCAGCCGGTGATGCGGCCCTCCAGATCGGTCGTGACGATGGCATGCTCGCTGGCGCTCTGCACGACGGCGAGCGCCTGATCCGCTTCGAATGGCGCGGGAACGCCGGGGGACAGCCCCAGCCGCGCACGCAGCGTCGCGGCTTCGGCCTGCAAGCGCCCGATGTCCGCCTCGATGGCTCTCAGGGCTTCGATGCCCGCCGCCCGATCCGTCACGCACTCGCCCCTTATCATTCCATCGATGCACGGCACGGCTCCGGAGCATCCGGAACCGGCCGCGACGAGCCTGCCTCAACCAAACCAGCCAGAGAAAAAGTCGGCGCGGTTCATACCATGGAATTCCGGATGGGGAGAATGCCAGGCCTTGCTGGACACCACCGGAGCGTCCATTTCGCAAGTGCGAGACGCTGAAGAACGCAAACAGCCAACGGGAGGGTGATGCTGATGTCTCGATCCGCGGTTTCCGGCCCAGAACCGAGCGCCGTCAAGGCGCCGCCATCCCGCCGCCGCCAGGAAGGGCCCCGGATCGTGCTCGTCCTGGGCGGAGGCAACGCGCTTGGCGCCTACCACGCCGGAGCCTACGAGCAGCTGCACAGCCGTGGCGTCCAGCCGGACTGGATCATCGGCGCCTCCATCGGCGCGATCATCGGAGCGATCCTGGCCGGGAATCCCCCCGGGCGACGCCTCGAACGCCTTCGCCAGTTCTGGCGGGAGGCGACCCTCCACACCTCCGGGCTGCTGCCCCACAGCCATGCGAAGGCCCGGCAAGTCTACAACGGCGCCCATGCCGTCATGGCCACGCTCTTCGGACGGCCCAGCATCTTCCGGCACCGCTTCCCCGGCTTGTGGTCGGTGCTCCCCTGGGTGCCCAACGACGTGGCGCTCTACGATCAGTCCCCGTTGCGGGACACCCTTGAGCGCCTGATCGACTTCGACCTGCTCAACCGCGCCGAGGTCCGCTTTTCCGCCGGCTGCATCGACATCGAAACCGGAGACGAGGTTTATTTCGACAGCAACCGGGACGAGATCCGGCCCGAACACATCATGGCGAGCGCCGCCATCACCCCGGCCTTTTCGCCGGTGGAGATCGATGGCCGCCTGTTCTGCGACCCCGGCTACACCAACAATCTGCCGCTCGACCTGCCCTTTATGGAGCCGCTCGACCGGGACATCCTCTGCTTCGCTGTCGAGCTTTTCAGCTTGCGCAGCGCCCGACCGGCCTCGCTGGACGCCGTTCTGGAGCGCACCAACGACCTGCTGTTCGCCAGCCACGCCCGCCGGAGCGTGCAGGCGCTGCAGCGGGAGTTCGCCTTGCGCGAGAGGATCGAGCCGGAGGGAGCGACCGCCACGCTGATCCACATGGCCTATCAGGCGGCGAGCCACGAGCTTGCGGCCAAGGGATTCGACTTCTCGCCATCGTCCATCGCGGACCGCTGGGCCGCTGGCCGGCGGGATATGGACAGCGGCTTGGCCCTGCTGGACGGCGCCAGGAAAGACACCCACCGCTTCCGGTACGCCGCGGTGGATTCGGAGGCGGCGCTCGCCGCTGCGGAAGGCGGTGCGGCGCCCTGACGCCGGATCGAGACGGCACCGCGCCGCAAGAGGACGCTCACCTCCTGCCTTGATCGTTCCAACGCCACGTAGCGGCACCGACCACTCGCCCGTCGACAATTGGGCGGTTCGAATTCGCACGCAAATGGCCTTGCTAATGCCTGATGCATCAGGCATTGTGCGCGTCATCAACCTTTTGGGTCCGGCACAGAACCGTGACCCTGAAAAATGCGGATCGGAGGAGCGCCCCTATGAACGTCGATAAACTGTCCATCGTCCTGACGGTCGCCGTGGCGGCGCTGTTCGCCGCGGTCCCGGCCAAGGCGCAGACCGCGGAGCGCACCATGCGCCTCTCAGCCGCCGTCGCTCAGGACCACCCCTTCGCCGCCGGGGTTTCGGCGCTGACCGCCTGCGCGGCCGACAAGTCCGGCGGGAAGATGAAGATCCAGAGCTTCTGGAACGCCGCGCTGGGCAGCGACATGCAGGCCGTGCAGCTCGTGCGCGGCGGCTCGCTGGACATGGTGGTGGCCTCCACCTCGCCGCTCGCCTCGCTGGTGCCGGCTATGGGCGTCTTCGACCTGCCCTTCCTGTTCGAGAACGAGAAGGAGGCCGACCGCATCCTCGACGGCGCCGTCGGCAAGCAACTGTCCGAAAAGCTCCAGGGCGTCGGGCTGGTCAATCTCGCCTACTGGGAGAACGGGTTCCGCAACCTCACCAACTCTCGCCGGCCCATCCAGAAATGGGAGGATCTGGGCGGCACCAAGATCCGCGTGATGCAGAATCCGGTGTTCATGGACACCTTCTCCACGCTGGGCGCCAACGCCGTCCCGATGGCCTTCAGCGAGCTGTTCACGGCGCTGGAGACCCGCGCGGTCGACGGGCAGGAGAACCCCTACGCCAACATCGAGACCGGCAAGTTCTACGAAGCGCAGAAGTACCTGTCGGTCACCAACCACGCCTATACGCCGGCGGTGATCCTCTACTCCAAGAAGATCTGGGACGGTCTGTCGCCCGCCGAGCGGGACGTGCTGCAGTCCTGCGCCGCGGTGGCCCGCACCGAGGAGCGCCGGGTGAACCGCGAGCAGTCTGACAAGTCGCTGGCCCGCCTGAAGGAGCTCGGCATGCAGGTGAACGAGCTGTCCGCCGAGGAGCGCAAGCGCATGCTCCAGAAGGTGGCGCCGGTCTATGAAAAGCACGCCGCGACAATCGGTGCCGAGACGATGACCCTGCTGCAATCCGAACTCGCCCAGCTCCGCAAGGCCAACCCGTAACGCACGCCCTGTGCTCCGCGGGCGGGCCGCGAGTCCGCCCGTGGGTCCGCGCGCCCGTCCGACGCCCGATCTCCCCGTGGGAACCCCGATGCTCATCAAAAAGATCGACACCTTCATCCTGAAGACTCCGCTGAACGCGAAGACCTTCTATTCCTCCCAGGCGGCTTTCCCAGAGCGCAACAGCCTGCTGGTCCGCATCACCACCGACGACGGTCTGGTCGGTTGGGGCGAGGGCGGGCAGTACGGCCCGGCGGAACCGCCGGAAAGCTGCATCATCGACGTGCTGGCCCCCCGGCTGATCGGCCGCCGCGCCGACCAGCCGGTGCGGGTCTTCGAGGATCTCTATTCCTTCTGCCGCGACTTCGGCCAGAAGGGCACCTACATCGAGGCGCTGAGCGCCATCGACATCGCGCTGTGGGACCTGTGGGGCAAGTCGCTGAACCGGCCGGTGCACGCGCTGATGGGCGGCGCCTTCCGCGACAAGGTCGCTGCCTACGGCACCGGCTGCTACTACCCGGATTATTTCCGCGACACGCCACGCATGATGGCGGCGCTGGCCGAGGAGGCGCAGCGCTACCGCGAGGCCGGACTGCCGGCGATCAAGATCAAGATCGGCCTGCTGCCGATCGCCCAGGACATCGAGCGGGTGGCGCTGGTCCGCGACGTGCTGGGACCGGACACCCTGATCATGGTTGACGCCAACCACGCCTACAACACGGCGGGCGCCATCCGGATCGGGC
Source organism: Azospirillum brasilense (assembly GCF_022023855.1). Classification (NCBI taxonomy): domain Bacteria; kingdom Pseudomonadati; phylum Pseudomonadota; class Alphaproteobacteria; order Rhodospirillales; family Azospirillaceae; genus Azospirillum; species Azospirillum brasilense. The sequence goes on from NZ_CP059451.1 coordinate 500,107, forward strand.
GGGCGCTTGAGCGGTTCGACGTCCGCTGGTTCGAGGAGCCGGTGCCGCCGGAGGACCGCCAGGGCTACCGCCGCGTGCGCGATTCCATCGACGTGCCCATCGCGGGCGGCGAGTGCGAATACACCCGCTACGGCTTCCGGGAACTGCTGGCCGGGGGCTGCATCGACATCGCCCAGCCGGACCTCTGCTGCGCCGGCGGCTTCACCGAATGGCAGAAGATCCTGGCCCTGACCACCGCCCACGGCGTGATGACCGTCCCGCACATCTGGGGGTCCGGCATCGCGCTCGCCGCGGCGCTCCAGGCGCTGGCGACGGCGCCGCTGGTTCCCTACACGGCGCTCGGCGTGCCGCTGCAGAACGAGCCGATGGTGGAGTTCGACCGCACCCACAACCCGCTGCGCGACGACCTGCTGACCGACAACTTCACGCTGGTGGACGGCGGGCTTGCCGTGCCCGGCGGTCCGGGCCTGGGCGTGGAGGTCGATCCCGGCCAGCTCGCCCGCTACACCGTGCGGTCGCGCAGCGCGTGACCGGGTTGGAGACGTCCTGCCGGAGATCCGTGATGTGGAACGGCACCCTCTTCTTCAGAATCCTCGACGGCATCCTGGTGGTGTGCATCGCCGCCATGCTGGTCATGGTGTTCGGCAACGTCGTGCTGCGCGCCGTCTTCAACAGCGGCATCGACGTGTCGGAGGAGCTTCCACGCTTCCTGTTCGTGTGGATGACCTTCATCGGCGCCGTGATCGGCTTCCGTGAAGGAGCGCATTTCGGCGTGGATGCCCTGGTCCGCCTGCTGCCGCGCGCCGGCAAGAAGGTCTGCTGGGCGATCAATCAGGTTATCATGCTGGTCTGCTGCGCGGTCATCGTCCAGGGCACGCTGCTCCAGCACGATCTGAACGCGACGAACCACGCCCCGGTGACCGGCCTGTCGATGATCTGGGTGTTCGGCGTCACCTACCTGACCGGCGGGGTGATCGGGCTGATGTGCATCGTGAACCTCGTCCGGCTGGCGCTCGGCAAGGTCGGCGACGACGAGCTGATCCAGGTCGAGGAGGAGGGCATGGGCGAGGTGGACCCGAACCGGCTCAAGGGACCCGGCACATTGCCCGGCACCCTGCCCGGCCCGCTCGCGAGCCCGAAGACGCTGAAGGAAACGGCGCCGTGACCATCTTCATCTTCGTCGGCAGCCTTCTGGGCGCGATGGCGCTGGGGCTGCCCGTCGCCTTCGCGCTGATCGTCTCCGGCCTCGCTTTGATGGCCTTCATGGGGATGCTCGACCCCCAGATTGTCGTGCAGAGCATGTGGGACGGCGCCAACAGCTTCCCGCTGCTTGCCGTGCCCTTCTTCATGCTGGCCGGCGAGTTCATGAACGCCGGCGGCATGTCCCGGCGCATCATCGCCATGGCGATGGCCTGGGTCGGCCACCTGCGCGGCGGGCTGGGGTTCGTCGCGGTGTTCGCGGCGATCCTGATGGCCTCGCTGTCCGGCTCGGCGGTGGCGGACACGGCGGCTCTCGCCTCCATCCTGCTGCCGATGATGCGGCAGGCGGGCTACGACATCCACCGCTCCGGCGGGCTGATCGCGGCGGGCGGCATCATCGCGCCGGTCATTCCGCCGTCGATCGGCATGATCCTGTACGGCGTCGCCGGGCAGGTCTCGATCACCAAGCTGTTCCTGGCCGGCATCGTGCCGGGAATCATGATGGGCGTGGCGCTTCTGGTCACCTGGTGGTGGCTGGCCCGCCGCGAGATCCTGACCACGCCGCCCAAGGTTCCGCTGCGCGAGCGGCTGCGGCTGACCGCCGACGCCTTCTGGGCGATGCTGCTTCCGGTGGTCATCATCGGCGGGCTGAAGACCGGTGTCTTCACGCCGACCGAGGCGGCGGTGGTCGCCGCGGTCTACGCCATGTTCGTCGGGCTGGTCATCTACCGCGAACTGAAGATCGCCGACCTGTACGGTCTGATGCTGTCCGCGGCAAAGACGACGGCTGTGGTGATGTTCCTGGTGGCGGCGGCGGGCATCTCCGCCTGGCTGATCACCGCGTCCAACATCCCGGCCCAGCTCGCCGATCTGCTGGCCCCGGTGATGGACAACCGGCTTCTGCTGATGGTCGCGCTGATGGTCATCGTGCTGATCGTCGGCACCGCGCTGGACTTCGCGCCGACCATCCTGCTGATGGTTCCCGTGCTGATGCCGATCATCAAACAGGCGGGCATCGACCCGGTCTACTTCGGCGTCCTCTTCATCATGAACAACGCCATCGGCCTGATCACCCCGCCGGTCGGCACGGTGCTGAACGTGGTCTGCGGCGTCGGACGCATGTCGATGTCGAACCTGATGAAGGGCGTCGGCCCCTTCCTGCTGGCGCAGACCGCCGTGCTGTTCCTGCTGGTGCTGTTCCCGGAGCTGGTGATGGCGCCGCTCGCCTGGTTCACGGCGCGGTGACGGCCCCCGATGCCCCAGGGACGTGAAGGCGGGTTTGAAGGCGGGGGAGGCGCGGTGTTAAAATGTCGGACCTGACGCGGCGCCTCCGTCTGCGGCGATTCACTGAGGAACGGTCTTCCATGCTCGACGGCAGCGGTCCCCTCGACACGGCCTCCATCGGCGAGCAGGTCACCGAGCGGCTGAGGAGCGAGATCATCTCCGGCCGGCTGGCGCCGGGATCGCGGCTGATGCTGGACCAGTACAAGGCGCTGTGGAACATCAGCATCACGCCGCTGCGCGACGCCGCCAAACGGCTGGAGGCGGACGGGCTGGTCCACATCTACCCGCGGCGCGGCATCTTCGTGGCGGAGATCGATCGCAACGCCCTGATGGAGGTGTTCCAGCTCCGCATCGCCCTGGAGCCGCTGGTGACGGAGCTGGCCACCCCCCATGCTCCGGAGGCGGAGGTGGAGGCGATGACCGAAGCCTACATCGCCGCTGGCCGGCCCGCTCCGGAGGAGGAGCGGCAGGCCCGCCTGCAGGAGGTGGACGAGGTCATCCACGACTTCGTGCTGGCCCACTGCCCCAACCAGCGGCTGGCCCGCATCATGGCGACGCTGAGGGACTCGGTAGCCTGGTGCCGGAACGCGGTGATCGAGAAGGTGCCGAACGCCTTCGATCCTTCGCTGGAGGAGCACATCGCCATCTGCAAGGCGCTGCGCGCCAAGGACGCCGAGGCGGCGGCGGCGGCGATGCGCGACCACCTGATCGCCACCCGCGACCGCACGTTGAAGGCCATGGAGGGTCGCTCATAGACGATAGCAGGGCCGCCGATCATTGCGAATGATACGCATTCTAATTATAATGCGCCGTCATGCACCGGCCATGGCGTGGCCAAGCCGGTTGTCTGTGGAGGAACGGGGCTGGCCATGCCCGATCAGCATCGCACGAAGGCACCGGTTCCTGGCTTGGTGGCGCATGGTTGACACCGCCAAGCCGACGCTCGACGCCGTTTTCATCGGACACCGTGGGGCTCTTGTCCGGCTGTTGGCCCGCATGGTCGGCAGCGCCGCCACTGCCGAGGATCTGGCACAGGAGGCCTATCTCAAGGTGCGGGCGGCGGAACGCGACCGGCCGGTGGATTATCCGGCGCCTTTCCTGTTCCAGACGGCGCGCAATCTGGCCCTCGACCATTTGCGGCGGGAGCGCCGGAACGCCGTCGTCGTGACTCAGGACATCACCCCCGAGGGCCTGGAGGCGGTCGCCGCCCCCCTGCCCTCCCCGGAAACCGAGGCCGGCGACCGCCAGCGGCTGGCCCGCATGGAGACCGCGCTGGCGGCTTTGAGCGAGCGGCAGCGCCGCATCCTTCTGCTGAACCGGATGGAGGGCTTGTCCCACGCGCAGATCGCCGAACGGCTCGACGTCTCGGTCAGCACGGTGCAAAAGGACCTGAAGACCGCCCTGCTCGCCTGCCTGGAGGTTTTCGCCCGGCTTGATCGTGAAGGCCGGCCCGATCGTGAAGGGTTGCGGGTTTCCGCCGGCTCGAACGTCTTACAAGGTGAAAGACCGTGACGGCACCACACGCGGGTCCCATGCCTGACGACACCGACCCCTCCCTGCCGCTGGAGCAGGCGCTCGACTGGTTCATCCGTCTGCAGGCGGAGGACGCGGACGAGGAGTGCCGCCAAGCCTGCGCCGCCTGGTGCGCCGCCCACCCCCGCAATGCCCGCGCCTGGGACCTGGCGCAGGCCATGTGGGCCTCGCCGCTCCTGACCGACGCGCTGGTGGCAACCGCGGCTCCGGACGTTGTGCCGGAACCCCACGCACCGGCGCCCAAACCGCCGGAAACGATTCGCTGGCCCACCGCCGGAGCGTCTGCCCGCGACCGAACCCGATCGCGCGCCCAGCTCCGCCATCCGGTGCGACGGCGCACAATGGCGTGGGCGGCGGCGGTGACGGTGGCGGTCGGGCTGGGCTGGGCCGCCGACCTGCCGTTGCGTCTGCAGGCCGATCATCGCACCGTAACCGGCGTTCAGGAGCGTGTGATGCTGGCCGACGGATCGCAGGTGCTGATGGACACCGGCACGGCGCTGGCCACCGACATCGTGGGCAGCGAGCGGCGGACCCGGTTGCTGCGCGGGGCCGCCTTCTTCGAGGTAACGCCCGACCCCGCCCGTCCCTTCCGGGTCTCCGCCGGTTCCGCCGTCGTGACCGTGGTCGGCACCGCCTTCGCCGTCCGTTATCTGGACAACCGGGTGACGGTGACGGTGCGCCACGGCACCGTGGACGTGGCGCGTCCCGACGGTCCCGCCGTCCGCCTGCGCGCGGGCGAGGAGGTGGTGGTCACCGCGTCGGGAGTCGGCGCCGGGCATCCCGCCGACCTGTCGGCGGCGCTCGGCTGGGTCGATGGCCGGCTGGTCTTCGAGGACCGCCCCCTGCGCGAGGTTCTGGAGGAGCTGGACCGCTATTATCCGGGCCTGATCGTGGTTCCCGATTCCCTTGCCGACCGGCGGATCACCGGGAATTACCGGCTGGACGATCCGGTGCGGACGGCGACGGCCCTGGCCGGGCTGGTGCGGGCCGAGACCCTGCGGCTGTCCGACGCCCTGCTGATCCTGCGCCCGCGCCCCTGATCCGCCGGTTTTCCCCTCCACCCGCGCCAAGCCCCGAAAAAAATTTCTGCTTTTCGCGATCCCCGAACGTCAGGTCGACACGGCTTTTAGGAATGCGTCGCAATTGCAATTAGCGGCGCCGGTCCGGCCGGTTGAGACGTCGCGATCATGGGGAAAGCGTTACGATGGGTGCGGGGATCACGGATAAGGGTGCACGGGGGCGTCGGGGGACGGCCCTGCTGCGGGCGGTGCTGCTGTCGTCGGCGGTGACCGGATTGGGCATGGCGGGGGGCGCGTCGGGAAGCATCGCCCTGGCGGCGCCGGCGAAGAGCGGCGGGCAGGTGGCTGGCGGGCAGGTGGCCCAGGCCTCCGGTCAGATGGGAGGACAAACGGCGGGGCAGCGGTTCGACATCGCCCCGCAGGGGCTGGTCACGGCCCTCAACGCCTTCAGCACGGTCAGCGGATGGGAGGTCGGCTTCCCGGCCGAGGTGGCGCGCGGCCTGTCCTCGCCCGGCGTGTCGGGAACCATGAGCGCCGACGAGGCGCTGCGCCGCCTGCTGTCCGGCACCGGCGTGTCGTACCAGATGACCGGCCCCGGCCGCGCCGTGCTGTCGCGGCCGCAGACCGGCGAGACGGTGCTGGACCCGGTGACCGTCGAAGGCACGCGCGAGCGGGCGACCGGCCCGGTCATGGGCTACGCCGCCCGCCAGAGCGCCACCGCCACCAAGACCGACACGCCGATCCTGGAAACGCCGCAGTCGATCTCCGTCGTCACCCGCGACCAGATGGACGCCCAGGCGGTGCGGAGTCTGGCCGACGTCCTGAACTACACCTCCGGCGTCACAACCGCCCGCAACGGCGGCTCCTCCTCCTTCGGCGGCGACGGCATCTCGGTGCGCGGCTTCGGCGGCAACGGCACCACCGGCGTGTCCTTCAACGAATATCTCGACGGGCTGCGGCTGAAGGGCAGCGGCTTCCTGACCTCCGGCATCGACCCGTACCTGTTCGAGCGGGTCGAGGTGCTGAAGGGCCCGGCCTCGGTGCTGTTCGGCCAGACCAGCCCCGGCGGTCTGGTCAACATGGTGACCAAGCAGCCCTCCCCCGACGCTCGGCATGAAATCCTGCTGCAGGCCGGCAACCAGGGCCGCAAGCAGGCCGCGCTGGACGTCGGCGGCGACGTGACCGGCGACGGTCGGCTCTCCTACCGGTTCGCCGGCGTCGCGCTGGACACCGACACCCAGACCGACATCGCGGAGCGCCGCCGGCTGGCCGCCGCCCCGACCGTGACCATCCGGCCGACCGACGACACCAGCCTGACCCTGATCGGCCTCTACCAGCGCGACAATTACGACGATTCGCCGCTGAACTACCTGCCGGCCCAGGGCACCGTGCTGCCCAACCCCAACGGCACGCTGCCGACCAAGCTCTTCACGGGCGATCCCAACTTCAACACCTGGGACCGCAAGACCATGAGCGTCGGCTATCGCTTCGAACACCGGTTCGACGAGCGCTGGACGGTGCGGCAAAACGCCCGCTACCTGCACAACGACCTCGACCTCAAGCAGGTCTACGCGTCCGGCCTGCTGCCCGACCTGCGCACCACGCGGCGCACCACCTTCTCGGCCCGCGAGCGCGCCCACGACCTGACCATCGACAACCAGCTCCAGGTGACCGTCGACACCGGCCCGCTGCGCCACACCATGCTGGCCGGCGTCGACCACCAGCGGCTGAGGAGCGACACGCTGCGTGGGCAGGCGGCGGCGCCGAACCTCGACCTGTTCAACCCGGTCTACGGGCTGCCGATCGCCACCCCGCCGATCTACCAGAGCACCGCCACCCGCATCACCCAGACCGGCATCTACGCCCAGGACCAGATCAAGTGGGGCGGGCTCGCCGTCCTGCTGGGCGGGCGCAAGGACTGGGCCGAGACGCAGCAGCGCAACCGGCTGAACCAGGGGCGGACGTCGCAGCAGGACGACGCCTTCACCGGCCGCGTCGGCGCACTCTATCTGTTCGACAATGGCTTGGCGCCCTACGCCAGCTATTCGGAATCCTTCGAGCCGACCTCCGGCAGCGATTTCTTCGGCAACCCGTTCGAGCCGACCACCGGCCAGCAGTACGAGGCCGGTCTGAAATACGAGCCGCCGGGCTCCGGCAGCCTGTTCACCCTGTCGGCCTTCACCATCACCCAGCAGAACGTCACCACCGCCGACCCGCTGCACACCAACTACAACATCCAGACCGGCGAGGTCCGTTCCCGCGGCTTCGAGGCGGAGGCGCGTGTCAGCCTCGCCGCCGGACTGAACGCGGTGGCCAGCTACACCTTCCTCGACGCCGAGGTGACGAAGAGCAACGGCGCCGACCGCGGCAAGCGGCCGGTCGCCGTGCCGACCCATTCGGCCTCGGCCTGGGGCGACTACACGGTGCAGGACGGCCCGCTGGCCGGCCTGGGCGGCGGGCTCGGCCTGCGCTACGTCGGCTTCACCTACGGCGATCCGGCCAACAGCTTCAAGGTGCCGGCCCACACGCTGGTCGACGCCGCCCTGCGCTACGACCTGTCCTATCTGAACCCGCAGCTTCAGGGCATTCAGGCGGCGATCAACGCCAGCAACCTCTTCGACAAGGAGTATGTCGCGGCCTGCTCGCGGGCGACCAACTGCTACTACGGCCTGCGCCGCACCGTGATCGGCTCGCTGAAGTATTCCTGGTGACGCGAAAGACCGAGATCGCGCTGCGGGTCGTGACCGCCGTCGGCGGCGGCTACGCCCTGGCGGCGGGAACGGCGGCGGCGCTGTCCCTGGCGCTGCCGGCCGTGCAGGACCGGGCGGAGGCGGTGCTGACCGCCACCATGGCGGCGCTGCTGCCCTGCGTCCTGACCGTGGTGATGGTGTTCGCCGCGGCCAGCGCCCTGCGCGCCCTTGCCTGGACCGCCGGCCTGACGGCGGCACTCTGGGCGGCGGTCTCACTGTTGAAAAGCATGACGGGAACCGGGGTATGAACGGCAGTTTTCGCCTGTCGATGACGTGGCTGCACAATTGGGGCGGGCTGGTGGTCGGCTGGCTGCTGTTCTGCGTCTTCCTGACCGGAACCACCGCTTATGCCCGCTTCGAGATCACCCGCTGGATGCAGCCCGAGCGGGTCGAAGCGACCAACAGCCCCGACGCGGCGGCGGCGGCGATCACCACCCTGTCGCGCGAGGCTCCGCAGGCCCGCCGCTGGCTGATCACGCTGCCGGACGAGCGGCGGACCGCGACCCAGGTCTATGTCTACAACCCGCCGGGGATACAGCCTGCCTTCCGCAAGCTGGCGCTGGAGCCGGCGGACGGGCGCCCCTTGCAGGCGCGGGCGACCTTCGGCGGCGATTTCCTCTATTACTTCCACTTCGACCTGCGCGTTCCCGGCCTGGTCGGGCGCTATCTGATCGGCGCCGCCGGGGTGGCCCTGCTGGTGGCGCTGATCACCGGCTTCGTGATCCACCGGCGGGTCTTCTGGGATTTCTTCGCCTTCCGCCCCAACCGCTCGCGCACGCGGCTGTGGATGGACGTGCACAACGCCCTGGGCATCATCGTGCTTCCCTACCACGCGCTGATCACCGTGACCGGGCTGGTGCCGTTGATGATACTCTACATGCCCTGGGGCCTGCAGGCGGCCTTCGGTGACCGGCCGGCCGCATTCAACACCGCCGTTTACGCCGAACCGGTGCCGCCGGCCCCCGCGGGACGGGCCGCCCCCCTGACCGCCATCGCGCCGCTGCTGGCGGAGGCGGAGCGGCAGTGGGACGGTGGGCGGCCGGGATGGATCGTCATCGACAACCCGGGCGACGACGCCGCCACCATCCTTCTCAAGCGCACCGACTCCGACCGGGTGGTGATCACGGCGGAAGCCATCCTGTTCGACGGCACGACCGGCGCGGTGCGCACGGTCTGGGAGGGGACGGGCGGGGCCGCCGCGACGCGGGCCGGCGCCTACGGCCTGCACATGATGCGCTTCGCCGACACGCCGCTGCGGCTGGCGATGATCCTGTGCGGGCTGGCCGGCACCGCGATGATCGGCACCGGGCAGGTCTACTGGATCATCAAGCGGCGCAAGCGGGAGGCCACCCCGTCCTTCGGCCTGCGGCTGGCCGACGGCGCCAATCTGGCGGTGATGGTCGGGCTGCCCATCGCCATCGCCGCCTATTTCTGGGCCAACCGGCTGCTGCCCGCTGGTCTGGCCGGTCGGGAGACCTTGGAGGCCGTCGCTTTCTTCGCCGCGTGGTTTCTGGCGGCCCTGCACCCGGCGCTGCGCGGTGCCCAGCGGGCCTGGGGCGAGCAGCTGGCGACGGCGGCTCTGCTGTGGACCGCTCTGCCGCTGATGAATGCCCTGACCAGCGAGGCCCATCTCGGGGTGACGCTTGCGCGCGGGCTGTGGGGTGTGGCCGGCATCGACCTGTCCGCCCTGGCGACCGGCGCCCTGTTCGCGCTGTTGGCCTGGCGCCGCCTCCGTGCGGCACCCCGTGGCGTCGACCGTCCGCAGGGGGCGCTGGCGCGCCGTGGTCTCTGACCTTCCCTTGGGAGGATGATCACCGGACGGCGTGACGATTGAGCGCGAGGGCGATCGGCTCCGACAGGCCGGTGAAGGTGCCGAACGTCAGGAAGGCGGGCGGCAGCAGCGAGCCGACCGCCCTCGGACGGCGGCAGGGGGTCAGGCGGAGAACGGCGCGACGCGGTAGCGCGCGGCGGGTTCGCTGCGGGACAGGTTGGGCAGCATCGCCTGACGGGCGGCCTCGTAGGCGTGCCACTGGGCGGCATCCGGAAGGGCCGGGATGGTCACCAGTTCGCCCGCGTCGAGCCCGGCCAGCGCCGCATCGACCATGGCGTCGGCGGGCATGACGATCTCGCCCGGCAGATGCTCCACCGGCGTGCCGGCGGTCCCCCAGAAATCGGTGGCCGTGGCGCCGGGAAGCACCGCCTGGATCCGCAGTCCCTTGGCGGCCAGCTCGTGGTGCAGCGATTGGGTCAGCGCCAGGACGAAGGCCTTGGCCCCGCCATAGACGCCGTTAAGGATTTCCGGCCCGATCGCGACGATGGAGGCGATGTTGACAATCGTGCCGCGTCCGCGCGCCACGAAGGCCGGCGCGGCCGCGTAGGTCAGCCGCATCAGCGCCGTCACGTCGAGGTCGATCATCCGCTCCATGGCATCGACGTCGGCCGAGAGCAGAGGGGCCGTCGCGCCGATTCCGGCGTTGTTGACCAGCGTGGTGATGCTGGCGTCGGTCGCCAGCACCGTCTCCACCGCGCGCCGGTCGGCCTTGTCGCCCAGGTCGGCGGCGACGACCTCGACGGAGCGGCCGGTGCGGTCGGCGATCTGCGCCGCGAGGCCGGCGAGCTTGCCACGGTTGCGGGCCACCAGGATCAGATCGTGGCCGCGGTCGGCCAGACGGTTGGCGTAGATTGCGCCGATGCCGGAGGACGCGCCGGTGACGAGCGCGGTGCCGAGAGGGGAAAGGCTCATGGGTCTGTGTCCTGTCTGCGGGCCGCGTCGTTGCCGCCCGGGGTGAGGACATGTTTAAAACACTTGGCGCTTGGCCTGAATGTCGTATATCCCTCCTTTTCAGCCGCGAGAGGATTCCGCTATGCGCATCGGCTTCGTCATCTACCCGGGCTTCCAGATGATGAGCCTGGCCGCGGGTTCGGTGTTCGAGTTCGCCAACATCTGTGCGGGCGAACAGATCTATGAACTGGTCACCGTCTCGGAGCATGGAGGGGCGGTGCGCAGTTCCACCGGAATGGCGGTGGACAGCGAGTCCTTCGCCGGACAGGACTTCGACACGGTGCTGGTGGGCGGCGGTGTGGAGGTGCCCCGGCCGAGTGACGGGCTGCGCGCCTGGATCTCCGGCCGCCTGCCCGCCGTGCGGCGCCTGGGCGCGATCTGCACCGGCGCGTTCGTGCTCGCCGAATCCGGTGTGCTGAACGGGCGGCGCGCCACCACCCACTGGCTTCTGGCGCGCGAGTTGGGGACGCGGTTTCCGGCCATCCAGGTGGAGGAGGACCGCATCTTCATCATCGATGGGCCGGTCTGGAGTTCCGCCGGCATGACCGCGGGCGTCGATCTGGCTCTGGCGATGGTGGAGAAGGATCTCGGCAACGATATTGCGAGGTCGGTCGCCCGCAAGCTGGTCATGTATCATCGCCGCGGCGGCGGCCAGACCCAGCATTCGGAGCTGCTGGAGATGGCGGCGAAGTCCGACCGCATCGAGGCGGCGCTGACCTACGCGCGGCAGAACCTGAAGAATCCGCTGTCGGTGGAGGAGTTGGCGGGGGCCGCCGCCTTGAGCCCCCGTCAGTTCAGCCGCGCCTTCCGCGCCGAGACCGGGCAGTCCCCGGCCAAGGCGGTGGAGCAATTGCGGCTGGAAAGCGCGCGTCTGATGCTGGAGCAGACGCGGCACCCGGTCGAGGTCATCGCCCGCGAGAGCGGCTTTGCCGATCCGGAGCGCATGCGGCGCGCCTTTCTGCGCGCCTTCGGCCAGCCGCCCCAGGCGATGCGGCGGGCTGCAAGGCAGGACGTGCGATCCACCGAGGCACCCGCTTGACCGGCTGGGGCCCCACATCGGTGGATCGGTGCAGACCCCGCTTCCCGAAGCGCGCCAAGCCCATCACAAGACGGTGGCCTCGTCCTGCTAACCCGCCAGCCCGTTGACGACGGGGCCTTTGGCGACCGGAACTTTAGAGATAGGACCTGGCCCCGAGGTCACCGCCTCGCGGTCCCAGATTCCGTCGTTCGGCAACGCGCGCAGCTTGTGACGCTCCACTTCGCGCTTCGTCACGGAGCGGGGGAAGCTCTCCACGAAGGCGATGAAGCGGGGGATCTTGAAGGCGGCCATGCGGCCCTCGCACCACGCGGCGATGGCGGCCGGCTCCACGCCGCTGCCCGGTTCGCGGATGACGAAGGCCTTCACGTCCTCTTCCCCCTTCTCGGACGGCGTGCCGACCACCACGACCTCGCGCACACCCGGACACTGGCTGAGCACGCTTTCCACCTCATAGGCCGAGACGTTCTCGCCGCGGCGGCGCAGCCAATGGGCCTGACGGCCCGTGAAATGCAGATAGCCGTCCGCGTCCAGATGGCCGAGGTCCCCGGTGTGCAGCCACAAATTCGACAGGCATTCCAGCGTGCGTTCCGGCGCGTTGAAATAGCCCGACATGAAGATGTGCGGGTAACGGGGGCGCAGGGCGATCTGGCCGGTGACGCCCGGCGGCACCGGCTGGTCGTCCTCGTCCAGGATGGTCACCTCCGCCCAGCCGTGGGTCAGTCCGTTGGCGCGCGGCTTCGGCGAGTCCATCCGGTTGTTGACGATCAGCACGCCGCCGGTCTCGGTCAGCGAGTAGACGTTGACGAAGCCGACGCCGAACCGCTCCACGAAACGGTCGGCCACGGCGGGCGGGATCTGGCCCGTCACCCCCAGCGAGACGCGCACCCGGTGGTCCCGGTCGGCCGGGCTCTCCGGCTGTTCGGCCAGCACGGTGATCATGGTGCCGATGAGATCGACGATGGTCGCCCCGCTCTCCCGCGCCCGCGACCAGAAGTTGCTGCCGCTGAAACGGCGGTCGATCACCGCGGGGATGTCGGCGACCATCGGCCCCATCACGCCGAGCATCAGGCCGTCGACGTGGAACAGCGTCAGGATCGAGTAATGGACGTCGTCCGGCCGCGTCTCGAACGCCTCGACGTAGCGCATCCCCGCCGCGATCCAGGCGAAATGCGGCAGCAGGGCGCCCTTGGGCAGGCCGGTGGTGCCGCCGGTGTAGATGATGACCGCCGGATCGCCGCCGGACACCGCCACCACCGGCAGCGGATGCCCCGGCTCCAGTAGCTCGGCGAAGGGCGGGAAGCGACCGCCTCCCCTCTCCTCGCCGTCCTCCACCGTGTAGACGCGCATGCGGGGCAGCCGGTCCGCGACCGCCTCGACCCGCTCCGCCAGTTCCCCATCCACCACCAGGACGGTGGGCGTGGCGTTGGTCAGGGTGTGGACGAGATCCTCCCCCACCAGACCCGCGTTCAGCGGCACCCAGATTGCCCCCAGCTTGCCGGCGGCGACCCAGGTCAGCAGATGCTCCGGCGCGTTGCGCAGGAAGCAGGCGACCCGGTCGCCCCGGCGCACCCCCAGCCGGTGCAGGTTGGCGGCCACGCGGCTGGACTCCCCGTCCAGCTCCCGGTAGCTCATCGCCCGTCCGGCGACGGTCAGCCGGGGCGCGTCCCCGTGCTGCGCCGCGCGAGCGGCGACCAGCGCCGGCAGGGTTTCCCATTGCACCGGAACGCCGTGGATTTTGCGCGTGATGGTCATGCGGCGGGCCTCTCTCATTCCGGCAGGATGCGGCGCTTCTGGAGTTCCTGGAGGAGCTCGACGAACATCTCCTCGCTGTCCACGCAGTCGTGGAAGCCCAGCTTGCGGGCCTTGATCGTGCTCATGTGGTGCGGGTTGGGGCGCTGGCCGTAGCCGAACAGGAAGTCGGCGAACTGCCAGGACGGCACGACCTCGGTGTATTTGTAGGGCTTGAGACCGTGCTTCGCGACGACGCGGTCCCAGATCGGCTCGTTCTGCGGCATGATGCGGGCCAGCGAGAAGGGCTGCGCCGGCTCCAGCTCCATGCGGAACAGCTCCGCCACCTTGGGGAACACGTTCTCCCAGACATAGACGTCGCCGTTGGCGATGTTGAAGACCTGGTTGGCGCATTGCGGGCTGGTGCCGGCCCATTCGGCAGCCTTTGCGATCAGCCGGGCGTCGGTTGCCTCGCCGATGCGCGACGCGCCTCCGGGGAAGCGCAGCGGCAGGCCGTATTCGCGCGACACCGCGGCGAAGACGCCGATGGCGGTGATGATGTTCAGCGGGCTGCCGACCGCGAGGCCGCAGACGATCTGCGGGCGCAGCACGCTCCAGCTCCATTCCTTGCCCTGCTGCCGTTCGCTGATCCAGTCCTGCTGGTCGTAGTAGAAATTCGGGCGCATGTAGCGCTGGTCGCTCTCGCGCGCCGGCTGGCGGAAGGGGCCGAGATGGCCGCCATAGGCCTTGGTGCCCTGCAGCAGCGTGATATGACGCAGGTTGGGCGACACCGCCTCGACATTCTCCACCACGTTCTTCAGCATGGCGAGGTTGGTCTCGACATGATCCCATTCCGACCAGCCGCGCGTCACGTCGGGCTTCTCGTAGACGGCGGTGTAGCAAATGTTGGTGACGCCCTTGATCTCGCGCAGCTTGCGGCAATCGTCGGGGTCGCGCAGATCGACGGCGGCCCATTCGGCGGTGGTCTCGAAATCCGGGGTGCGGCGCGACACGCCGCAGACGTCCCACTCCGGGGAGGCTTCGAAATGCTCCAGCATCGGGCGGCCGACGGTCCCCAGCGCACCCACGATCAGCATCTTCTGACGGGCCATGATTTCGTCCTTCTGTGCGGAATTCTTCAGAAAAGGGTCATCAGGTATTGGCGGTCGCCCAGCGGCTCGGGCGGGCCCTCGTAAATCTTGCGGCCGGTGCGCAGCACGGTGACGCTCTGCGCGATGGGCAGGGCGTGGACGACGTTCTGCTCGACCATCAGCACGGCCATGCGCAGCGCCCGGTTGACCTCGGCGATGGCCTCCATGACGCGCTGGACGAGGTTGGGGGCGAGGCCGATCGACGGTTCGTCGAGGATCATCACGTCGGGCCGGTGCATCAGCGCCATGCCCATCGCCAGCATCTGCTGCTGCCCGCCCGACATGGTGCCGGCGATCTGGCCGGCGCGTTCGCGCAGGATCGGGAACAGGTCCATCACCGCGTCGCGGTTCGCCCGGATTTCCGCCGGGTCCTGCGCCGTATAGGCGCCAAGCTCCAAATTCTCGCGCACGGTCAGGCTGCGGAAGATGCCGTGCCCCTGCGGGACCAGCGCGATCCCCGCCTTCACGTTGTCGGCGCAGCGCCGCCGGGTGATGTCCTCCCCCCGGTAGCGGACGGTCCCGGCGGACGGCCGCAGCAACCCGAAGACGGAGCGCACCAGCGTCGTCTTGCCGGCCCCGTTGTGGCCCAGCAGCACGCGAATTTCGCCGGCCCGCACGGTCAGGTCCACCTCGTGGACCACCGCCCGCTTGCCATAGCCGGCGCTGAGGCCGCGCACCTCCAGGATGGGTTCGGCGATCGGCATGGTGTGAATCTCGGTCATCCGAAATACCTCTCGGCCAGTTCGCGGTCGCGCATCAGCGTGTCCGGCGGTCCCTTGGTCAGCACGCGGCCCTCGTCGATGAAGACGATCTCGTCGCAGACGCCGCGGATGACCTCCAGATTGTGCTCGATGATGCAGACGGCCTTGTTGGCGCGGGCGAGGTCGCGGATCACCCCGCAGATGCGCTCCACCGTCACGGTGTCGAGACCGGACAGCGGCTCGTCGAGCAGCAGCACGTCGGCCCCGGTCGCCAACAGCCGGGCGATGACCAGCAGCTTCTCCTCGGCGTAGGACAGGTTGGCGGCGGTCTCGTCGGCCTTGGCGAGCAGTCCGACGAAGGAGGCGATCTCCAGCGCGCGGGCGACGTTCTCGCGGTCGGCCCGGCGGACGAGGCCGGGGCGGAAGTAGACGTCCAGCGGGCGGTCGCCCGGCTGCGCGGGCAGCGAGACCAGGATGTTCTCCACCACCGTCAGCTTGGTGAAGAGTTTCAGGTCCTGGAAGGAGCGGGCCAGCCCGGCGGCCACCACCTCGTGCGGCTTCAGCGTCGTCACGTCGCGGCCCCGGTATAGGATGGTGCCGCCGGTCGGGCGCAGGAAGCCGGACAGCAGGTTGAAGGCGGTCGTCTTGCCGGCGCCGTTAGGACCGATCAGCCCGACGATCTCGCCGCGCTTCAGGTCGATGGTCAGGTCCTTGACCGCCTGGATGCCGCCAAAATGCTTGGACAGCGAGGTCGCGGAGACCACCACCTCCCCCGGCGTGCCACCAGCGCGCTCCAGCGCGCCCATGAGTGGGCCGTTGGCGGGAACGCTGGACCGCGCGGCCCCGGTCGGGGTGCGGAACACCGTCTCGGGGAACAGCCCCTCCGGGCGCAGGCGCAGGATGACGATCAGCACGACGCCGTAGATCACCTGCCGCACCATGTCGGCGATGTCGCCCGGCACATGAACGAACTTCAGCCCCTCCGGCAGCAGCACCAGGATCGCCGCCCCGGCCAGCGAGCCCCACAAATTGCCCATGCCGCCCAGGATCACCATGGCGAGGATGAGGATGGTCTCCTCGATGGTGAAGGATTCCGGATTGACGAAGGCGATGTAGTGGGCGACCAGAGATCCTGCGACCGAGGCCAGCCCCGCCGACATCGCGAAGACCACCAGCTTCATCCGGACGAGGTTCTTGCCGACCGCCTGGGCCGCCGCCTCGTTCTCCCGCATGGCGCGCAGGGAGCGTCCGAAGGGTGAGGCGCCAAGCCTCCAGGCGACCGCGCAGCACAGCGCCGCCATCACCGCGGCCAGCGGCAGGAAGGTCACCGGGCTGGTCAGCGCCGTGCCGAACAGCGACACCGGGGGAATGCCGGCGATGCCGTCCGGCCCGCCGGTCACCGGCTTGCTGTTCATCAGCACGTCGATGGTGATGGCCTGCAGCGCCAGTGTGATGACGACCAGATAGTGGCTGCCCACCCGCATGGCGGGAAAGGCGACCAGCAGGCCGATGCCGGCGGTCACCACCACCCCGACCAGCAGGGTCAGGGGAAAACCGATGCCGAGCTTCGTCGCCAGTATGCCGGCGGCGTAGGCCCCGCTGGCATAGAAGGTGGCGTGCGCCAGGGCGAAGATGCCGCCGAAGCCGATCAGCAGGTTGAAGGAGGTCGCCAGGATGCCGTAGAGGCAGACCATGACGAGGATGTGGGCGAGATATTCCATGGCTGTGTCCCTCTCCTCACGCCCGGCGGACGATGCCGGAGGGGCGGGCGAGCAGGAACCCGAACAGCACCACGAAGACGATGGTGTTCTGCCACTCGGTGGGGATCTGCCACATGCCCAGACTCTGCACGAAGGCCAGCAGGAAAGCGGCGATGACCGCCCCGCGCAGCGATCCCACCCCGCCGACGATCACCGCGACGAAGGCGACGAACACCGCGCCGAAGCCCATGTTGGGGTTCAGCCCGTCGCGCAGCAGGACCAGCGCCCCGGCCACTGCCGACACCGCCGAGCCCAGCGCGAAGACCAGGATGGACAGCCGCGTGGTGTCGATGCCGATGACCGTGGCCATCTCGCGGTTGTCGGCCATGGCGCGGATGGCCTTGCCGTAGCGGCTGGCCCGCAGGAACAGCGCGATGCCGCAACCGACCAGCAGCGCCGCCGCCACCTGTCCCACCTGCACCGTGGTGAAGAAGGCGTTGCCGACGAAATGCACGTTGTAGGCGACGCTGTCCACCGTCTTGACGCCGGTGCCGAAGACGATGCCGATCAGGTTCTTCATGACGATGAACAGACCGAGCGAGGCGACCAGAACGACAAAGGGCGGGCTGCCGCTGATCTCGAACGGGCGGTAGATGAACAGGTAGCAGCCGACGCCGAGCGCCGCGGTGAAGGCGACGCCCACCAGCACCGCCGCCCAGAAGGGCAGCCCGACCAGCGCCGCCAGCGCCCAGATGGCGTAGGCGCCGACCGCATAGACCGGCCCGTAGGCGAAATGCACGACGCCGGTCGTCCCGAAGATCAACGCGAAACCCATCGCCAGCAGGGCGAAATGCGCGCCGTTGAACAGACCGTTCAGGGCCAGTTGGATGAGCAGATCCATGGAATGGCGCTCCTGTCTATGTCCCCCTCTCCCCTCCGGGGAGAGGGTTGGGGTGAGGGGGATGCGCGTGTCGGAGCGTCCGGCAAAAGCGCAACCCCCTCACCCTCCCCTCTCCCCGCTTTCGGCGGACCGAAGGTCCGCCTGTCGCGTCAGCGCAAACTTCGTTTGCGCGTGAGCGAAGGGGAGAGGGTCTACTGCATTGGAACCGCGATCATTCGCCTGAGGTGAACTTCACGAACTTCTGTTCGCCGTTCTCCAGGCGGAACACCGCCACCGGCTTCTGCGCCACGCCGTTCTTGCGGAAGGTCAGCGTCTTGCCGTAGACGCTGTCGAAGGTCGGATTCTCCCACAGCGCCTGCACCAGACGCTCGCCGCTGTAATAATCGCCGCCCTTGGCCTTCGCCCGCCGGATCAGCTCGGCGATGACGTAGACGCCCTCGTAATAGTTGGCGGCGTAGAAGTCCGGCATCTCGCCGAACTTCGCCTTGTAGGCGTCGGCGAAGCGCTTGGACCAGGGATTCTCGTCGGTGGCGGCGAAGTAGTCGGTGACGACCTCCACCCCCTCGGCGTGCTTGCCGGCGACCTTGGTGTCCTCGGCGGTCCATTCCATGCAGTAGACCGGCTGCTTCATGCCCAGTTCGCGCATGCGCTTCACCGCCAGCCCGGCCTGCGGCGTGGTCGGCCAGTTGGCGATGGCGTCGGGCTGGGAGGCGCGCAGCTTGGCGACCTGGGTGTCGATGTTGGCGGCGTCGGCCTGGAACTGCTCGGCGGCGACCATCTTCAGCCCCATGCCCTCCCACGCTTTGGTGGTGGCGGCGATGGTGGCGTCGCCGAACTCCGACTTGATGGCGATCTGGGCGAGCTTCTTGGCCCCCTGCTCCGCCGCGCGATGGGCGATGCCGGCAGCCAGATCCGACGCCATGGAGCGGATGTTGAACATGTAGGGAGAGGTGCCGACCGTCTGGGCGCTGACCCCGCCGCCGTTGATCATCATCACCTTCTTCTGGTCGCCGATGGGCATGGTGGCCAGCGTCACCGTGGAGAAGGAGGGCAGCACCGCCTTCACCCCCTCGACGTCGATCAGCCGGTTCATGCCGGCGACCGCGGCCTGGGCGCTGCCGCTCTTGTGGTCCTCGATGACCAGCTGCAGCTTGACGCCGTCGATGCCCCCCTGGGCGTTGATCTCGTCCACCGCGAGCTGCGCCCCGGCGCTCATCACCTTGCCGTAATGGGGCGAGGCGCCGGTCATCGCGAAGATGCCGCCGATCTTGTAGACCGCCGGATCGGCGGCCAGGGCGGCGCCGCCGGTGAGCGCGCTGGTCAGCACGAGCGCGGCGAACAGGGTGCGTTTCGACATCGTTCCCTCCCAGGAATCCGTTGTTCGGGGGTGACGCGGTCCCGTTGGCGGGACTCGTTGCCGTTTCGAAAGAAATCAGCGGGCAAAAGACAGCCCGGACAGCAGCCGCCGGACGGACGGCGCCGCGTGGTTCTCGGCCAGCAGCGGGGCCAGCCGCGCGGTCTTCTCCGCCATCGACGGGCGGTTCTCCATCCGCAGGATGCGCCGGCCCGCCGCCAGGGCGTCCAGCCGGTCGCGGTAGTAGGCGATGCGCGCCTCCGCCGTCTCGGCGAAGCCGTCGGCGGGCAGGATCTCCGTCAGGAAGCCGAAGCCGTAGGCCTGCGCCGCGTCCATCATTCGGCCCCCCGCCAGGATCTGGAAGGCCAGCGCCGCCGGCAGCCGTTCCGTCAGGGCGGCGTGGACGAAGGCCGGGTAGAGGCCGAAGCGCATCTCGGGAAAGCCGAACTGCACATCGTCGGCCCCCAGCACGAGGTCGCTGAGGCACGCCACGATGCAGCCGGCCCCCAGCGTCCGGCCGTGGATCACGCTGATCACCGGAACCGCCGAGCCGTGCAGCGCCTGCATCGCCGCCCGCAGCGCCTCCTCCTGGGCGGCGAAGGTCTCGGCACCGCGGCTCATCTCGGCCACATCGCCACCGGCGCAGAAGCCGCGCGGCCCGGCGCCATCGATCGCCACCAGCGCTATTCCGGCGGCGGGAGCGCCGTCCACGGCCTCGGCCAGCGCCCGCAGGGTCGCGGTGTCGAGCGCGTTGATCTTCGCGGGGCGGTTCAGGGTGATGCGCCGCAGGTCGCCGTCGTCGCGGACGAGAAGCGTGCCGGTCATGACGCCGCCCTCCCCGCCCCGTGCAGCATGCGTCCGGCGATCACCGTTTCCCCATGCTGGTTGTCGATCCAGACGTCGTAGCCGTCGCCGTCGGCGCGGCGCTGGCCGCCCGCGGTCACCACGTCGTCCTCGCGCACCGGGCGCAGGAAGCGGATGTCGAGCGTCGCGTCGGACACCGCCGCCTCGCCCAGGCTGCGGCGGACCGCCTGCCAGAGCAGGTTCACCGACAGCAGGCCGTGGGCGATGATGCCCTTCATCGGCGTCGTCGCCGCGAAGTCGGGATCGACGTGGATCGGGTTGAAATCGTCGGTCAGCTCGGCGTAGAGCCGGATCGCCGCGCGGTCGATCCGCTTGGTGACCGGGGTCAGGCGGTCGATGGTGGTCGTCCCGTCCGCCATGGTCAGGCCGCCCACAGGATGGTCATGCGGCCGCGGAAACAGGGGGTCCCGTCTTCCCCTACGGTCTCGGTGTCGAAATGGACCCAGCGGCGGTCGCGCTTCAGCTCCTTTCCGGCGCAGGCGATGCGGGTGGTCAAGCGCTCCCCGACCGCCGGGCGGCGCAGCATCTCGTAACGCTGGGAGCCGTGGATGTTCCCCGGCGGGCGCGGCACGACGAGGCTGGAATAGGCCCGCATGGTCGCCACCGCGATCATCCCGGCGGGCATCCGCCCGTCCGGCGGGTCGTCGGGGTAGAGGCTGGTCCAGCGCTCCATCAGCGCGTCGGACAGGTGAAGCTCCTCGGCGCCGAAGGCGGCGCCCTCCCGGAGCGTGTCGAACAGATGCATGGATGGTCCCTCCCGAAGGGTTGGGTTCACTCCACCAGGGGCCGGACCTGCGGCAGCGCGCCGCCGCCGGCCAGCGGCTCGAACAGGACGCGGACGCGCAAGCCGATGCGGGCGTCCGACGGCGGTCCACCGCGCAGATTGACCATCAGGCGGAAGCCCTCGTCGAAGTCGACCAGCGCCAGGACGTAGGGCGTGTCCGCCTTGAAGGCCGCGGTCGGCGCCCGGTGGACGATGGTGAAGCTGTGGATGGTGCCGAGCCCGGCGGACCGCTCCGTCCCCGGCCCTGCGGCCCGGCACGCGGTGCAGAAGGGCCGCGGCGGAAACTGGACGTGGCCGCAGGCGGCGCAGCGCTGAAAGGTCAGCGCCCCCTCCGCGCAGGCGTCCCAGAAGGTGCGGGTGTCGGCGGTGACCAGCGGAACGGGCTTTGCGGCCATTGGATCTTTGGCTGATGGATCGGTCGCGGTCATCGTCAGGCCCTCCCCAGGATCAGCGAGCAGTGGGCGGACAGGATGCCGCCGTCGCCATGGACGAAGGCGGTTTCCGCCCCCGCCACCTGCCGGGCCTCGGCCTCGCCGCGCAATTGCCGCACCGCCTCGACGATGTGGAACATGCCGCCCGCCGCCCCCGAATGGCCGTAGGACAGCAGCCCGCCGTGGGTGTTGCAGGGCAGGACCCCGTCCAGCTCCAGAGCGCCGTCGAGGATCGCCGGACCGGCCTCCCCCTTCGGGAAGAAGCCGATGGATTCCAGCTCGGCCAGCAGGGTGATGGTGAAGCTGTCGTAGATCTCGGCCACGTCGATGTCCGCCGGGGTCAGCCCGGCCATGGCGAAGGCCTGCGCCGCCGACTGCCGGCAACCGAAATCGGTCAGCGAGGGCATGGCGAAGGCGTGCTCGTGCGTGTTCATCTGGCCGTAGCCGAGGATCGACACCGCGCGGTCCGTATGATCGGCCGCCGCGTCGGCGGCGCTGATCACCAGGGCGGCGCCACCGTCCGAGACGAGGCAGCAGTCGTACAGCCGCAGCGGGTCGGCGATCATGCGGGCGGACAGCGCCTGCTCCATGGTCAGCGGGTCGCGGGCCTGGGCCTTGGGGTGGCGGCGCGCGTGACCGCGCTGGGTAACGGAGATGGCGGCGAGATGCTCCGCCGTGACGCCGCGCTCGAACATGCAGCGCCGGGCGACCAGCGCGTAGGCCGCGGGGATCGACATGCCGTAGGGGCGCTCGAACTGCGGGTGGCCGACCTCGGCCAGCGCGGCGACGGCGCCGCTGCGCCCCAGCCCGGTCAGGCGGTTGTCGGCGCAGACGGCCAGGACGTTGCGGCAGATGCCCGCCCGCACCAGCGCCGCCGCCTGCATCACCAGCGCGCAGGCGGTCGCCCCGCCGGCCTGGACGGCGGCGCTGTAGGACGGCGCGATGCCGAAATACTCGTTGAAGACCGACGACAGCATCAGATGCGGCTCGGCCAGCGAATAGGCGCAGAGCACGCCGTCCACCTCGTCCGCCCGCAGGCCGGCGTCGGCCAGCGCCGCGGACGCCGCTTCGGCGTGGAGCGCCATGCAACCGCTACCGTCCAGCCGTCCGACGGCGGTGTCGGCAGCTCCGGAGATCACCGGGGTCAGCGCGTGGTCTCCCGTGGGGAAAGGGGGGCGGCGGCCCGGCCCGGTCCGGCGAGCAGCCGCCCGATGCGCCGCGTGGTGTCGCGCAGGTCGCCGGCCATGGCCGCGGCCCGCTCGTCGGAGAACTGAGCGGTCAGCCCGACCGCCGACAGGGCCAGGAAGGGCCGGCCCTCGGCGTCGAGGATCGGGCTGGACACCGTCGTCACGCCGCGCGTGAAGCCGTCGCGGTCCACCGCGTAGCCGGCGGCCCGCGCCTCCTCCACCTCGGCCAGGAATTGCTCGAAGGGCGGCGGGTTGTCCTGGCGGACGGCGGCGTATTGCCGCCGCATCTCCTCCACCGGCAGGCCGGCGTGTGCCGCCATGCAGCGGCCGAGCGCGCCGACCAGCAGCGGCAGCCGGTGGCCGATCCGCATGTGAATCTGGATGGCCGAACTGGACACCGCCTGATCCACCAGCATGACGCGGTGGTCGCTGACCCGCAGCCACGCCGTCATCGGCGTCTGCCACGCGGCGGCCAGCCGTTCCAGCTCCGGATGGAGCAGCCGGGTGTAGCCGACCTGATCGAGCGCGCTGCCCGCCAGCTCCAGCAGCCCGGCGCCCAGCCGGTAGGCCTTGCCGACCTCCTCGAACTGGACCACTCGCTCGGCGGCCAGGGTCTTCAGGATGTTGAAGCAGGTGCTCGGGTTGAGGCCGAGCGCGCGGGCGACCTGGGCGCTCGACACCGCCCCGTCCTGCGCCGCCAGATAACGCAGGATCGCGAAGGCGCTGACCACCGCGCCGACCGGCTTGCCGGCGTTGAACGCCGTTGAAAGGGTGAAGGACTCCCGGTCCTGGTCGTCGGTGAGCATGGCGCGCTCTCCGTTCTCTATTGAGAATTTTATTTTCTATAAAGATTATGAGTGCGCAGATATTGTTGGTCAAACGAATTATCTGCCCTTGGCATTGTTTGAAATGCATACCCCCATAGTCATTTTGCACGGCTGCTCCCCTCCGCATCCCGAACGCAAAACGGTCCCGCCGGGAGGGGCGGGGCCGTTCGGGCTGCAGAGTGGCGGCGCAGAGTGGTGGCGCCTGCGGATCACCAGGCCAGTTCGAGGATCTCCCGGACATCGTCCTCCTTGGTGACCGGGCGCGGGTTGCTGCGGACCATCATGTTCTGCATGGCCCCGGCGGCGATGGCCGCGAAATGGTCGCGCGTCACGCCGACCGCCCGCAGGCTGTCGGGCTGTCCCAGGGCGCGCACCAGATCGGCGACCGCCGCCGCCGCGTCGCCGTCCTGCCGCCCCAGAGCCTGCGCCACCAGCCGTTGGCGGTCGGCGTTCACCGGGTGGTTCCAGCGCAGTACGCTGGGCAGCATGACGCAGGAGCAATGGCCGTGTGGCACGTTGGCGACGGCGCCGAGCTGATGGCCGATGCCGTGGCTGGCCCCCCACTCCACCCGACCCAGGCCGGTCGAGGCCAGCCAGACGCCGAGCTGGCTTTCCAGCCGCGCGTCGAGATCGTCCGGCCTCTCCCGGTTGGCGGGGAGGGAGCGCGCCAGCATCGCCAGCCCGTGCAGGCAGGTCGCGTCGGTGAAGGGCTGGGGCTTGCGCGAACAGACCGTCTCCACCGCGTGGTCGACGGCGCGGATGCCGGTGGACAGCCACAGCCGCTCCGGCGTGTGGACGGTCACGGCGGGGTCGAGGATGACCACCTGCCCGCCGATGTACCGCCCGGTGTAAAGGTCCTTGACCCGGCGGTCGGGGTCGGTGGCGCCGCCCAGGTTGGAGAATTCGGCACCCGACAGGGTGGTCGGCACGATGATCTGGCGCAGCGGCGGGTCCTTCACCGCCGGGACGATGCGGGTCCCGTCCTCGGCGACGCGGATGCGCACGGCGTCGAAGCCAGCGGTGTCGGTGATGCCCTCGGCCAGCGCGACCAGGGCGACCTTCACCGTGTCCATCGGCGTGCCGCCGCCGACCGTGACGATCAGGTCCGGCTCCAGCCGCCGCACCTCCTCGGCCAGCGCCAGGACGGAGGCGCGCGGCACATGCTCGACGCAGGAGTCGAAGACCCCGGCGCAACGCGCGCCCAGCGCGTCGCGGATGGCGGCGACGACGCCTGTGCCTCGGCTCAGCGTCCGGCTTGCCACGATCAGCGCGCGCTGTTTTCCCAGCTTGGCGACGGTTTCCGCCACCGCCTCCGCCGCCGGGCGGCCGTAGATGACGCGGTCCTGCGCCAGGAACTCATAGACACCCGACTGCATAGTGGTTCCCTCCCGTTCTTGTCTGGACACGCGTGCCCCCACCCCGGCCCTCCCCCGCTGACGCAGGGGAGGGGACCATTCTCCCTCCCCTGCGTCAGCGGGGGAGGGCCGGGGTGGGGGCAAGCGCAGCACCCACTCACCCGCCCAGATACGCCGCCGACAGCGCCGGATCGGCGGCCAGCTCCGCCGCCGGACCGCCGCGCACCACCTGCCCGCGCCGCAGCACGCAGCCGGAATGGGCGACGCGCAGGGCGATGGCCGCCACCTGCTCGCACAGCAGGATGGTGGTGCCGCGCTCGCGGCAGACGGACTCGATGAAGCCGAAGATCTGCTGCACGATCACCGGCGCCAGCCCGAGCGACGGCTCGTCGAGCAGCAGGTAGCGTGGCTCGTGGATCAGCGCCGCCGACAGGATCACCATCTGCTGCTGGCCGCCCGACAGCATGCCCGCCGGAGTCTGCCGCCGCGGCGCCAGCATCGGGAACTGCTCGTAGACGCGGTCGGCCACCGCGCGAAAGTTGCCGCCGCGGTTGCGGAAGTCCCAGGCGACCTTCAGATTCTCCTCCACCGTCATGCGGTGGAACAGCCGACGCCCCTCCAGCGCGTGCGACAGGCCGCGCCGCGCCCGCTCGTGCGGGGCCAGCCGCGTGATGTCGTCGCCGTCCAGCGTGATGCGCCCAGCCGTCGCCGGGACCAAGCCGGAAATCGCCTTCATCAGCGAGGATTTGCCGGCCCCATTGGCGCCCAGGATGGCGGTGATGGTCCCCGGCTCGGCCCGCAGCGTGACGCCGCGCACCGCCTCCACCGGTCCGTAGCGGACCTCCAGCCCGTGGATTTCGAGGCCCCTCGCAGGATTGATCTGGTCAGGCATGGATGGCCTCCCCCGGGTGGGTTTCGGTGCCGAGATAGGCGGCGACCACCGCCGGGTCACGGTACATGCCGGCCATGCCGCCCTGATAGATGACCCGCCCGCTGTCCAGAACGACCACGCGGTCGACCAGCTCGTTGAGGAAATCCATGTGGTGCTCGATCAGGATCACGCCGACACCCCGTTCCTTCAGATGGCGGACCAGCCCGCCCAGCCGTTGCAGTTCGACCTCCGACAGGCCCGCCGCCGGCTCGTCGAGCATGACGAGGCGCGGATCGGCGAGGATGACGCGCGACAGCTCGGTCATCCGCTGGTCGCCGTAGGGCAGGTCGCGCACCGGCGTGTCGGCCAGATGCGACAGGCCGGCCATGGCCATGATGGCGTCGGCGCGGCCCAGCATCGCCGCGTCCTCGCGCAGGGCGCCCGGCAGGTTCAGCGCCGCCGCCAGCGGGTTCTGCCGGTAGAGGCGGTGCCCGCCGAGCAGCACGTTCTCGCGCACCGTGAAGGCGGGGACGAGCCGCGGGTCCTGGAAGGTGCGCAGCGCGCCCCGCCGGGCCACCGCGTGGTCGGGCAGGCCGGTGATGGCGGCGCCGTCGAAGGTCACTCGACCGTCGCCCGGCCGGTAGATGCCGCTGATGATGTTGACCAGCGTGCTCTTGCCCGAGCCGTTCGGCCCGACGAGGCCGAGAATCTCCCCCGCCCCCACGGTGACCGATGCGTTGTCGAGCGCCCGCAGCCCGAGGAAGCTGATGGAAACCCCTTCCGCGCTCAGCAGCGGCCCGCTCGCCGATGGTTTCGGTGCAGCGGGCGGCGGGGTGGGCAGCGGCGCCACGTCCTTGGCGAAGCGCGGGCGCGGCAGCAGCAGGCCGGCCAGACCGCGCGGCAGCAGGACGAAGGACAGCAGCAGGATCAGGCCGTAGACCATGAACTGGTACTCGGCGAAGATCTGGAGCTTCTCCGGCAGATAGGTGAAGACGACTGCGCCCAGCACCGGCCCGGCCAGCGTGCCCAGCCCGCCGACCACCGCCATCACCAGCACCTCCACCGAGCGGTGCAGGCCGAAGGTCTCCGGCCCGAGATAGCCGACGAGATGGGCGTAGAAGCCCCCCGCCAGACCGGCCAGCGCGGCGCTGAGCATGTAGGCGTTGCGCTTGGTGCGGGCGCGCGGCACGCCGATGCTGCCGGCGGCGACCTCGCTGACATGGATGGCGAAGAAGGCACGGCCGAAGGGGCTGGTGACGAAGTTCCGCAGCAGCCACACCACCCCCGCGACCACCGCCAGCATGATCTGGAAGTAGGCGGTCGGGCCGATGGACCAGCCGAGCAGGGTCAGCGTCCGCAGGCCGGGCGACGGCACGCCGCTCAGCCCCATCATGCCGCCGGTGACCGAGGTCCACTCGCGCACCACCTCGTAGAAGATCATGCCGAAGCCGAGCGTCATCATGGCGAGGTAGAACTCGCGCACCCGCCCGGCGGCGAAGGACAGCAGCCAGCCGCTCAACGCCCCCATCGCCGCGCCGGCCAGCAGGGTCAGCGGCAGCGGAAGCCCGAAGTTCTTCATCAGCAAGGCGGAGCCGTAGGCGCCGATGCCGAGGAATCCGGCGTGGCCCAGCGAGATCTGACCGGCGACGCCGGTCAGCAGGTTGATACTCTGGGCCAGCAGGACGTTGACGAGGAGGAAGGACCAGATCTGCACGGTGGAGCCGCTGACGAACTCCGCCGCGACGCCCAGCGCCACCAGCAGGGCCGCGACCACCGGGGTCCGGGTGAGGAAGGAGAGGAGATTCCGCATCGCTGGCCCTTACACCTTCGTGAATTCCTTGCGGCCGAACAGGCCCTGCGGGCGGATGGCGAGGATCACCATCAGGATGGCGAAGGCCATGCCGTGTTCGGCGGCGGTGGAGACGTAGCCGCCGACCAGCTTCTCGATGACACCGAGCGCGATGCCGCCGACCAGGGCGCCCGCGGTGTTGCCCATGCCGCCGAAGACCGCGGCGACGAAGCCCAGCACCATCAGGTTGAAGCCGAAGCTGGGATCGACGGTGCCGGTGATCTGCGCCACCATCACCCCGGCGATGCCGGCCAGCACGCCGCTGGCGACGAAGGACAGCACGATCACCCGGCGCACCGGGATGCCGGCCAGCGCCGCCGCGTCGGCGTCGTGCGACACCGCCCGCACCGCGCGGCCCCAGGCGGAGCGGCGCAGGAACAGCTCCATTGCCACCATCAGGGTGAGCGACAGGCCAAGAACGGCGAGATACTGCGACGACACCTGGACCCCGGCGATGTCCACCGAATCCAGGCTGTCGAAGACCAGCGACGGGAAGGCGATGGCCTGCGACCCGAAGACGGTGGAGACGAAGCCCTGGAGGAAGATTCCGAGCCCCAGCGTGGAGACCACCCAGCCCATGCTGTCGCCGGATTTCAGCAGCGGGCGGATCGCGATCCGCTCCGCCACCACCATCAGCCCGCCGGCCAGCAGGATGCCCAGCGGCACGGCGAGGGCCGCGGGCATCCCGGCCGCCAGCATCGCCACCGTCGCGACCGAAGCGGTCATCAGCAGCGAGCCCTGGCCGAAATTCAGCGTCCGCGTGGTCCAGAAGGTCAGCGACAGCCCCATGGCGATGAGCGCGTAGACCGCGCCGACGCAGACGCCGGCGAAAACGAGTTGCAGCACGAAATGCATGGCGTCGTCCTTGTTGTCCTTTTCCCCCCGTCGCAGCACCCGCCTTTGAGTCCCCTCTCCCCTCTGGGGAGAGGGTTAGGGTGAGGGGGCCTCGCATCGCCTGCACTTTCCGTCCCCCGACATCCCCCTCACCCCGGCCCTCTCCCCAGAGGGGAGAGGAGGATCGCTCCGGAGACGAAAGGAGGAGAGGGGAAACCGATCAGTTCTTGACGATCGTCAGCCCGATCTTGTCGCCGGTCTTCACATACTCGAAGATCGCGACATCCTCCGGCGCGATGGCGTGGTGCTTGGTGGCGGAGAAGGAATAGGTGGCGTTCACCCCGCGCAGGCCCTGGATTCCCTCGATGGCCGTCGCAATGGCCTTGGGATCGGTGGAGTTGGCGCGCTTGATGCCCTCGAACAGCACGTCGGCGGCGTCGTAGGCGTTGCTGACCGACAGCGACATGAAGATCTGCGGGCGCTGCGGGTCGTTGCCCCACCAGCGGTCGGTGCCGTACTTGGCCTTGTAGGCGTCGGCGAAGCCCTGGGCCGCCGGATTCAACGTCTCCTCGCCGAACACGTAGACCATCGAACCGCGCGTGCCGGTCACCAGATCCCCGGCGGCCTCCTGGTAGGGGATCGACAGGGCGCCGTTGGAGGCGACCAGCGGCACGTTGAAATTCAGCCGCGCCATGGTGCGGCGGATCACCGCCAGATCGGCGCCCAGCCCGACGCAGACCACCACGTCGGCCCCGGCCCGCTGGAGGCGGGCGATCTGCGCCGTCACGTCCTGGGCACGCTGGTTGTAGGTTTCCGTCGCCACGACGGCACCGCCCGCCGCCTTCAGCTCCTTGGCGATCATGTCGGCGCCGGACACGCCGTAGGCCGTGCTCTCGTGGACCAGCCCCGGCTTCTTGAACTGCTTGGCGACGTAGCGGCCGAGCACCGTCGATTCGACGTCGTTCTGCAGCGCGAAGGAGAAGACGTTCGGGCGCGGCTTGCCGCCGTCCGGGTAGGTGACGGTCGGGGTCTGCGCCACCGGGTTCATGTAGGGGCGCCCGTCGGCGGCGGCCATCTCGATCACCGCCAGCGTCGGGCCGCTGCCCGCCGGGCCGATGATGGCGACCAGTTCCTTGTTGTCGAGCAGCCGGCGCATGTTCTGCACCGCGCGGTCGGGCACGAGTTGGTCGTCGAGCAGCATCGCCAGCTCGACCTTCTTCCCGTTGATGCCGCCCTTGGCGTTCCACTTCTCGATGGCGAGTTCGACGCCGCGCCGCCCGCCCTCGCCATACTCGTTGTAGGGGCCGGTCAGGGCCGAGGTCATGCCGATCTTGATGGTGTCCTGAGCGGCGGCGGACCCGGCGGACAGGGCGAGAGCCGAGGTCAGCGTGACGGCGGCCCCGAGCAAGCCGATGACGGAACGACGGTGCATGGCGCTTTTCCCTCCCTTGTGCGGCGGAGCGTGCTGCCTCGCCCTTTTTGAATGAACCATGAGTCATTTTTCATTGAGAATGTAACGCGCGCCAACTGTCAGCGCAACGGTGTATTTGAGGCTGCCCCCTTTCCCGCCCCGGAAGGGGGTGCCCGCGGAGGCGGGCGGGTGAGGGTTAGCACAAGGATCAAAGACCTTACTGGCGGCAACACCCTCACCCTTCCCGCGCTGGGCGCGGGCCCCTTCCCTCTCCCGGGGCGGGAGAGGGGCACCAGATGCCAGCGCCCCACCCAGCAGGAGGGAGCCGGAGCAGGGGCAAACAGACCGCTTGACTGAAATATGAATCATCATTCATTGTTTGATCGACCAACGGAGCATCGACTCCGCACCGCGCCTTCCCACACACACCGGCGGGGCGCGGAAGAAACGCGAAGGGAGGCATCCATGCCGTCATCCGCCGCTCAGGCAGATCCGATTCCGGCCAACTCAATCCCAACCGACCGGCGGCTGGCGCTTCACCGCACCATGCAGACGATCCGGGCGACCGAAACCACCCTGTCCCGGCTGTTCGCCGACGGCGAGATCCCCGGCTTCATCCATCTCAGCGTCGGGCAGGAGGCGGTGGCCGCCGGGGTCGTCGGCGCGCTGGGGCCACGGGACAGCTTCGCCACCACCCACCGCGGCCACGGCCATGTGCTGGCCCGCGGCGTGAAGCTGGACCTCTTCTTCAAGGAGATCATGGGGCGAGCCGGCGGTATCTGCGGCGGGCGCGGCGGCTCGATGCACGTCGCCGACCTGTCGCTCGGCGTGCTGGGGGCCAACGGCATCGTCGGGGCCGGGCTGCCGCTCGCCACCGGAAGCGCACTGGCCCACCAGACGCGGCGCACCGGCGGCGTGGCGGTCGCCTTCTTCGGCGACGGCGCCATGGCCGAGGGCGCCCTGCACGAATGCCTGAACATGGCGGCGCTGTGGAAGCTGCCGATGGTCTTCGTCTGCGAGAACAACGGCTGGTCGGAATTCTCGCCGACCTCCACCCAGTTCGCCGCGACTCTGGACAAGCTGGGTGCGGCCTTCGGCGTGCCGCACCGCCGGGTGGACGGCAACGACGTCGCCGCGGTGGCCGAGGCCGCCACGGAGGTGGTGGAGGCCGCCCGCGGCGGCGGTCCGCGCATCCTGGAATGCCTGACCACCCGTTGGCACGGCCATTTCGAGGGCGATCCGCAGCGCTACCGCAACGCCGACGAGATCGCCGGCCTGCCGCAGAACGACCCGCTGCGCCGCTCCGCCGAGGCGCTGCTCGCCGCCGGAGTCGAGGAATCGGCGCTCGCCGCCCTGGTCGACTCGGTGGACGCCGAGATCCGGGAGGCGCTGGAGGCCGCCCGCGCCGACGCCCTGCCCGACGTGGACGCCGCCTTCCGCGACGTCTACACGCCGACCGCCACCCTCACCGCCGGGGCCTGACCGCCGATGCCGAAGCCTTTGCGCTATGTGAACGCCGTCGCCCAGGCCCTCAACGACGCGATGGCCGCCGACCCCGCCGTGATGCTGATGGGCGAGGACGTGGCCGCCGCTGGCGGGCCGTTCAAGGCGACCCGCGGCCTGCTCGACGCCCACGGGCCGGAGCGGGTGCGCGACACCCCGATCTCCGAAGCCTCCCTGGTCGGCGCCGCCGTCGGGGCCGCGCTGACCGGTATGAAGCCGGTGGTCGAGATCATGTTCATGGATTTCGTGACGCTCGCCATGGACGCCGTTGTGAACCAAGCCGCCAAGGCCCGCTTCATGTTCGGCGGGCAGTGCAGCGTGCCGATGGTGCTGCGCACGCCGCACGGCGGCGGGCTGAACGCCGGGCCGCAGCATTCGCAGTGCCTGGAGGCGTGGTTCGCCCACATCCCCGGCCTGCGCGTCGTCTGCCCGGCCACCGTCGCCGATGCCTACAGCCTGCTGCGCGCCGCCATCGAGGCCCCCGACCCCGTCGTCGTCGTCGAGAACAAGGCGCTCTACGCGCTTCAGGGCGACATCGACGTGAACGCCCCGCGCGAAGTCGGCAAGGCGCGACTCGACCGGGCGGGCCGTGACGCCACCATCGTCACCTACGGCGCCACACTCTACGCCGCCCGCGCCGCCGCCGACCGGCTGGCCGCCGAGGGCATCGAGGCGGAAATCGTCGACCTGCGCTGGATTCAGCCCTGGGACGAGGAGGCCGTCTTCGCCTCCGTCGCCAAGACCCACCGGGTGGTCATCGCGCACGAGGCGGTGCAGGCCTTCGGCGTCGGGGCGGAGATCGCCGCGCGCATCGCGTCGGACGCCTTCGACGACCTCGACGCCCCGGTGCTGCGGGTCGGCGCGCCCTTCATGCCCATCGCCTTCGCCAAGACCCTCGAAGCGGCCTATCTGCCCGACGCCGACCGGATCGTCGCGGCGGTCAAGAGCACGCTCGCCTGATACCGACCCACGGGAGGACACACACCATGACGGAAGAAAGCCCCATCCTCACCAGCCGCGACGGCGCCGTGGGCCTGATCACCATCAACCGCCCGGCGACTCTCAACGCGCTCGACGTGCCGACCCTGCTGGAGCTGGAACGGGCGCTGGGCGAGCTGGAGACCGACGACGGCGTGCACGTCATCGTCGTCACCGGGGCGGGCGAGCGCGCCTTCGTGGCCGGCGGCGATATCGCCGACCTCGACAGCCGCCAGGGCCTCGCCCACTATCTCGACTTCGCGGAGATCGTGCACCGGGTGTTCCGCCGGTTCGAGACCTGCGACAAGCCGACCATCGCCGCCGTCAACGGCTGGGCGCTCGGCGGCGGGACCGAGCTGGTGCTGTCGCTCGACATCCGCATCGCCGCCGACAGCGCGAAGTTCGGCCTGCCGGAAATCAACCTCGGCCTGTTCCCCGGCGCCGGCGGCACCCAGCGCATCCTGCGCCAGGTTCCGCCTTGCCGGGCGCGCGAGCTGGTCTTCACCGGCGACCAGTTCACCGCCGCGGAGGCGGTCGCCTGGGGATTGGTCAACCGCGCCGTCCCCAAGGCCGAGCTGATGGCCGAGGCGATGGCCACCGCCCACAAGATCGCCGCCAAGTCGCCGCTGATCCTGAAGCTGACCAAGCGCACGCTGCGCCACGGGGCGGAGATGCCGCTCGGCGCCTCGCTGGCCTATGAGCAGGCGATGATCGGGCTGGTGCTCGACAGCCAGGACGCGCACGAGGGCTGCCGCGCCTTCCTGGAGAAGCGCAAGGCCGCCTTCACGGGGCAATGACCATGGTCCGCGAACTGGTGATGCCCAAGCTGGGGCTGACGATGACCGAGGGGGTGCTCGCCGAATGGCGGGTGTCTCCCGGCCAGCCCTTCCGCAGCGGCGACGTGCTGCTCGTCGTCGAAACCGACAAGATCGCCTCGGAGGTCGAGGCCGACAGCGACGGCGTGCTGATCGAGACGACCATCCCGGCCGGCGAGACGGTGGCCGTCGGCACCCCGATCGCCCGCTGGTCCGCCGATGGCGCGGGCGCCGCCCCCGCTCCGGAACCGGCGGAGGCGTCCGCCGCAAAGGCCGCCCCGACACCCGTCGCCGCCAATGCCCGTTCCCTGCCCGCCCCCGTCCGCAGCAACGGGGAGCGCATCCTGTCGACACCGCTCGCCCGCCGCCGCGCCGAGGGGCTTGGCGTCGATCTCGGGACGGTGGCCGGCAGCGGCCCGCGTGGTCGCATCAAGGTCGCCGACGTCGATGCGGCGGCCCAAATGCGGCCAGCGCTTCAACCAGCGCCCCAACCCGAGCTCCAGGCGCCGAAGATCGACGCTCCCGTCGCGGAACGCTCGAAGCCCACCACCCTGCAGGCGACCGTCGCCCGTCGTCTGACCGCCGCCAAGCGCGACGTGCCGCACTTCTATCTCGCCGCGGAGGCCGAGGTGACGGAGCTGGCCGCCCTGCGCGACCGGCTGAACGCCGACACCGAGTCCGGGCTTCCGCGGATTTCGATGACCCATCTGGTGCTGGCCGCGGTCGGGCGGGCGCTTGCCGCCATGCCGGAGATGGACCGGGTGTGGGACGACGAGCCTCCCGGCGGCGCGATCCTCGCCCTTGGCCGCGGCGACATCGGCATGGCGGTGGACACGCCGCGCGGGCTGGTCGCCCCGGTGCTGCGCGGGGCGGCGACCCTGCCGCTCGACCGGCTGGCGGCGGAGGCCGCGTCGCTGACCCGCCGCGCCCGCGACGGGCGCCTGACGGAGGAGGACTTCCAGGGCGGCGCCATCACCGTGTCGAACGCCGGCATGCACAACGTCACCTACATGACCTCGATCATCAATCCCGGCCAGTCGAGCATCCTCGGCGTCGGCAGTGTCCGCTCCGTCTTCCGTCCCGACGAGGCGGGGGCCCCGGTGCTGAAGCGCGAGCTCGGCCTCGTCCTGTCGGCGGATCACCGGCTGTTCGACGGCGTGACCGCCCTGGCCTTCCTCAACCGCATCATCGCCGGGCTGGAGCGGCCGTTGCGCCTGCTTCGCGCCGCCTGACCCAAGGAACGATTCCCCATGGACTTCCAGCTTTCCGAAGAACAGCGCCTGATGATCGAGACGGCGTCGCGCGTCGGCGCCGAATTCGGTCCCGACTATTGGCGCGAGCAGGACGCGAAGAAGAGTTTCCCGACCGAGGCCTGGGCCGGCATCTGCGAATCCGGCCTCGGCGGCGTCTCCCTGCCCGAGGAATATGGCGGCTCCGGCCTCGGCATGCTCGACATGGCGCTGGTGGTGGAAGCGCTGTCGGCGGCCGGCGGCGGCTCGACGCTGGCCCAGCTCTTCATGATCAACCCGATCTTCGGTGGCGTGGCGCTGGCGAAGTTCGGCACCAAGGCGCAGAAGGACGCCATGCTGCCCGCCCTGATCCAGGGCAAGCTGAACTTCTGTATGGCGCTGACCGAGCCGAACGCCGGCTCCAATAGCCTGGAGATCCGGACCTTCGCCCACGCCGACGGTCAGGGCTGGCGGCTGAAGGGCCAGAAGATCTGGATCACCGGCGTGCCCGACGCGCAGAAGATGCTGGTGGTCGCCCGCACCACCCGGCTTGAGGAGGCGGGCCGACGCACCGCCGGAATCAGCCTGTTCCTGATCGATGTCGACCGCGAGGGCCTCAGCCACCAGCCGATCGAGAAGGTTGGCACCAACACGCTGGCCTCCAGCACCGTCTATTTCGACGACGTGCGGATCGAGCCGGACGAGCTGATCGGCACGCTCGACGGCGGCTGGCACCAGCTTCTCGATGTGCTGAACACCGAGCGCATCGTCACCACCGCCGGTCTGGTCGGCGCCGGCAGCCTCGCCATCCGGCTGGCGGTGGATTACGCCAAGGACCGCAAGGTCTTCGGCGACAAGCCGGTGGCCGCCTACCAGGGCGTCCAGTTCCCGCTCGCCCAGGCCCACGCCGAGCTGCAATGCGCCCGGCTGATGAATCTGAAGGCGGCGTCCCTCTGCGACACGGGCCTGCCCTACGGCAGCGAGGCCAACATCGCCAAGCTGATCGCGGCGCAGGCGGCGTCCCACGCCATCGAGCGGTCGATGCAGGCGATGGGCGGCATGGGCTATGCCAAGGAATACCATGTCGAGCGGCTGTGGCGCGACGCAAGGCTGTTCCGCTTCGCCCCGGTGTCGGAAGAGATGGTGCTGAACTTCATCGCCATGCACGATCTCGGCATGCCGAAATCCTACTGAGCGGAACCGGCGGGCAACGCCGGACGCACATCCCGAGGGAGGGGATACCCGTGGTCAATCTGAGCGCCTTCATCCGGTTCCACGCGCTGCGCACGCCGGACCGGCTGGCGCTGGTCTATGGCGACCAGCGCATCAGCTACGCCGACTTCCTCGACCGCATCGGGCGCATGGCCGCCTTCCTCCACCGGCGCGGCGTGCGCGAGGGCGACGTGGTGGCGGTGGTGATGAAGAACAGCGCCGCCTTCCTGGAGATCGCCTTCGCTGCCAGCCACCTCGGCGCGGTGTTCCTGCCGATCAATTACCGGCTGGCCGCCCCCGAGGTCGCCTTCATCACCGGCAACGCCGGGGCGACACTGGTCTTCGCCGACACCGAGCTGGCGGCGGCGGTGAAGGACGACCCGCGCGCCGTTCTGGTCGACGCGGCGGCGCAGGCGGACGGGCGGGTTCTGGCCGGTACGGAGGGACCGGTGCCGCCGATGCGGGTGCGCGGCTCGCAAGACCTGTTCCGGCTGATGTACACGTCGGGCACCACCGACCATCCCAAGGGGGTCATGCATTCCTACGAGAACTTCTATTGGAAATGCATGGACCATGTGACGGCGCTGGGGCTGACGGCGGAGGACCGGCTGCTCGCGGTCGGGCCGCTGTACCATGTCGGCGCCTTCGACCTGCCGGGCCTCGCGGTGCTGTGGCTGGGCGGGACGATCTGCGTCCTGCGCGACTTCGACCCGGACACGGCCCTCGCCGCGATCGAGCGCGAGCGACTGACCGGCGCTTGGTTCGCCCCGGTGATGGTCGGGCGCATCCTGTCCCACCCGGAGCGCGGGCGCTACGACGTCTCCAGCCTGAAATGGGCGATCGGCGGCGGCGAGCGCACGCCGGAGCAGCGCATCCGCGACTTCACCGGCCTGTTCGCCAACGCCCGCTACATCGACGGCTATGGCCTGACCGAGAGCTGTTCGGGCGACACGCTGATGGAGGCCGGGCGCGAGATCGAGAAGATCGGCTCGACGGGCCGGGCGCTCGCCCATGTGGAGATCGACATCCGCGACGATGCCGGCACCTCCCTGCCCACCGGGGAAATCGGCGAGATCTGCCTGCGTGGCCCGAAGGTCACCAAGGGCTACTGGAGGGACCCGGAGAAGACGGCGCGCAGCTTCTACGGCGACTGGTTCCGCACCGGCGACGTCGGCTATCTCGACGCCGACGGCTTCCTGTTCCTGACCGACCGCAAGAAGGACATGATCATCAGCGGCGGCGAAAACATCGCCTCCTCGGAGATCGAACGGGTCGTCTTTCTGCTGCCCCAGGTCGTCGAGGTCGCCGTTATCGCCGTCCCCGACGAGCGCTGGGGCGAGGTGCCCGCGGCGGTCGTGGTGCTGAAGGAAGGCGAGAGCCTCGACGCCGAGACGCTGGAGCAGCACTGCCGCCGGCACCTTGCCGGCTTCAAGATCCCCAAGCGCCTGCTGCTGCGCGAGGCGCTGCCGCGCAACCCGTCCGGCAAGGTGCTGAAGCGCGTGCTGCGCGACGAACTGGCCCCCGCCCAACCGGAGGACACCCCATGACCGCTCCCTACGATACCCTGGCGGCGTCCATCGCCCGCTTCATCGCCGGCCTGACCTTGGACAACCTGCCGCCCGACGTGGTGGAGAAGGCGCGGGTCTGCCTGCTGAACGGCTACGGCATCGCGCTCGGCGGGCACGGCACGCCCTACGCCCCGGTGGCACGGACGGCGGCGCTAGCCCTGCATGGGGAACATTCCGGTGGCGTTACCATGCTGGGGGATGGACGACGGACCAGCGTTCCCGGCGCGGCGCTGGCAGGCTCCCCCCTGTTCCATGGCCGGGCGCAGGAGGACACCTGCGGCGCCGCCCACATCGGCGCCGTTCTGATCCCGCTGCTGACCGCGCTGGTCGAGGCCGGGGACGGCCCGGTCGAACGGCTGCTGCCGGCCCTGGTCGCTGGCTACGAGGCGGGCGGGTTGCTGGAGAACGCCTTTTCGCCGCTGACCACGCCCGCCGGTCTTCGCGCCTCGCCGCTTTACGGCACATTGGCCGCCGCCGCCGGGGCGGCGTACCTGCTCGGCCTGCCGGAGGAGCGCATCGCGGCGGCGTTCGCCAACGCCGCCTCCTTCACCGGCGGCATCCTGCAATCCTTCGACGACGGCACCGACGAGTGGCGCTATCAGGTCGGCGTCGCCGCCGTGAACGGGTTGACGGCGGCGCGGCTGGCGGCGGCGGGCTCGGTCTCCGCCCCCCGCGCCTTCGAAGGCCGCACCGGCTTCGTCCGCGCCTTCGCCCGCACCGGCTGCGACCCTGCGGAACTGGCGGCCCGGCTGGGTCGCGACTGGTCGATCCACCGCGTCACCTTCAAGCCCTACCCGGTCTGCGCCTTCAACCAGACCCCGGTCACCGCGGCGCTCGCCCTGCGCGGCGAGGTGGCGGGCCGGGCCATCCGGTCGGTGACCGTGCGCATGAACCCGTTCGAGACCGGCTATGCCGGCATGGATTCGAAGGGGCCGTTCACCAGCATCTCCGGCACGCTGATGAGCATCCCCTTCTGCATCGCGCTGACCCTGCTGCGCGGCGTGCCGACCATGGAGACGATGACCCGCTACGACGACGGCGCGGTCAACGCCCTGGTCGAACGCGTCGACCTCGTCCCCGACGAGGGCGTGCGGCGGCTGTGCTGCGCCATCGAGGTGGTGCTGGAGGACGGCACGGCGCTGACCCGCCGCCAGGACATGACGACCGACGACTTCTCACTGCCCTGGGAGGCGGTGAGCGCGCTGGTCCGCCGCATCGGGGACGAAACCGGGGTACCCGCCGACGCCTATGACCGGATCGAGCGTTTCGCCCGCGCCCTGCCCGACGCGGCGATCGGCGACGTGCTGGAGGCGTTCGGGCGGCTTCCCGATCACCCGCATCAGGCGTCGGTTTCTCTCGTCAAAGGCGTGGGGAACGGCTAAATCCGGGACGGAGAGGGAGATTGCAGGCGATGGCGGCGATGGGGCGGACGGCGGGAAAGAAGACGCGGGTGCAACGGTCGGAAGAGGTCCGCGACGCCCTGTTCCAGGCCGCCGCCGAGGTGGTGGGGGAATACGGTTACATCGACGCCTCGATCACCCGGATCACCCAGCGGGCGAACCTGGCGCAGGGCACCTTCTACAACTACTTCGCCTCGCGGCAGGAAATCTTCGACGAGCTGCTTCCGGTGCTGGGCGCCAAGATGCTGGCCCACATCCGCCAGCAGGCCAGCGGCGCCAGAACCTTTCTGGAGAAGGAGGAACAATCGTTCCGGGCCTTCTTCTCCTTCCTCAAGCGCATGCCCTATTTCCTGCGCATCCTCAACGAAGCGGAGATTTTCGCACCCAAGGCCCACCGCCAGCACTTCCACAACATCACCGGCGGCTACATGCGCTTCCTGCGCAGCGCCCGCAAGAACGGCGAGATCGCCAACCTCGGCGACGAGGCGCTGGAGCCGCTGGTCTACATGCTGATCGCCACGCGGGGCTATCTCGCCTTGCGCTACACCGACGAGGACGGCGTCGTCAATCTGCCGGAAGAGGCCGTTCAGATGTACCTTCAACTGCTCTCCAAGGGCCTTCTGAACAAGGAACCGGGTGCGCCGTCGTAAAGACCGCACCGCAACGGCCGTGGGCCGGGCGGCCTTACGCGCTCCTGTTCAGTGACGACAGGAACTCGTCCTCCCACTGCCGCCCCGCCTCCAACTCGCTGAACAGCCATTCGCGGAACAGCCGGATCTTGGGAAGGTTGGCGGTCGACTTCAGCGTGACGAAGCCATGCCCCTGCGCCCGCAGGCCGCGGGTCGGGAAAGGGATGATGAGCCGGCCCGACAGCAGTTCCTGCCGGGCCAGCAGCAGGCTGTCCAGGCACACGCCCATGCCGTTCGCCGCGGCGTTGA
The DNA here is from genome assembly GCF_022023855.1 of Azospirillum brasilense. Taxonomy (NCBI): domain Bacteria; kingdom Pseudomonadati; phylum Pseudomonadota; class Alphaproteobacteria; order Rhodospirillales; family Azospirillaceae; genus Azospirillum; species Azospirillum brasilense. The sequence goes on from NZ_CP059451.1 coordinate 539,305, forward strand.
TCGCCATGAAGGAGCGGTCGAAGCGCAGGCCGCGCTCCATGTCCAGCTCGACGCCGCGGTGCCGGTTCGCCCAGTCGCGCCAGCCGACGATGTTGATTTCCGAATGGATCAGGATGTGGCGGCTGATGTCCGACGGCTTGCGGATCGGGTTCAGCCCGTTTGCGAGCGCCGGGGAGCACATCGGCACGATGACGTCGTCGGGAAACAGCTCCAGCACGCAGCCGGCCGGCGGCGGGCCGGGGTTGTAGCGGATGTCCACGTCGACCGCCCCCGTCGTCAGGTCGATGGGCGAGACCGACGCCCGCAGGCGGATGTCGATGGCGGGATGGATCTCCTTCACCCGTCCCAGCCGCGGCATCAGCCACTGCGCGGCGAAGCTGGGCATCGAGCGCACGGTCAGGATCGTGGTGCCGCTGCCCGTCGTCGTGACGTTGCGGGTCGCCGTGTCGATGCGGGCGAAGGCGGCGATGATCTCCGCGGCGTAGGTCCGCCCGTCGTCGGTCAGCGCGACCGACCGGTGGACGCGGTGGAACAGCCGCAGGCCGAGCTGCTCCTCCAGAATCTTCACCTGATGGCTGATCGCCGAGGGCGTCAGGCCGAGATCCTCCGCCGCCGTTGCGAAGGAACCGAGCCGCGCCGCCGCCTCAAAGGCTTGCAAAGCCTTGATGGAAATCCGTTTCCGCATCGCATCATATTCATGAATTCAATTCAGCATTCAGCAATCTTATTCGTTTGTCGAATTCATCTCAAGACCATAGGATTGTTGCAACGATCGGAGGTACGAACCATCCGTCCTCCGCACCGAAAAATCATCAAAACCGAGCGCAAACGACGCTCCGCCGCGGCATCCCCAGGGCCGCCACGCCCACGGCCGTCATGGCGGAGCCAGCTTCGAACAAAGGGAGCGAGCATGTTGCTGTCCAACAAGGTGTGCGTGATCACCGGAGCGGCGTCGCGCCGCGGCATCGGCTTGGCCACGGCGCGGCTGTTCGCGCTGCACGGCGGGCGGGCGATCATCCTGGACCTCGACGGCGGTCAGGCCGCCGAAGCCGCCGCCGAGCTGGGCGAGGCGCACCGCGGCATCGCCTGCGACGTGACCGACAAGACCGCCTGCGTCAACGCCGCCGCCCGCGTGGTCGAGGAGTTCGGCCGCATCGACGTGCTGGTCAACAACGCCGGCATCACCCAGCCGCTGAAGTTCATGGACATCGAGCCGAAGAACTACGAGGCGGTGACCGACGTCAGCCTGCGCGGCACGCTCTACATGAGCCAGGCGGTTGTCCCGCACATGCGCGCCCAGAAGTCCGGCTCCATCGTCTGCATCTCCTCGGTGTCGGCGCAGCGCGGCGGCGGCATCTTCGGCGGTCCGCACTACAGTGCCGCGAAGGCCGGCGTTCTCGGTCTCGCCAAGGCGATGGCGCGGGAGCTGGGTCCGGACAACGTCCGCGTCAACTCCGTCACCCCCGGCCTGATCCAGACCGACATCACCGGCGGCAAGCTGACGCCCGAGCTGCGGGCGGACATCCTCAAGGGCATCCCGCTGAACCGCCTGGGCGACGCCGAGGACGTGGCGCGCTCCTGCCTCTTCCTGGCGTCGGAGCTGTCGTCCTACGTCACGGGCGCCACGCTCGACGTCAACGGCGGAATGCTGATCCACTGACCCTGAAACGCTGGAGACGACTCCCGTGGACACCACCCAACTGGGCCACAACGTTCCCCTGACCGAACGCGCCTATCGCATCCGCCGCAACGCCGTTCTGATGGGCGAGGTGCAGGGCCAGGGCTACATCGGGCAGGCCCTGGACATCGCCGACGTGCTGGCCGTGTCCTACTTCCACGCCATGCGCTACCGGCAGGAGGACCCGCACTGGGAAGGCCGCGACCGCTTCCTGCTGTCCAACGGCCACTACGCCATCGCGCTCTACGCCGCCCTGATCGAGGCCGGCATCGTCCCGGCCGAGGAGCTGGAGACCTACGGCAGCGACGACAGCCGCCTTCCGATGTCGGGCATGGCCGCCTACACGCCGGGCATGGAGATGTCGGGCGGCTCGCTCGGCCTCGGCCTCAGCATCGCGGTCGGCATCGCCCTCGGCCTGAAGCGCAAGGCGTCGGACAACCGCGTCTACACGCTCTTCTCCGACGGCGAGCTGGACGAGGGCTCGGTCTGGGAGGCCATCATGTCGGCGGCCCATTACAAGCTCGACAACCTGATCGGCATCGTCGACGTCAACAACCAGCAGGCCGACGGCCCCTCCACCCAGGTGATGGCCTTCGAGCCGCTGGTCGACAAGCTGGAGGCCTTCGGCTGGTTCGTCCAGCGGGTGGACGGCAACGACATGGACGTCGTGGTCGCCGCCTTCGACGCCGCCCGCGACCATCCGGAGCCCAAGCCCCGCATGATCGTCTGCGACACCAAGATGGGCAAGGGCGTGCCCTTCCTCGAAGCCCGCGAAAAGAATCACTTCATCCGCGTGGACGCGCACGAGTGGAAGCTCGCCCTCGACGCGCTGGACGCCGGGAGGACCGCATGAGCACCGCCACCGCCTCTGCCGCCACCACCGCTTCTGCCGCCGCCAAGCCGCGCCTGAAGACCTCCGCCATGATCGCCTCGATCGCGGGCGAAGGGCAGCGCACCAAGCCCGCCCCCTTCGGCCACGCGCTGGTCGAGCTGGCGAAGGCCCGTCCGGAGATCGTCGGCCTCACCGCCGATCTGGCGAAATACACCGACCTGCACATCTTCGCCCAGGCCAACCCGGACCGTTTCTACCAGATGGGCATGGCCGAGCAGCTGCTGATGGGCGCGGCGTCCGGTCTGGCGCACGAGGGCTTCATGCCCTTCGTCACCACCTACGCGGTCTTCGCCTCGCGCCGGGCCTACGACTTCGTGCACCAGACGATCGCGGAGGAGAACCGCAACGTCAAGATCGCCTGCGCCCTGCCGGGCCTGACCTCGGGCTATGGACCCAGCCATCAGGCGGCGGAGGATCTGGCCCTGATGCGCGCCATGCCGAACATGGTGGTCATCGACCCCTGCGACGCCCATGAGATCGAGCAGGCGGTGCCCGCCATGGCCGCCCACCAGGGGCCGGTCTACATGCGCCTGCTGCGCGGCAACGTCCCGCTGGTGCTCGACGAGTACGACTATACGTTCGAACTCGGCAAGGCGAAGCGGCTGCGCGACGGCGCCGACGTGCTGGTCATCTCCTCCGGCATCATGACGATGCGGGCGCTGGAGGTGGCGAAGGCCCTGGAGGCCGACAAGGTCGGCGTCGCCGTGCTGCACGTCCCGACCATCAAGCCGCTCGACACCGAGACCATCCTGGCCGAGGCCGGGCGCAGCGGGCGCATGGTCGTCGTCGCCGAGAACCACACCGTCATCGGCGGTCTGGGCGAGGCGGTGGCCGGCACGCTGCTGCGCGCCGGGGTCGTTCCCAGCGCCTTCCGCCAGATCGGCCTGCCCGACGAGTTCCTGAAGGCCGGCGCCCTGCCGACGCTGCACGACCTCTACGGCATTTCCACCGACGCCATGGTAACCAGCATCAAGGGGTGGCTGTAAGCCGCCCCCAACCCCCGTCGCTCACCCCACCCCGGCTGTCGCAGAAGCGAGGACACCGAAGAACCGCGCCGCGCCCGTTCCCGATACGCTGAACGACAAAAGACCACAGGAGAGGAAACAATGGACAAGAAGCCGCCCCAAACCCCCGCTCACTCGACCCTGGGCCTTCTTCGCCCGAGCCGCCGCGCCGTTCTGGCCGCCGCCGCCGCCGTGCCGCTGGTGACCATCCTGAAGCGCCCGGCCAACGCCGCCGAGTTCCAGTTCAAATACGCCACCGGCCAGGACCCGACCCACCCGGTCAACATCCGCGCGCAGGAGGCCATCGACCGCATCCGTGAGGCGACGTCCGGCCGGCTCGACATCAAGCTGTTCCCCGCCAACCAACTCGGCAGCGACACCGACCTGCTGGGGCAGGTGCGCAACGGCGGCGTGGAGATCTTCAACCTCTCCTCGCTGATCCTCGCCACCTTCGTCCCGCTGTCCGGCATCACCAGCATGGGCTTCGCCTTCAAGGACTACGACGCGGTCTGGCAGGCGATGGACGGCGAGCTGGGCAAGCATGTCCGGGCGGAGATCGCCAAGACCCCGATCATGACGCTCAGCAAGATCTGGGACAACGGCTTCCGCCACGTCACTTCCTCCACCCGCGTCATCAAGACGCCGGAGGACATCAAGGGCTTCAAGATGCGGGTGCCGCCGGCGCCGGCCCTGACCTCGCTGTTCAAGGCGATCGACGCCGCGCCCGCGCCGATCAACTTCAACGAACTCTACTCCGCCCTTCAGACCACCGTCGTGGAGGGACAGGAGAACCCGCTGGCGATCATCGCCACCGCCCGCCTGTACGAGGTGCAGAAGTCCTGCAGCCTGACCGGCCATGTCTGGGACGGCTATTGGGTGCTCGGCAACAAGCGCGCCTTCGCCCGTCTGCCCGCCGACATCCAGGCCATCGTCAGCCGCGAACTGGACCGTTCGGCGGACGACCAGCGGGCCGACATCGCGGCGCTCACCGAATCGCTGCAGAAGGACCTGTCCGCCAAGGGACTGACCTTCCACACCATCGACCGCGAACCGTTCCGCAAGGTGCTCGCCGGGACGAACTTCTACGCTGAGTGGAAAGGGAAGTACGGGGCCACCGCCTGGGATCTGCTTGAGAAGGTGACCGGCAAGCTGGGCTGACGCGGTCCGCCGACGCGGCCGACCTCCCGGTTCCTCGAAGGCCCCGCGGGGCCGGCCGCTTCCCCATCACCGATCGTCCCCACCACCGATCGTCCATGCGAAGGGCTGGTTACCATGAACACTCCCGTCAACACGGCGGACGCCGCCGTTCACGGCGCCGGGCGGCCATCGGGCGCCGGCACCGGCTGGCTTGACCGGCTGGACCGCGGCATCGGGCTGCTGGTCGAGACGCCGGCGGCACTGCTGGTGCTCGCCGAGGTCGGCGTCCTGCTGGTCGGCGTCATCTGGCGCTACCTCCTGCACAGCCCGATCATCTGGTCGGACGAGCTGGCCTCCATCCTGTTCCTCTGGCTCGCCATGTTCGGCTCGGTCGTGGCGCTGCGCCGGGGCGAGCACATGCGGATGACCGCGATCGTCGGCATGCTCCGGCCCCGCACCCAGGCGTTCCTCGACGTGGTGGCGATCACCGCGGCGCTGGCCTTCCTGCTGCTGATGGCCGAGCCGGCCTACGAGTTCGCGGTGGAGGAGGTGTGGGTCACCACGCCGGCGCTGGACATTCCCAACTCCTGGCGGGCGAGCGCGCTGCCGGTGGGCTTCGTCCTGATGATCGCGGTGGCGCTGCTTCGGCTGGCGCGGCTGGGCCGCCCGTCCGACGTGCTGCGGGCGGTGGTGGCGGTCACGGCGGTGGTCGGCGTCATGGCGCTGGCGGCGCCGCTGTTTGCGGGGCTCGGCAACTACAACCTGCTGCTCTTCTTCGTGGTGGGCGTCGGCGCGATGGTGTTCCTTGGCCTGCCCATCGCCTTCGCCTTCGGTCTGGCGACCTTCGGCTATCTGGCGCTCGCCACCTCGACCCCGGCCATCGTCATGGTGGGCCGCATGGACGAGGGGATGAGCCACCTGATCCTGCTGTCGGTGCCGCTGTTCGTCTTCCTCGGGCAGCTCATCGAGATGACCGGCATGGCCCGCGCCATGGTCGGCTTCCTGGCCAGCCTGCTCGGCCATGTGCGCGGCGGCCTGTCCTACGTGCTGATCGGCGCCATGTACCTCGTCTCGGGCATTTCCGGCTCGAAGGCGGCGGACATGGCGGCGGTCGCCCCGGTTCTGTTCCCCGAGATGAAGGCGCGCGGCGCCAAGCCCGGCGACCTCGTCGCCCTGCTGTCGGCCACCGGCGCCCAGACCGAGACCATCCCGCCGTCGCTGGTCCTCATCACCATCGGATCGGTCACCGGCGTGTCCATCGCCGCCCTGTTCACCGGCGGCCTGCTGCCGGGCATCGTGCTGGGCGCCGCTCTGGCGGCTCTGGTCTGGTGGCGCTACCGCCACGAGGATCTGTCCCACGTCCGCCGCGCCAGCAAGGCGGAGGTCGGCAAGGCCTTCCTGATCGCGCTGCCGGCCATCGCGCTGCCCTTCATCATCCGCGCCGCGGTGATCGAGGGCGTCGCGACCGCGACCGAAGTGTCGACCATCGGCATCGTCTACGCGGTGGTCGCCGGCCTGCTGATCTACCGCCAGTTCGACTGGCGCCGCATCTACCCGATGCTGGTCGAGACGGCGTCGCTGTCCGGAGCGATCCTACTGATCATCGGGGCGGCCACCGGCATGGCCTGGGCGCTGACCCAGTCCGGTTTCTCCAGCTCGCTGGCCGAGGCGATGCGGGCCCTGCCGGGCGGGGTGCCGGTCTTCATCGTGGTGTCGATCATCGCCTTCATCATCCTGGGCAGCGTTCTGGAGGGCATCCCCGCCATCGTACTGTTCGGCCCGCTGCTGTTCCCCATCGCCCGCCAACTGGGGGTGCATGAGGTGCACTACGCGATGATCGTGATCCTGGCCATGGGCATCGGTCTGTTCGCCCCGCCCTTCGGCGTCGGCTACTACGCGGCCTGCGCCATCAGCCGGATCAACCCCGACGAAGGCATGAAGCCCATCATCGGTTATCTGGTGGCGCTGACCATCGGCCTGATCGTCGTCGCGGCGGTGCCCTGGATCTCCATCGGCTTCCTCTGATCCGCCTTCCGGCCCGGTCCCCCGATTTCCCAATGGGTGGATCGGGCCTTCCTCTCCTTCTTCCGTTCAGGAAAGTGATACGGCCATGACGACGGTGGGCTTTATCGGCCTCGGTTCCATGGGCATGCCGATGGCGTGCAACCTGCTGGCCCGCGGTTTCGCGCTGCGCGGTTTCGACGTGCGGCGCGAGAGCGTCGCCGCTCTGGAGGTCCGCGGCGGGCGGGGGGCGGACAGCGCCGCCGCCGCCGCCGAAGGGGCTGACGCCCTGGTCCTGATGGTGGTCAACGCCGCCCAGGCGGAATCCGTCCTGTTCGCCCAGGGCGCGCTGGACCGCCTGCCGGACGGCGCCACGGTGATCCTGATGGCGACCTGCCCGCCGGACGCCGTCGCCGCGCTGGCCGAGCGGGTCGAGGCGGCGGGACGGCGCTTCGTGGACGCCCCGGTGTCGGGCGGAACGGTCGGCGCGGTAGCCGGAACGCTGTCGATCATGGCGGCGGCCCCGGCCGCGGTGGTGGAGCGGGTGCGCCCGGTCCTGGCGGCGATGGGCGACAAGGTCTTCCACGTCGGTGAGGTGCCGGGGCAAGGCGCCACGGTGAAGACGGTCAACCAGCTGCTGTGCGGTGTCCACATTGCCGTGGTGGCGGAAGCCTTCTCGCTGGCCGCCAAAGCCGGCGTCGATCTGGCGGTCCTGCTGGAGATCATGAGCGGCTCCGCCGCGTCGAGCTGGATGCTGAAGGACCGCGGCCCGCGCATGCTGGAGGCCGAACCGGGCATCACCAGCGCCGTGGACATTTTCGTCAAGGACCTCGGCATCGTCCTGGAGGCCGGGCGCGGCGCCAAGGCCGCGCTGCCGCTGGCCGCCGTCGCCCACCAGATGTTCCTTTCCGCCTCCGGGCGCGGCGAGGGCGCGATGGACGACAGCCAGGTGATCCGCAGCTATCACCTTCTGAACGGTGTCACGCCGGGGTGAGGCGGGGCGTCGTCAAGAAACGACGGCGCTCCATTGGTCATGACGGTCTTCGCCCGGAATGCCGGCGGTTCACGCTGAACCGCCGGCATTCCGGGCGCATCAGGTCGCCGGGCTCCGCCTGGCGCTTTTTTCTTTCGGCACGACGACGACAGGGTCCGATGATGAAGGCCCCCGGTGCGCCTCGCGGCCGACAGAGCCGGGCAACGAAAAAGAAATCCACAAACCTAAATGACAACGTTGTCATTCACGCCTGACAGCGCTATGATAACGTTGTCATCGGGCGTTCATCGCCTCGCCCTCATCCGGCCGATCAGGATTGTCCCCTCATGAGCGTGTTTCTCGATGCCCTGCTCGACAGCAGTTTGGACGACAGCATCCGGGGGGTGCCGCCTGGGACGGCGCCGCTGCGGCTGCGTGATGTCGGCGCCTGGGGCTGGCGGCCGGCCGCGGGAGACATGGCGCTTCCGGTGCTGACGCTCGACGAGGATGCCTTCGCCGCCAACCGCGATCTGATCTTCGCTTATGCGCGCCGCCACGGCGTGGCGCTGGCGCCCCATGCCAAGACGCCGATGGCCCCGCAGATCGCCTCGGCGCTGGTGGAGGCCGGCGCCTGGGGCGCCACCGTCGCCAACCTGCAGCAGGCGGCCGTTCTGCTGCGCGCCGGCGTGACCCGGCTGATCCTCGCCAACGAGATCGGTGGCCGGGCCAGCGGCGAGCGGCTGGGAGCGCTGCTCGCCGCTCATCCCGACGCCGACCTGCGCGCCTTCGCCGACTCCCCCGCCGCGGTCGAGACGCTCGCCGCCGCGGCGCGTGCCGCCGGCCGCCCCCCCGAACATCCGTTGCCCGTCCTGGTCGAGGTCGGCGCCGGCCGCGCCGGCGCCCGCGACCGGGCGGCGGTGGACGCGATCCTCGCGGCGGTCGTCCGCCATCCGGGCCTGCTGGTCCTCGACGGCGTCGCCACCTACGAAGGAGCGGTCGCCACCGCCGATCCGGCCGAGACCGCCGCCAACATCGCCGCCCTGATGCTGCGCACGGCGGAGGCCTTCGCGCTGGTGCGCTCGCTGGCCCCGGAGCGGCCGCTGTTGCTCACCGCGGGCGGTTCCGCCTTCTTCGACATGGTGGTGACCGGACTGGCGCCGGTCGCCGCGACGGACGGCAACGCCACGCTGGTGCTGCGCAGCGGCGCCATCTTCTTCCACGACCACGGCGTCTACGAACGCGCTCTCGGCGCGCTCGACGCCCGGCAAGGGTTCGCCTGCGGCGGTGCCACGGCGGCCGATTTCCGCCCGGCTCTGCGCCTGTGGGCGGAGGTTCTGACCCGACCGGAACCGGAACTGGCCATCTGCGGCTTCGGCATGCGCGACGCCTCCTTCGACCAGGGCCTGCCCCGGCCACTGCGGGTTCACCGCGACGGCCGCGCGCTCTCCGCGGAGGGCTTGCGGGTGACCCGGCTGAACGACCAGCACGCCTTCCTCGCCGTGCCGGGCGGGCTTGATCTCGCGGTTGGCGACATCATCGAGTTCGGAATCTCGCACCCCTGCACCTGCATCGACCGCTGGCGGGTGCTGTTCGGCCTCGGCGCCGACGGGCGGGTCCGCAGCGCCTACCGCACCTTCTTCGGCTGATCCAAGGCGGCCAGACACGCCATGCAGACATTGAATTTCCAGCAACTCCTGCGCTACCAGGACCAGCTGATCGACGGCACGCTGCACACGCTGCTGCTGACCCTGGTCGCCGCGGTGATCGGCACCGCCATCGGCGTCGCCGGGGCGGCGGCGGTGCGCAGCGGGCCGCGCCCGGTGCGCTGGGCGATCCGCGGCTACGTTGAGCTGATCCGCAACACGCCATCGCTGATCCAGCTGTTCGTGGTCTTCTTCGTGCTGCCGGGCTTCGGCCTGCGGATGGGCGCCTTCGAGGCGGCGGCGATCGCGCTCGGCCTCTATTTCGGCGCCTATTGCACCGAGATCGTCCGCGCCGGGCTGGACGCCATTCCCGGCAGCCAGGTCGAGGCCGGCCAGTGCCTGGGGCTCACCCGCTGGCAGGTGTTCCGCCATGTTGTGCTGCCGCCGGCCCTGCGCAGCGTCTACCCCGCCTTCACCAGCCAGTTCGTCCTGCTGCTGCTCGGCACCTCGCTGGCCTCGCAGATCTCGGCGGAGGAGCTGTTCCACACCGGCGGCTTCATCGAGACGCGCACCTACCGCAGCTTCGAGGTCTATGCCGTGATCTGCGGCATCTACTTCGCCCTGGTGATGAGCTTCAAACTGCTGTTCGCCGCGGTGGGGCGCCTCGCCTTCCGCTGGCCGGTGCGGCGCTGACGGAGACACCGGCCATGCGTTCCTTTTCCCTCGCCGACTTCCTGTCGCTGCTCAGCGCGCTGCAATGGACGGGCGTCCTCGTCCTCATCGCGCTCGGCTTCGGCGCCCCGCTGGCGCTGGCGCTCGCCCTGATGCGGACCAGCGCCCGCCGCGCGCTGCGCTGGACCGCCACCGCCTTCCTCCAGATCGTCCAGGGCGTCCCGCTGCTCGGCCTGCTGATGTTCTTCTACTTCGGCATGCCGGTCTTCCTCGGCGTGGAGATGTCGCCTCTGGTCGCCGTCGGCATCGCCATGACCGTCTACACCGCCTCCTTCCTCGGCGAGATCTGGCGCGGCGGCATCGAGGCGGTGAAGCACGAGCAGTGGGAGGCCGCCGCCTGCCTCGGCCTGTCGACTTGGCACCAGTTCCGCTACGTCATCGCGCCGCAGGCCTTCCGCATGGCGCTGCCGCCGACCGTCGGCTTCCTCGTCCAGCTCATCAAGGGAACGTCGCTGGCCTCCATCGTCGGCTTCGTCGAACTCGCCCGCGCCGGCCAGCTGGTCAGCGCCGCCACCTTCCAGCCCCTGCTGGTCTACTCGATCGTCGCGGCGATCTACTTCGCCGCCTGCCTGCCCCTCACCCTGTGGGCGCGTTCCCTGGAGGCCCGTCTCAATGGCGCTCGTTGACATCAAGAACGTTACCAAGAGCTACGGTTCCATCGAGGTGCTCAAGGGGGTTTCGCTCAGCATCGACGAGGGCGAGATCGTCACCATCATCGGCAAGTCGGGCTCCGGCAAATCGACCCTGCTGCGCTGCATCAACGCGCTGGAGCGCATCGACGGCGGCGAGATCACGGTGGAGGGCCAGTCGGTGCGCACCGACATGCCGAACCTGCGCGGCTTCCGCCAGCGCGTCGGCATCGTCTTCCAGGCCTTCAACCTGTTCCCGCACCTGACGGTGGAACGCAACATCACGCTGGCCCCGATCCTCAACAAGCGGATCGCCAAGGCGGAGGGCCGGGCGCTGGCGCTCGACGTGCTGGCCCGCGTCGGACTGGCCGACAAGATCGACGCCTATCCGGCCCAGCTCTCGGGCGGGCAGCAGCAGCGCGTCGCCATCGCCCGCTGCCTCGCCATGGGACCGCAGCTGATGCTGTTCGACGAGGTGACCTCGGCCCTCGACCCGGAGTTGGTCGGCGAGGTGCTGAAGGTGATGGAGGACATGGCGCGGCAGGGCATGACGATGGTCCTGGTCACCCACGAGATGGGCTTCGCCCGCAACGTCGCCTCCAAGATCGTCTTCATGCACCAGGGTCGCGTCTGGGAGGAGGGTCCGCCGGCGGAACTCTTCGCCAACCCGCGCACCCCCGAACTGCGGAGCTTCATCGCCTCTGCGCGCTGATCCCATTCCCCCGAAACGGCCCCCGCATTCGCCTGCCAAGGTCAGGACAAGGGCCGGACAACGACCAGAACAGAGGAGCAATGTCGTGAGACTCTTCCGGACCCTTGCCGCCGCCGTGGCGGTCTGCGCCACCGTCGCCCTGTCCTCCGCCGCCCTGCCCTCCGCCGCGAAGGCGGATGCCCTGCAGAACGTCCTGTCGGCGGGCAAGCTGCGCGTCGGCGTGCTGCTGGACGCCGCCCCCTGGGGCTTCAAGGACGCCAAGGGCGAGGCCGCCGGCCTCGACATCGACCTTGCCAAGCTGATGGCCGCCGACATGGGCGTGAAACTGGATCTGGTCCAGGTGACCGGCGCCAACCGCATCCCCAGCCTGCTCGCCAACAAGGTGGACGTGCTGATCGCCGCCGCCGGCGCGACGCCGGAGCGCGCCCAGCAGGTGACCTTCTCCCAGCCCTATGCCGCGGTCAATCTCGGCGTCTACGGGCCGAAGGCGATGGCCACCGCCACCGATCCGGCCGAGCTGAAGGGCCATAGCATCGGCGTCGCCAAGGGCTCGACGCTCGACATCTGGCTGACCGACAACGCCCCCGGCGCCAAGCTGGTCCGTTTCGAGGACACCCCCGGCGCCATCGCCGCCTATCTGGCCGGCCAGGTCGAGACCTTCGCCGAGAACAGCGCCATCGCGCTGAAGGTCTCCGAGGACAATCCCGGTAAGGATGTCGAGCTGAAGTTCCTTATCCGCCAGTCGCCGGCCCATGTGGCCGTCCGCCACGGCGAACAGGATATGGTCAACTGGATCAACACCTTCCTGTTCTACAACCGCCTGAACGGCAAGCTGAGCGCCCTTCAGATGAAGTGGTTCAAGGAAAAGCAGACGCTTCCGCAGATGTAATCCGCCGTTCGGCATCGCAAGAGAGGTTCTATTCGATGATCACGAGGTTCCAGGTCGGTTCGCGCATGAGCCAGGCCGTCGTCTGCCAGGGCATGGTCCACATCGCGGGTCAGGTCGCCAACAACCGCACCGGCTCGATCCGGGAGCAGACCCGGGACGTGCTGGCGAAGATCGACGCCCTGTTGGAGGAGGCCGGCACCGACAAGTCCAAGCTGGTCGCCGTCAACGTCTTCCTGCCGCACATCACCGACTTCGACGCCATGAACGAAGTCTATGACGCCTGGATCGACCCCGCCAACCCACCGGCCCGCGCATGCACCGAGGCGCGGCTGGCCGATCCGGACCTGCGGGTCGAGATGACGGCCCTCGCCGCCCTCTGAAGGGCCTCTTAGGCGAACCGGAGGGCGCGCCGGGCAGCCGCTGCCCTGGCAAACGCTGTTAGGACGCCCCTCCGCCACAAGGTTTTTGGCCACAAGGTTTTTGGAATGCACACTGGCCTCTACCACGCGCTCGATTTCGCCGCCGACGGCAAGTCGCTGGATTTCCTCAGCATCCCGTTCTCGGTGGACCGCTCCCCCTACTATCAGGTGAAGGTCCCGGTCTGCCGCGTGCGCAACGGGGCTGGGCCGCGCGTGCTGCTGATGGCGGGCAACCATGGCGACGAGTACGAAGGCGAATTGCTGCTGGGCCGCCTGTTCCGCCGGCTCGACCCCGCGCGCATCCGCGGCGAGGTGACGATCCTACCGGCCACCAACGCGCCGGCCGTGATGGCGGCGCGGCGCCGCTCGCCGCTGGACGAGGGCAACCTCAACCGCGCCTTTCCCGGCGACCCCGCCGGAGCGCCGACCTTCCGGCTGGCGCATTTCCTCGAGCACGAGCTGTTTCCGCGCCATGACGTGGTGTTCGACCTCCATTCCGGCGGCACCTCCATGGCCCACCTGCCGTGCGCCCTGATCGAGCGGCAAGGCACGCCCGATCGGCTCGGCCGCGCCCTGGAGCTGATGCAGGCGCTGGGTATGCCCTACGGCTTCGTGGCGGAAAACGGCGCCACGGCCCCGACGTCGATGGCGGCCGCGGCGCGGGCCGGCGTCATCGGCATCAGCGGCGAGTTCGGCGGCGGCGGCACGGTGACGCCGGAGACCATGGCCTATACCGCCCGCGCGATCGACAACCTGCTGATCGCCGTCGGGTTGACCGATGCGCCGGTGCTCTCGCTCGCCGGGGCCGCCCCTGCCCCCATGCAATTGCCCATGCAACTGCTTCAGCTTGACAGCCACCGGCAGGCGATTTACGCGCTGCGGCGCGGCTGGTTCGAACCGGCGGTCGACATCGGGGCGCGGGTCGCCGCCGGTGACCTCGCCGGCTGGTTCCACGACCTGACGCGGCTCGACCAGCCGGAGGAGGAACTGCGCTTCCAGGAGGCGGGCATCGTCATCTCGCGGCGCCTGCACAGCGACAGCGAGGCCGGCGACTGCCTGATCCAGGTGGCGCGTCCGGTTGAGGAGGCGGGCATCCTGGCGCGCGCGGCCTGATCGCGGATTGACAACCGCGGACCAACAGACGGGAGATGGGCGGCATGACTGACACGGGTGCGGCAAAGCGGCCGCCGACCATCGACGACGTCCTCCGCCTGCGGGCAGCGGAACCGCTTCCCTCAAGCGACGGGGACCCGGTCGAAGGGGCGGCCCGCGACGGGGCGGCTCCGCCGCGCATCGTCGAGATCGCCCGGCTTGCCGGGGTTTCGCCGATCACCGTCTCGCGCGCCCTGCGTCAGCCGGAGAAGGTGGCCGAGGCCAAGCGCCGCAAAATCCTGGAGATCGTGGAGCGCACCGGCTACGCCACCAACCCCCATGCCCGTGCGCTGAGGTCCGGCCAGTCGAACATCGTCGCCGCCTTCGTTTCGAATCTGCAGAGCCAGCAGTTCTGCCTCGCCGTGCAGGGCTGCGGCGAGGTTCTGGAGCCTCAGGGCTACCAGTTGATGATCGGACAGACCTCTTACTCCTACGCCAAGGAGACGACGATGATCCAGTCGCTGCGCGAGATGCGTCCGGCGGCGGTGATGTTCACCGGCGTCATCGAGATCGAGGAGAACCGGCGGGCTTTGCGGGCGCTGGGAATCCCGATCATGGAGACCTGGGCCTATCCCCGCGACCCGATCGACATGCTGGTCGGCTTCTCGAACATCGACAGCGGCCGCCTGGCGGCCGAGCATTTCGCCGAGCGCGGCTATCGTCGCATCGGCTTCATCGGCCGCCGCAGCGGCCGCGGCGCCCTTCGCCTCACCGGCTTCCGCGAGGGCGCCCGCGCCGCCGGTCTCGACATCGTCGCCGAACTGTCGGTCGACGGGGTGAGCAGCATGGTCGACGGCCGCCGCGCGCTTGGCAACCTCCTGTCGCGCAACGCGGCGGTCGAGGCGGTGTTCTGCGCCAACGACCTGCTGGCGACCGGCGCGTTGCTGGAGGCGCGCCGGCTGGGCATGCGCCTGCCCGACGACATCGCCATCCTCGGCTTCGGCCACAACGACATCGCGGAAGAGCTGCCGCCCGGACTGACCACCATCGGGATCGACAGCCGCGATCTCGGCCGCCAAGCCGGATCAATGATCCTGCAACGGATGCGCGGCGAGATGCCTTCGGAACCGACCCGCGCCGTCGAGCTGACGCTGACCCGCCGCGGCAGCAGCTGACGCGCGCTTGGCCTTGAGCTGGCGGTACCGGACCGCCAGCGGCTGGCAACAAACCAGCCTGGGATGGACGAAATGGCTGCGTGGGCAACAGCGCAACACGCCGCCTGCGCCGGCTTGGCTGGCCCAACGCCCAAACCAGGAAAGCACCGGGTCCCCTGCCCTTCCCAAACATGGCGCGTTTGGACGAGGCAATGCCCTGGCCAATCCACGCTCGGCGTCCTGTTCGCTCCCCTCCCCCACCGGCATGACGGTGGCTCAGGATCAGCTTCCCAGGAGGTTGGTGCGGACTTGCAGCAGATGCTCCTGAAGGGCGGCACGGGCCTGATCCCCATCACGATCCTTGAGCGCGCTGACGATGCGCCGGTGCTGCTCCTCATAAACGGCACGCCGCGCCGGCGTGAGGCTGCGCACCTTTAGGCGCGCCCATTCCGGCTGGTTTCGGATGGCGTTGATTGCGTCGTAAACATCCGCCAGCAAGCCGTTCTTGGCCGCGCCGATGATCGCCACGTGCAGCATGCCGTCCCAATGTTCGAACTCCGGAATGTCCTGGGCGCGCTCGGCATGGGCCAGGCATTCCTCCATCCGGTGGAGATCCGCCGCGGTGGCCCGCCCAGCGGCCAGCTCTGCCGCCTGCGGCTCGACCATCAGTCGCAGTTCCATGACTTCCGCCGGGCTGGCGCCGATGATACGGCTGGTCAGGCTTTGGTCCCCGGCCGTGGCCTTCACCGCCGCCTCCGACGTGACGAACGAGCCCCGGCCCACATGGCGGACGATCTTGCCCTGCTCCTCAAGCACGCGAAGGCTCTTGCGCAGCGTGTTGCGGGAAACGTTGAAGCGCTTCTCCAATTCACGCTCGGTCGGCAGCTTGGTGCCCGGACCCCAGGTTCCGTCGGCAATGCCTTGTTCGATCAACGCAACAACCGCGCTCGCTCCGGAAGCAGCCCGATCCCTGAGATTCAGCGCGTCCATACCCGTTCCACCAGCATTTTTGCTCCATTCTTCATCCAATATGGCGCGTCCGCAGCCGCCGCGCAATCTCAATTTTAGGGTTGCCAGCGCACGGATCCCGACAACCGGTTTAGAAAAAATGGACCAGACGCATTTTCTTCTTGACCAATTATGAGCCGTGATCGTCATATTGGATCACTGATGGCGCTGGTAGCGTCGTATTGGTCCTGATAATGGTTCATAATTGGATCAGAGGAGGCAGCGCATGAGATTCGTCACCTTCCAACATGATGGACGCCGCAAGGTCGGGGTGATCGATCCGGACACGCAGCGGGTTTGGCCGATCGAATCCGTTCTCGGCCAACCGGTCCGTGACATGCTCGATCTCATCCGCCGTTACGACGCGGCCAAGGGCGAGATGACGCTTGGTTCCGTGGGGATTCCGCTGGCCGACGTCCGTGTCGACGCGCCGATCCCGCGTCCCGACCGCAACATTTTCTGCGTCGGCAAGAACTACCACGACCACGCCCACGAGTTTACCCGCAGCGGATTCGATGCCGGGTCGAAGGTGGCGGCCGACGCGATCCCGGAAGCGCCGATCTTCTTCACGAAGCCGCCGGAGACGGTGATCGCCAATGGTGATCCAATCCGTTACCCGCATGGCGTCAGCGACAGCCTCGACTATGAGGCCGAACTGGGCGTGGTCATCGGCAAGGGTGGCCGCGGGATCACCAAAGCCGAAGCCTACGACCATGTCTTCGGTTACGTCATCATCAACGACATGACGGCGCGTGACTGGCAGTCGCGCCATAAGCAGTGGTTCCTGGGCAAGAGCTTCGACACCTTCTGCCCGATGGGACCATGGCTGGCGACGGCCGACGAGGTCGACGCGGCCAACCTGGCGCTGCGTTGCTGGGTGAACGACGAACTCCGCCAGAACGCCAACACGCGCGATCTGATCTTCGACATTCCGACCATGATCGAGACCCTGTCGGCCGGAATCACGCTGTACCCCGGTGACATCATCGCCACCGGCACGCCGGCCGGGGTCGGCATCGGCTTCAACCCGCCGAAGTTCCTGAAGCCGGGCGACCGCGTGACGATCGAGATCGACGGGCTCGGCCGGCTCAGCAACATGCTCGACTGAGCACGGGCGGCCATTCTGCAACGGCAACAAGGGAAACACCTTATGGCACAGCATCTGGCTGTCGAGGTTCACGGCGCGGGCGACCCGGTGATCCTGGTCCATGGCCTGGGCGGCACCTCGAACGTGTTCACCCCGCAGGTCGGCGCGTTGTCGCGGTTCTTCCAATGCGTGCGCTTCGACCTTCCCGGTTCCGGGCGAAGCGCCATCAACGACGACGTCTCGATTTCCGGCTTCGTCGATGCGGTCGTGGCGGTTCTCGACGGCTGCGGCATCGAGCGCGCCCATGTGGTCGGCCATTCGCTCGGCACCGTCGTGTGCCAGCATCTCGCCGTCCGCCAGCCGGAGCGGGTGCGCAGCTTGGCGTTGATCGGGCCGCTTCACGCGCCGCCCGAGGCCGCCCGTCCGGCTCTCCGCGACCGCGCCGCCAAGGCGCGCGCCGAAGGCATGGTCGGGATCGCCGATGCGGTCGTTCAGGGCGGCACCTCGGCCAATACCAAGGCCAACCGGCCGGAAGTGGCGGCGTTCGTGCGCGAGATCCTGATGCGCCAGGATCCGGAAGGCTATGCCCGCACCTGCGAGGCTTTGGCCGCCGCCGAGCCCGCCGACGTGGCGCGGATCGCCTGCCCGACGCTGCTCATCACGGGCGACGAGGACGGCACGGCGCCACCCCCGGCCGTGCGGGCCCTGGCGTCGAAGATCCCGGGATCGAACCTGCGCATTCTCGATCGCTGCGGCCATTGGACGACGTTCGAGCGTCCGGCGACGGTCAACGAAGCGCTGGTTAACTTCCTGTTCTCCGTCGCCTGAACGCCTTGCGGAAAAGCGCACCGCCGTGACGCGTGTCGATCACGGAAGCGGCGGTGCCGTTCGGAGGGCGGAGCCACGGTCCCGGCAAAGCCATCCGCAGCACGAACGAGACAATAAGCCGGCCAACCGGCATCCCCGATCGACCAGGAGGAAACGATGCAAACGACTCTCTTCACCAACGTGCGCGTCCTCGACAGCACCGGCGAGCAGCCTTTCGCCGGCGAAGTGCTGGTCCAAGGCAACCGCATCGCCGAGATTTCCAGACAGGAAGGGACGATCTCCCGCGACGCGCACCGCCATGTGAACGGCGGCGGCGCCACGCTGATGCCGGGCCTCATCGACTCGCACCTGCACCTGTCGTGGAACAACCAGCCCACGCTCGCGGCCATTCAGCAGATGCCGCCGGAAGAGCATGTCCTCTTCGCCGCCGACATGGCCAAGCTGGTGCTGGACGCCGGCTTCACGGCGGGCTTCGGCGCCGCCGCCGCCAAGCCCCGCCTGGACGTGGTGATCCGCAACGCGATCAACGCGGGCCAGATCCCCGGACCGCGATACCGCGCGGCGGGCCAGGAGATCGCCACGCCCGGCGGGCTTGGCGACACCTCGCCGCCGCACATCGAGCATGAGGGCCTGAATTTCGGCATGATCGTGTCCGGGCCGGAGGAGGTCCGCCGCGCCGTCCGCAAGTTCATCAAATACGGTGTCGACAACATCAAGCTGAACCTGTCGGGCGAGGAGATCACCGGCGTCGGGGCCGAGGTGACCCCGATGGCGCGCGAAGAGATCGCGGTGGCGGTGAGCGAAGCCAAGATGCATGGGAAGACCCTGTGCGCGCACGCGCGCTCCTCCAAATCGGTCAAGCTCTGCGTCGAGTTCGGCATCGATGGCATCTTCCACGCCTCCTACGCGGACGAGGAAGCCCTGGACATGCTGGAGGCGGTGAAGGACCGGCACTTCGTGGCGCCCGGCCTGGCGTGGCTGCTCACCACGGCGCGGGAAGCGGGCGCGTATGGCATCGCCCCCGGGTCGCCGCTGTCGCAGCAGTACGAACGCGAGTTGGAGATCGCCGTCGACAGCATGAGGAAGATGCACAAGCGCGGCATCCGGGTCCTCCCCGGCGGCGACTACGGGTTCGCGTGGCAGCCGCATGGCACGAACGCCCGCGACCTTGAGATCTTCGTGAATATGCTCGGCTTCACGCCGATGGAGGCGCTGGTTGCGGCGACCCGGTATGCCGGGCAGATCATGGGCATGGGCGACGAGTTGGGCATGGTCCGGGAAGGCTGTCTGGCCGACCTGCTGCTGGTCGATGGCGATCCTCTCGCGGACGTCACCATCCTGCAGGACCGGAAGCGTCTTCTGGCGATCATGAAGGACGGCGTCTTCCACAAGGCGCCGGAAGCCCTCGCCCCGCGCGATCGCGTCTGAAACCAAACCCGACCCGGCCGTTCCCAGCTCATCGCCTCCCGGCGGAGGCTCCGCCTTTTTTCCGGAAGCATGGACGCCCGCAGCGGCCGGGTCGCCGCACAGGCCAAGCAAAGGAGGGGGGACGCGCGATGGACGATCTCGGCTGGCGTAGCGTGCTGTTTGTCCCGGCATCGCGGCCCGACCGCTTCGACAAGGCGCTCGCCGCCGGCGCCGACGCGGTCTGCGTGGATCTGGAGGACGCCGTGGCGCCGGCTCACAAGCAGGATGCCCGTGCCGCGGCCATGCGCTTCCTGGCGGAAGGCGGCGGTGGTCGCGGTCCCGACCGCGTGATACGCATCAACACGCCGCGCAGCGTGGCGGGGATGCGCGACGCGCTCGCCCTCATCGAGGCGCACCCCTCGGGTGGCGCCGTGGTCGTTCCCAAGATCGACTCGCCCGAGGAGGTCTGCTGGATCGATCAGTTGCTGACCGAGGCCGGGCTCGATCTTCGCCTGGTGGCCCAGATCGAGACGTTGCGCGGGATCGATCAGGCCGCCGCCATCACGGCCGCGTCCCGCCGGGTAAGCGCCGTCATGTTCGGAGGCTTGGATCTGGCGGCGGAACTCGGCGTCCCGGCGTCCTGGGATGGGCTTCTGTACGGTCGATCGCGGGTCGTCCATGCCGCCGCGCAGGCCGGCATCCCGGCCATCGACATGCCCTTCGTCGATGTGCGCGACGCCAAGGGCTGCCGCACCGAGGCGCAACGCGCCCTGTCTCTGGGCTTCACCGCGAAGATGGCCATCCATCCGGCCCAGGTTCCGACCATCAACGAAGCCTACACACCGACACCGGACGAGGTCGCCGACGCCGAGCGGATCGTCGCGGCCTGGAAGGACGCTCCGGACGGCGTCATTCAAGTCGACGGGAAAATGGTCGAGCGTCCGATCGTGCTCGCGATGCGGCGCACGCTGGCCCGCGCGCGGGCTCCCGGACGCGCATCCACATCGACGCGGCATGGTGATGTCGCCTGACGGCCTTGCGGTTGGCGTGGGCCGGCCTGCAAGGGCGGACTTTGAAATCAGAAAGAGGGGGGAAGAGGCAATGCGCAGATCCGCATCATTCCGGGCATCATTCCGGGCGAGGCTGGCGCTGGGAGCCATCGTGGCGGCGACCGCCAGCGCCGTTCTGGCGTGCCCATCCATGGCGGCGGACGTCCGGACGGGTGCCGGCCCGTCGGGGGGCGACAAGCGTCCCAACATCCTGCTGATCCTTGCCGACGATCTGGGCTATTCGGACATCGGTGCGTTCGGCGGCGAGATCCAGACGCCCAATCTCGACGCCCTGGCGCGCTCCGGTCTCCAACTGACCAACTTCCATGTGTCGCCGGCCTGCTCGCCGACGCGGGCCATGCTGATGGCCGGCACCGACAATCATGTGGCCGGGCTGGGGACGATGGCGGAACTGCCGACGCCCGAGCAGAAAGGAAAGGCGGGCTACGAGGGCACCCTCGGCACCAACGTTGTCCCGTTCCCGGAACTGCTGCGCGACGCGGGCTACCACACCTACATGGCCGGGAAATGGCACCTGGGCATGACGGAAGAACTCAGCCCTCCGGCGCGCGGCTTCGATCAGTCCTACGCCATGCTCCAGGGCGGGGCGGGGTTCTTCGACCAGACCGGCAACGCGCCGCCGCCCGACGGCAAGGGCACGACGAAGGCGCGCTACCGCGAGAACGGCAAGCCGGTTGAACTGCCGAAGATCGACTACACGACGAATTTCTACACGGACAAGGTCATCGAATACATCGGCAGCAACAAGGCCGATGGAAAGCCCTTCTTTGCCTATGCGGCGTACACGGCGCCGCACTTCCCCCTGCAGGCGCCCGACCACCTCATCGAGAAGTACAAGGACACGTACAAGGCGGGATACGAGGTCATTCGGAACGAGCGCTTCAAGCGCATGCAGGCAGCAGGGCTGATTCCGGCAACCATGACGTCGTCCGAGCCGCCCGCGCCCTGGCCGAAATGGGACCAGCTTTCCCAGCAGCAGAAGGATGTCGAAGCGCGCCGGATGGCGGTATACGCGGCCATGGTCGATTCCCTGGACCAGAATATCGGCAGGCTGGTGTCCTACCTGAAGGAGATCGGCGAGTTCGACAACACCGTCATCGTCTTCCTGTCCGACAATGGCGCCGAGGGGAACGACATTCTGGACCTCGTCCCCGCCGCGTGGGTCGAGGAAACCTTCGACAACAGCCTGGAGAACATCGGGCGTCCGGGCTCCTACGTCGGCTATGGGCCGGGGTGGGGCCATGTGAGCGCCGCCCCCTTCCGCCTTTTCAAGGCGTTCCCGACCGAGGGCGGCGTGCGTTCGCCGACCATCATTTCGTACCCCAAGCTGGCGCATCGCGGAAAGATCGACGGCCAGATCGCCTCGGTGATGGATCTGGCGCCGACCTTTCTTGAGGCCGCCGGGGTCAAGCACCCTGGAAACAGCTACAAGGGGCGCACCGTCCATCCCATGCAGGGAACTTCCCTCTGGCCCTATCTGAACGGCCGGTCCGATCGCGCCCATCCGAAGGACTACGCGTTGGGAATGGAGTTGTTCGGGCGTGCCTCCGTCAAGAAGGGCGACTGGAAGCTGGTTTGGGTGAATCAGCCCTGGGGAACCGGCGGGTGGGAACTGTTCAATCTTGCCGATGATCCCGGCGAGACCCGCAACCTCGTCGATGCCCGACCGGAAAAGGCCAAGGAAATGATGGCCTCCTGGGATGAGTACCGGGAGAAGAACGGTGTGATCTTCGATGAGAAGATCGCCGGCCAGCTTCAGTACAGCAATGGCACGCGCTACTACCAGGAACTTGAGTGGTAAGCGATGCGACAGCGGCGGCCGGGCGTGGCACGGCCGCCGGCCACGACCGGGATGCGGCCGATCGCAAGGAAAGACAGACTCATGGTCAACAAAAGCGCAGTCTTCATCACGGCACTTGTGACGGCTGGATTTGGTGTTGCCACGGGACTGGTGATGTTCGCCTGGCCTGCTCCGGCCCCCGCCATGCCAAACGTCGCGCAGGACATGCTGTGCGACGGTTCCGCCGCGACCCCCGGCATGAAAAAGGCGCCTCCCGGCATGGTGTGGATTCCGGGAGGGGAAACCCGGATTGGTTCCGACGAGCACTACCGCGAGGAGGGACCGGTGACGCGGGTGAGCGTCGATGGATTCTGGATGGACCGGACCGAAGTCACGAACGCCCAGTTCCGCCGGTTTGTCGAAGCGACGGGGTATGCCACCGAGGCGGAACGTGTCGTGGCTGGAACTGGCGCTGGTTCGCGGCGGCCGGCCGGCTCCGTGGTCTTCGTCGATCCGGTTTCCCAGGCTGGGAGGAGCGACACGTGGTGGCACCTGGTTCCCGAAGCGAACTGGCGCCATCCGGAGGGCCCCGGCAGCGACATCAGGGGGCGGGAGAACCACCCCGTGGTGCATGTCACGTACAACGATGCCGTCGCGTATGCGCGATGGCTCGGCCGGGAACTCCCCACCGAGGCGCAGTGGGAACACGCGGCCCGGGGCGGGCTGGATGGGGCGCCATACGCCTGGGGCGGCGAGTTCACGCCTCAGGGCGTGGCGATGGCCAACACGTGGCAGGGGTTTTTCCCGATCCAGAACACGCGGGGCGATGGCTATCTGGCGACCGCCCCCGTGGGCTGCTTCACGGCGAATGGTTACGGGTTGCGGGATATGATCGGCAATGTCTGGGAATGGACGTCGGATTGGTATCGGCCGCGGCATGACGGTCTGGGCGACGTCAACCCGACCGGTCCCCGGCAGGAGGACAGTTACGATCCCCGACAGCCGGGGGTCTCCAGCCGGGTGATCAAAGGAGGCTCCTTCCTCTGCGCGCAGAACTTCTGCCAGCGGTACCGGCCGGCGTCACGCCATCCGCAGGACGTCGGCCTCGGAGCAAGCCATCTGGGGTTCAGGACGGTGCTGAATACGAGGTAGGGCCGGCGCCGAGACGGAAGTTGATGGAGACATCGCGGCGACCGGGTTGGGCCGTTTCGAGGTCGCGTCCCCGAGAGTGATGTAGGAGCTGTGGGGAACCGTCCCGCCTGTTCCGAGAGGCGCCAAGTGCGATACCCGCGAAAGGGGGAGAGCGACGGGACCCAAGCCTTGCATCCTTGGCCTTCCCTTTGCGCTCCGACTGCGCCGATCAACCACAGGCAAGGGCTGGAGCTGTGTCCGTTCCGGGCTGCCTACCTGGGCATGTGAAATTTTGTTGCATCGTGACAACATATTGCAATTTTCGACATCACGCTCCGTCGAATGAACACGCAATATGCATTCTGATGGATAGAGATTAATAGGAAATCTTTCTATTAAGAAAACAATCTTAGAGAGAACTCGATAGGCGGCCGCCCCCAAGCGTTGCCCCCAAGCGATGGAAATAAGCAAGGGCGCAAACATGGACACGACCAACCTCATCGCTCCCGCAGCCGGGTCGATTCCGCGTCCGGCCGATCCCGTCGCCGACGGCGGGCGCAAGGAGGTCGTGTTCATCGATACCTGCCTTGCCGACTGGCAGACTCTCGTGGCGAGCGTGGCGGCCGGGATCGAAGTCGTGCTCCTGGACGGCGCGGCGGACGGGCTGGCGCTGTCGGCGTCCTGGATGTTGGCGGCATGGACGAGGACACCGAGCAGGAAACCCGAGGTGTCGACGGCGATGTGACGCTTGCGGCCCTTGACCTTCTTGGCCGCGTCGAAGCCGCGCGCGCCCCCTTTTCCGTGGTCTTGACGCTCTGGGTGTCGAGGATGGCAGGCGAGGGCGTCGGATCGCGGCCCTCCTGCTCGCGCAGCATCACCACCAGATGGTGGCGCAAGTTCTCCCACACGCCGGCTTCCAGGAAGGCGCGGAAGTAGCGGTAGACCGTAGGCCAGGGCGGGAAGGCCGGCGGGGGCGGCAGGTGGCGCCATTGGCCGCCGGTCCGCACCACGTGGAACAGCGCATCCAGCAATCAGCGCATGTCCGTGCTGCGGGGACGACCGCCGGGCTTCGCCGGTGGGAGCAGCGGCTCGATCTGGCGGTACTGGTCATCGCTGAGAGCTTGGCCGGCACCGTAATCGCCAACCAATCGGCGGTCCGCGGGCGTCCACATCGGCGGCCTCCGGCAGTGAGTTTCCCTGCCAACAGCTGCCGCCTCAGAGCCTCACCCCGTCAGCGCAACTTTCGAAGCGGGCTGTAAGTCGTTGCGCAGAACCGGGTCGCCTCGCGCCAAGCGCCAAGCAGTGAGGAACGGAAAGAGCAGCCCTAGCAACAAAAGCATTGCCACGGTCGTCAGGCCGGCAGGGCCGATTCCGTCCCGATGGCTCAGCCACCCCATGCCGTCCATGAGCCCAACGTGGCGAGGGTGTAGAAAGTCCAAGGGCGGTCGTAGCATTGAATGATCTGATCTTCGGTCATGATTGCACCCTCCCCGCTTCGGCGGCACTCGGTGCCGCTCCGGCCAGAACGGCCAGAAATGCCGAGACGAGACTGCCTGGAGGGGCGCCGAGCGCGCGTTCGGTCAGATGCAGCGTCGCCATCAGCCGCATGCCATGCTCGTCCTGCGACCAGCCGAAGCGCGGGTTCCCGAGCAGAAAGGCCTGTCCAGCGAGAATGAACTGAATGGTCGACAGCGGGTCCTCGACGGCGAAATCCCCGGTTTTACAGCCGTGATCGATTACACTGGCGATCAGGGGGCCGACCTTGAGGACCAACGCGATGTTGGCCCGCTCCTGCAGTTCGATATTGTCCGGGTGATCGAGTGCCTGCATCAGCGGTGCATTATCCGCTTCCACCGCTTTCAGCGCTGTCAATGCGAGGACCAGCGTTTCGTGCGGCGAGCTTTCGGACATTGCAATGGCCCGCTCCACGTTCTCTGCCATGGCAGTCACCGTCGCCTCTGCCATGCGCACCAGCAGGTCTCGCATGGACTGGAAGTGAAGATAGAAGGTGCCCTTTGCGATACCGGCCTCACGAGCGATCTGGTCGATCGACACCGCGCCGACGCCATGCTGGCGGAACAGTTTGGCGGCTGCGTTCAGGATTTCGGCCGATCGAACATCGGCAGGCTTGCTCGTGCGTGGCATGACATGCGCCCTGAATATGACTGACTGTCAGTCATTATTGCGCCTGCATTCAAACTGGCAAGCTGTTGTTGAGAGTTGACGGTGCTTACGCGACAGCGCCAGGGCGGGCGAGTGAGGTGATGTGGTGGACGGCCCTTTCACCAAATGCCGGTGAGCAGCTTTGACCGTCGAAGAAACCACCTCCGTCTGCTCGGCGTCGCAAGTCGGTCGATGCCCAGGCGGTGTGCGCTCTTGCGGCTTGGCGCGAGTTGAGAGCAACCCTGGGTTTCCCAAAGGGCGGTGGCGTTGAGTAACGTCAGAAACAGCGATAATATGGCTGTCATCAGTCGACATCCTGCGGAGAATCTTAGTGGAGAGTGAGTTGCCGACCGGCGTTGGCGGTGAGCCGCTGTCGGGCGAGCGGCGATTCGAACTGCTCGTCAACAGCGTCCACGATTACGCCATCTACATGCTCGATCCACACGGAATCGTGACCAGCTGGAATCCGGGTGTCCAGCGGTTCAAGGGATACACGGCCGCGGAAATCATCGGCCAGCATTTCTCGCGCTTCTACACCGATGACGATCAGCGTGCCGGAGTGCCGCAGCGGGCGCTCTCCATCGCCTCGATCGAAGGAAAATTCGAGGCGGAAGGTTGGCGGGTTCGCAAGGACGGCACGCGCTTTTGGGCGCACGTCATCATCGATCCCATCCGTGACGACGCCGGGAAGCTGATTGGGTTTGCCAAGATCACGCGCGACGTCACCGAGCGCAAGCAGGCGCAGGAGGCTCTGCAACAGAGCGAGGCACGCTTTCGCCTGCTGGTCCAGGGAGTGATCGACTACGCGATCTTCATGCTCGATACAACCGGGCATATCACGAACTGGAATTCCGGTGCCCAGCGAATGAAGGGCTACGCTGCCGAGGAGATCATCGGAGAGCATTTCTCCCGCTTCTACACCGCCGAGGATCGCGCCACCGGCGTCCCGATGCAGGGGTTGCGCACCGCTGAGCAAACCGGAAAATTCGAAACCGAAGGCTGGCGGCTCCGTAAGGATGGCACCCGCTTCTGGGCCAGCGTTGTCATTGACGCGATTCGGGATGACAACGGGCGCCTCGTCGGTTTTGCCAAAGTCACCCGCGACATCACCGAACGCAAGTTGGCGCAAGAAGCATTGGAAGAAACCCGTGCAGCACTCTTCCAGGCGCAGAAGATGGAAGCGGTGGGCCAACTGACCGGCGGCATCGCGCACGACTTCAACAATTTGCTTCAGGCCATTGGCGGCAGTCTGGAGATTATCCAACGGCGGCTCGTGACGGGGCAAGGCGACATCGAGGCGTATGTGACCGCCGCCAAAACCTCGGTTGACCGGGCGAAGACTCTGACGCAGAGGCTGCTCGCCTTTTCCCGCCGGCAACCGCTTCAACCCGAGCGCACCGACCTCAAGACGCTCGTGGATGGACTGCGGGACCTGATCGAACGTTCGGTCGGCGAAGCGATCCAGGTCGAGACAGTGCTGGCTCCCGAACTGTGGCCGATCTGGGCGGACGCCAATCAGGTCGAGGCTGCGCTGCTGAACTTGGCCATCAACGCCCGCGATGCAATGCCCCGTGGCGGGCAACTCACCATTCGGGGCGTCAACATCCATCTGGATGCGACCGCGGCGGCTTCGGAGGCCGGAGTGCAGCCCGGCGACTACACACTGCTTGAGGTGGCCGACACCGGCACCGGCATGCCGCCGGACGTTCTCGACCGTGCCTTCGAACCATTCTTCACGACGAAGCCGCTTGGTCAAGGAACGGGTCTGGGGTTGAGCCAGATCTATGGCTTTGCCCGTCAGTCGGGCGGGTATGTCCGAATCGACAGCGAAGTGGGCCATGGAACCTCCGTGAAACTGTACCTGCCTCGCTCTCACCAAGCGGAAAATCTCGGTTCCGTCCCTGTGAAGGTCCCCGATCAGCCGCAGCAGCCGGTGCCGGGAACCGTGCTGGTGGTGGAGGACGAACCGATTGTCCGCATGCTGCTTGTGGAGGCGCTCCGGGAGCAGGGGGCGACGGTCTTGGAGGCCGAGGATGGAAACGAAGCCTTGACCATTCTCAACTCCCCGGTGGGGATCGACCTTCTGGTAACGGATGTCGGCTTGCCAGGCATCACCGGACAACGGGTCGCGGAAACAGCCCGGTCATTGCGGCCGGACCTGAAAATCATGTTTTTGACCGGCTACGCCTGCAATGCCGTCCTGGACAAGGAACTGCTGGCACCACATACACGACTTTTGAGCAAGCCCATTGCCATTGACCAGTTCCTCGCCCAGGTGAATGCAATGTTGCGCAGCGGTTGAAAATTCTTCGACCTGCCTCATTCCTGCTCAGCTGGAATCCTGCTCCATCAGGCCGCCGTTGACGTCGGGCTTGGTGGCGTTGGGTGCAGCCGCATAGACGGTGCATCGTGACGTTCACCAGGGGACCGATGCCGTCCGCTTCAGCGCTGTCGGCTCTGTCGCCGCGTTTTCGCAATGGCGGAGAGCGGGTAGAACCCGACCTCTTTCACCAACGTTGCCGGATGTGCGGTTGGGCCATTTTTTATCTGGTCTTTGCACGTCGTTGCGCCGTTTGAAGGCCACAACGGCTGGGCTCCCAGCCCATCCAGGCCAAAAGACCACGCCCTGTTTTCATCTCTCCTTTCCTTACTGGAACGGTGAAGAGGAGCTGCTGTTAAGACCCCAGTGGCCCAGCCGGAGATGACGTCATGGCGAACGATCGAGGTCCCAAAAAGTTCGGTGTTTATGAAGCTGCAAGCGCAGGTGGTCTCAATTGGACGTGGATCATCGTTGGGCTGATTGTGCTCGCGATCCTCCTGTACTTTTTCTTGCGCTAGGGTGCATCATGGCCAGCGACCGCGAAGAGGTCGTTCCGCTTCATGAGGAAACCGCCTCGGTTGGCAAGCGCCAGATCGAGCGCGGTCGTGTGCGGGTGACCACCAAGGTCACCGAGCATGAGGAACTCGTCCGACAGGCGCTGAAGCGCGAGGATGTCGAGATCGTTCGGGTGCCGGTGAACCGGGCCATCGATGCCCATCCGGACATTCGCCAGGATGGCACCACAACCATCATCCCGGTCGTCGAGGAGATGCTGGTGGTCGAACGTCGGCTGGTTTTGCGGGAAGAGATCCATCTGCGCAAGACCACGAGCACTGTCCAAGCCGAGCAGCCGATCACCCTCCGTTCGGAAGAAGCCATCGTCGAATTCATTGACGAACCTGGGGAGCGTGGTGCCAGGACCGACCAACCCAACGAGGACTAGGCTTATGAACAAGACCATCATTGCCCTTTACGATACGCGCGCCGACGCCGAAGCCGCCCTTCGGGATCTCGAAGCCGAGGGCTTCGACCGCAGCGTCGGTGAGATCGTCTCGCACAGCGACGCCGGTGGCGGCGGTGGCTTCCTGTCCCGCCTGAGCAATTGGAACGTCCCGGACACCGATGCTCACGTCTATGCCGAGGGGATGCGGCGTGGCGGCACGCTTCTGAAGCTGCGGTTGGACGATGAGGACGTGGACCGGGCCATCGCGGTTCTGGAGCGCGGCACCGTTGTCGATATTGAACACCGGGGCGAGGCGTACCGCTCGGCCGGATGGACGGGTTACGATGAGACCGCCGCACCATATGACGAAGCCTCGGCTGCCGAGGAGCGGGCACGCTATGCGGTTGGCGGGGCGGGAAGCAATGCCCAGCTCGGCAACGCGGCCGAAGCATTCCGCAGCGTGAACACGACCGACACCACGGCGGATGCTGCGATGAACACCGGGGTTGGCAGCGGTCGCGAAGAGGTGGTTCCGGTCACCGAAGAGGAATTGTCCATCGGCAAGCGCGCCGTGGAGCGCGGGGTCGTGCGCGTGCGCACCTATGTGATCGAAACACCGGTCGAGGAGCAGGTTCGTCTGCGCGACGAGACGGTTTCCGTCGAGCGCCGTCCCATCATGCGCGAGGTTGGAGACGTTCCGGCCGATGCGTTCCGTGAACGCACCATCGAAGTGAGCGAAACCGACGAGGAGGCGGTGGTCCAGAAGCGCGCGGTGGTCAAGGAAGAGGTGGTCATCCGCAAGGATGTCGAGGAACGCGCCCAGACCGTGTCGGATACGGTCCGCCGTACCGAGGTTGAGGTCGAGGACAACCGAACCGGAACGTCGCGCAGTGGGGTGGAGAACACCGGACGCCGGGACGACATCGAGCGGTAACGCTCACAGTGGTGCCTCACAAAGATAAAGGGGCGGCCGTCGCCGCCCCTTGTTCAGCACACAGACCGGCCCCTAGGGCGCAGCGCGTACGGAACGTTCAACGAATCTGCCCACTCCGTTGGGAATGAATGGGCATCCGGCTGTTAAGAGCCAACCATCCCTGTTTCCCCTGACGCAGTGTGCCATGCCTGACTCTGCATCTTTGATGCAATCCGACCGCGCCGCTTTCCGCTTGGACCGGTCAATCACCTGCGCCGCCCCGGCCGAAGGCGCCCTGGCAATTGAGCTTGCCAGATGCGCCGCCTGTGAACAGGCGGCGCCATTGGTCGTGACCCGCAGCGACACCCGGGCTGTCCGGCTCGCCAGGGCGATCCGGGACGTCGCGCCGGACCTGGACGTCGTGCTTATTCCAGGTTGGGACGTCCCCCTTGGCGAGCGGGGCCAGCCATCGCGGGCCGTGCTTGGGCAACGGGCCGCTGCCCTCACCGCCTTGTCCCGACCGGCCAAAGGCGCCAAGCGGCTGGTTCTGGCGACCGCCGAGGCGGCGCTGCAGCGTCTTCCGCCTCCCGACGCTTGGCCCGACGTCGCGTTGGTCATCGCGACGGACACACCTTATGAGGAGGAGACTTGGCGGAACCGACTCGTTGCCGGCGGCTACATCCTCGACGACCGGATCGACGAACCGGGGGAAGCCGCGTTTCGCGGTTCCGTCGTGGAGATCTTTCCGGGCGACGCCGACCGCCCCGTCCGCTGCGACATCGTCGATGGCCGGGTCGCACGGATACGGACCTTTGATCCGGCAAGCCAGCGCTCGACGGGCGACTGCGACCGGATCACCGTTCTTCCGGTGACCGAAATCCCGGCGACACCGGAGATCGTCGCACGGTTGATCCAAGGGCTGGGAAGCCGCAGAGACCCAACGGCTGCGGGGCTCGCGGAGGAACTCGCCGCCGGACGGCGCCCCTACGCTTTCGAGCGCCTGCTGCCCCTGGCCTACGACCGCCTGCCGAGTTTGCTTGAGCTTCTTGCCGACAGTCCGGTCGTCATTGACGAGGGGGTCGGCGATCGGCTGGAGGCGCGGTTCGACGAGCTGGAGGAAGTCGACGCATCGGCCATGCACCTCGACCGCAACGCGTGGGAGACGGGGTTGCGTGGGCGCGCGGTTCTGACCCTGGAGCCCGACCGGCAAGCCTCGTCCAGCGAGGCACCGGCGGTGTCCGAACGCACCCTCCCCCGCCTCGCCGGAGAGAGGATTGCCGCGGGCGAATCCGTGATCATTGCCGCCGCGAACGCCACCGACGCGGCCAGGATGGCGGAGCGGGTGGCGGCGGCGACCGGCCGGGCGGTGCCGGTGCTCGACCGCTGGCCGGTGGACGGGCTTTCCGTGACGCCGGCAGCCCTGGTGCTTCGGGTCGCGGCGGGCTTCACGTTCGACGGCGTGACGGTGCTCGCCCAACGCCCCCGTCCGGAAGGCGGAGCCGGCCCGGTCGCCCCGCTGGCACCCGTCGACCTGTCGTGCGACGATCTTGCGGTCCATCTCGACTACGGGATCGGTGCGGTGCGCGGGCTCGAAACGGTCGAGGCCGGAGGCCAGCCGGAAGACGTTTTGGTGATGGAGTATGCCCGCGAGAATCGGCTCCTGGTGCCGGCGGCCGATCTCGACCGCGTGTGGCGCTACGGCAGCAGCGACGCCCAGGTGGCGCTCGATGGGCTCAAAGGCGGAAATTGGATCACCCGCCGTGCGGAGTTGGAGCGCGAGATCGGCCGAACCGCCAAAAGCCTCGTGCGCCAAGCCGAGCGCCGGGCCCGCAAGAAAGCCCCCGTGATCGCGCCGCCGGCCGGACCGATGCGGCGCGTGGCCGCCCGCTTCCCCTACGAGGAGACCGCAGGGCAGCGGCGCGCCATCACCGCTGTGATGGCCGAACTCGCCAGCGGGCGGCCCATGGACCATCTGGTCTGCGCCGACGTCGGCTATGGCAAGACCGAAGTGGCGTTGCGCGCCGCGGCGGCGGTCGCTTTCACCGGCCGGCAGGTTGCCGTTCTTGCTCCGACCAGCGTGCTCGCCCGACAGCACTTGGAGGTGTTCCGACGGCGGCTGGCCGGCTTGGGGCTGCGCATCGAGCCGTTGACCGGCGGCATGGCGGCGTCGGCCGCAAAGGCCGTGCGCGAAGGCCTCGCCGACGGATCGGTGGCGATCGCGGTCGGCACCCATGCCCTTTTGTCGAAGACGGTGCGCTTCGCCGACTTGGCGTTGGTCGTCGTCGACGAGGAGCAGCGCTTCGGCACCGTGCAGAAACGGGCGTTGGCTCGGCTTTCGGCCGGCGTCCACTGTCTGGCGCTCAGCGCCACGCCGGTTCCGCGGACGCTGCAGGGGGCGCTGGCGGGACTGCGGGGAGTCAGCGTCATCGATACCCCCCCGGTGCGGCGGCGCCCGGTGCGCACGCGGGTCACCCCCTATGACCCTTCGGTTCTGCGGGCCGCCTTGATACGCGAAAAGGCGCGGGGCGGACAGAGCTTCTGCGTGGCACCGCGGATCGCCGACCTGCCGGCGCTGGAGGCCGAGGTGCGCGCGCTCGCGCCCGATCTGTCGGTCGCCGTCGCGCACGGCCGTCTCCCCATTGCCGAACTTGATCAGGTCATGTTCGATGTGGCGGAAGGAACGGTCGACGTGCTGGTTTCAACCCCCATCATCGAGACCGGCATCGACATTCCCCGTGCCAACACCATCGTAATCCGCCGCCCCGACCTGTTCGGGCTCGGGCAGCTCCATCAGCTCCGCGGCCGGGTCGGGCGCGGAGGAGCGCAGGCCTACGCCTATCTGCTGACCGATCCGGACACTCCGCTCGGCGAGCGAACCGAGCGGCGGCTGGGCTCGCTTGAGGCGATCGAAAGCCTGGGCGGTGGCTTCGCCCTCAGTTTGCTCGATCTCGACCAGCGCGGGGCGGGCGACCTGCTGGGAACCGATCAGAGCGGCCATCTGCGCTTGGTCGGAACCGAGCTGTACCAGCATCTGCTGGCCCGCGCGCTGGCCGGCGCCGAGACGGACGATTCCCCCGAACTGCGCCTGGGCGTGCCGCAGACCATTCCCGCCGCCTACCTTCCGGAGGAGGAATTGCGCATCGGCCTGCACCGCCGCCTCTCGCGTCTGCGCGACGAAGCGGCGGTCGAACCGTTGCGCGAAGAGATCGAGGACCGCTTCGGGCCGTTGCCGGAGGAGGTCGAGCTGTTGCTGGCGGCCGCTGCGCTCCGCGCGCGCTGCCGGCGGCTGGGCGTCGCCGCCTTGGCCGCCGGGCCCTCGGGTGTATCGCTGACCCTGAACGACACGCCCTGCCGGGCCGTGCGCGAAGCGGCGCTGGAGCGTCTCGGGACTGGACAGGTGCGCCGGACAGACGACCGCCTCGTCTTTGCGCTGAGCGCCGACGGACCGTCGGAGATCCTGGACAATGCGCGCACCCTGCTCGATCAGCTTCCGCCTATCGGCACGGCCTGAGCGGCATGAGGCGATTCACGGGCTCCCGGCATGAGGGCGGTGGCGATCCGGCGTCCACCGCTGTCCCATCACTCACCACGGTGCCAGTGTACTTCGTGCCATGTCGGCTCTGAAGGCAGCCTTGTGGAGCCATGTGCGGAAATCCCCCGTTATGATGGCCGGGAGTGTCTGATCCGGTGGATGGCCCATGCCGAGGCTTGGCGAGCGGAATGGCAACGAAACGTGGCGGATCAAATCTGCGCCCCGGCGAGGCCGGGTCCTTCATGTCCGCTCCGGAATGTCGGCGGAACAGACGCTCGCCCTTCGTGTCGGGCTCGTTGTCGTCCTGATCGCCCTGGTCATCGCGGTGTTCTGGTTCGACCGCGATGGCCTGAAGGACCAGATCGACGGCCATGTCAGCTTCCCCGACATCCTCTACTTCGCGATGATCACCGTCACCACCGTCGGTTACGGCGACATCGTTCCGGTCAGCGATACCGCACGGCTGATCGACGCCTTCGCGGTCACGCCCATCCGCATCTTCATCTGGTTCATCTTCCTGGGCACCGCCTACGAATTCGTCGTGCAGCGGATCATCGAGGATTTCCGAATGAGCCGAATTCAGAAGCATCTGCAAGGGCATATCGTGCTGTGCGGCTTTGGACACAGTGGATTCATCGCCGCGCAGGAGACGGTCGCCAAGGGACATCCGGGCGAACGGATCGTCGTGATCGACCAGTCGAAGGAACGCATACGGCTGGCGGCCGAGGCGGGGTTCATCGGGTTGCTCGGCGACGCCACCAGCGAAGAAATGCTGACCCGGGCCTGCGTGGGAAGCGCCAAGGCAGTGATCGTCAGCTCGGGCCGGGACGACACCACCATTCTGGTGATCTTGACCGTCCGCCATCTGTCCGCCAGCACCAAAATCGTGGGCAACATCAAGCAGGAGGAGAACATCAAGCTGGCCAAGCTGAGCGGCGCCGACCTGGTGGTGTCGCCGCCCAGGATCGGTGGCTATCTCATGGCCGACGCCGTGGAAACCAGCCATGCAACGCCATTCCTGTGCGACCTGATGTCGGTGGGTGGCCAAATGGTGCTGACGGAGCGCCTGGCGGCCCAGGACGAAATCGGCAAGACCATGGCGGAGACAACCGCCGGCGTGGTTGTGCAGATCCACAGCAACGGCCGCGCCATTCCCTTCACGGAACGTCACCGCCATATCATCCAGCCCGGAGACCTGCTGCTTGTGATCAGTCCGGCGCACGGTGACGAGAAGGCAGAAGGCCAATGACCGCACTTCGTTTTCGATGACCCTGCCCAGATCGGCTGTGCACGGAGGCCACGATCGCCAGGAACGCTCCAAGCCCGAAAGTAATGCTCGAAGCGGTGGTTATGGGGTGACGGTGGGAGGTGGGGAGCGCCCGCCACGGCCCGCTTGCCGTTTCCAAGCCTCCTCGTAGAAGCGGCGCATCGACGCCGCTCCCGCATCGGAGGAGGCGAATGACCAATAGCCGATCTGGAAGGCGAGATAGCAGGGAAGATGGAAGGCCACCAGCCGCTTTGATGCACCCACTGCGCCGCACAGCCGGTCGGCTTCCGCCCCCGGAAGGCCGAATTCGACGATGGCCCCCGCCACGTCCCAAGCGATGTCCTGGCATCCGATCAGGTCATGCGCGTCGGCATGATCGAGCGAGTCGGTCTTCAGCAACCGGCCGTCGGTGGTGCGCAGCCACTCCCAAATGTGAAGGCGGTTGTCGGTGACGACGCGCCGGCCCTCGGCGTTCAACTCCCTCAGTATGTCCGGCGTCCAGCGATCCAAGAAGACGGTCGCGGCGGTGCCAAGCGCTTCGCCGATGTTCACGCGCGCCATCGCCAGCAGGTCCGGAAGGCTGGCGCCCGTGTCACGCTCCGCCGGAAAGCGTTGGGCGCGGAACAGGAGATAGTCGGCCAAGCGCTCCAGAGACATGGTGGAGGGCGGTTGCGCGCCGTCCAACCAACGCTCCGCCAGGAAGCCATGACGGAGTGCCATGGGTTCCGTCGTGAAACCCGCCTGATGCAACGCGCGGGCCCGGTCCAGCTTGGCCTCGCCCAGGCGTCCGAGGCCGGCGAATTTCAAAAGCCAGGAGCCGGAGATGGTGCGCAACAGGAACTTGCGGCGCTCCTGCTGCGCATGGACCGGCGGCCAGTCCGCCGCATCCGCCGCAATATCCGCCGACGCCGTCCGCCATGCGCTGCCTGACAGATCGCGCAACGGCGCGACCGCAGGGCCGAGCGTGTCCTCGAACCAGCACTGCAACGGCGGCACCGGGCCATGCGCAACATGCACCAGTTCATCGAAGACGATCACCGGACGCACCGCCTCGGCCCAGCGGCGGCGGTGCCGGTCGGATGAGCGCGGCCCCGAATCACCGCCATGGCTTGGAAGGAACACAATCCGCCGGGGCGGCACGCCCGCCTCCTCCAACCAATCGGCGACGGCGCCGAACGAACTGCCGGACAGACCCGGCCCTTCATCGACGATCACATAGGACGCGCCCGCGTCGGCCAGCAGGGCGGCCCGCTGGCGGGCCGACACGCGGACGGCGCGTTGGAACGGATGACCGATCGGACGCAGAGTGACCGGAGGCGCAGCGTCCAGCGCAACCGCCGCCATCGCCGCCAGCCCGGTTCCGATGCTGCGCAGGCCAATCACGACGACCGGAGCGGGCAGATCCGGCGGAAGCCGGGCCGCAGCCTCCAGATAGGCTTCCGGATAGAGGCCATAGAAGGCATAGCCTTCGGGCCGGCGTATCCGCACGGTTTCGGGCAAAGGTTGCGCCGACAACGTCTCCAGTTCAGCCGCCAGCGCGCAAGCGCCCGGCTGCGGCTCGCCGCGCCAGGACCGGGCGACGGCGCGGGCCAGGTCCATCACGACCGCCATCGCCGCGTCGCGGCAAGGGGTGCAATCGTCCTCCCCCAGCGCGGTGAATTCCGCGTCCGCGAGGCCCTGCGCGAGTTCCGCCGCCTCGATGAACAGGGACACCAGCAGGGCATGACGGATCAGCCCGCCAGGCTTGGCGGCGGCTGTAGGACAGGCGGCGGCGATCTGCGCCACGACGACGCGTGGGTCCTCAAGACGATCGCGATCTCCGTAAACCAGCATGGTTCAACCGCTCAACGTGGCGAGGTGTCTTGGTCTACCGTCTCCTATTCCATCGCCAGCAGGGGGGACGGCGCTACCGGAGCGGTGCTGGCGTAGCGGCGGACCATGGCGGCGCAAAAATCCGCGAACTCCTCGGCGACGTGGGGCGGGCTGGTGTGGTGTGGTTCGATTCCACGATGCTCGGGCGTGAAGCAAAAGGTGATGGTGACATCGAAATCGGCCAGCGCTTCCATCTGATAGTCGAACCAGGCGAGCGCGTTCGGCCGGAAGCTGTCGGCCCAGGACAGGCCGGTGCGCAGGTGCCGGACGCCCAGCCGCTTCATCCAGGACACCGCATCGTTCAGCCGGTGATCCTCGAAGTGAAACCATTGGCAAATTCCCATCTCGGCCGCATAGGGCGCGTAGGCGTCGAGCGCCGGCTTGGGCGTACCGTCCGCCCGCAGCAGCCCCATATGGAAATGACGGTAGTAGGAGGAACCCTCCGCCTCCTTGTGGCGCGTCGTCGCCTCCCAAGCGCTGGGCAGGTCATAGAGGCTGTACCAGTGAATGCGCGGAACCCGGCCGATCAGCAGCTCCGCGGTGCGGGTGACGCCCCAGGCCTGCACCTCCTCGGCGCCGAAGGACGAAACGCCGGCCTCCGTCACCCAGATGGGCTTGCCGGTGACGGCGCGGATTTCCTCGATTTTCTCCGGCCACTCGTGGATCTGCCAGAGATTCCAGTCGAGCGGAAAGCCATGCACCGCAACCACGTCCACATGGTCCAGCGCGCCGCGCTCGTCCAGGCGGCGGATGAAGGAGGGATCGATGGGCGAGATGCCACCCAGCACACGCGTGAGCGCACTGTTCTCCGCCCGGATCGCCTGCCCGGCCAGGATCGTCATGCAGGCGAACCGATCCCATTCCGGATCGAGATCGGGATTCCAGTGGGACTTGTTGTTGGGCTCATTCCAGATCTTGGCGGCTTCGATCATCCCTGGTTTCCCGTCTTGGCGTGGTTTTCCAGTGCCGGTCCGGCGGATGGTGCGGCGGAGGACGGCAGGGCGGGATAGACGGCGCCCGCCGCCGTCGGCCGTGCTGCGCGGCGGCAGACATAGACCTCCTGCTCCGGATGCTCGACGACCCGAAAGCCGGCGCTGCGCAGCATGGCCTCGGCGCAGGCGGCGTTCGGGACCCACCAGTTTGTCCAGTCGCCGGAATATTGATGTTCGATGAAATGCAGCTTCGGATAGCCGGGCGCGTTGAAATGGTCCTGCTGGCGGAAGTCGTAATCGATGCCCACCGGCTCGACCGTCTCGGAGCCGCGCTGCATGGATTGGAAGATCATCAGGTCGCGGGCGGCATGCTCGTGGATCAGGTCGAGAGCCAGCAACGGGTGGCGCAGATGGTAAAGCACCCCCATGAACAGGACGACGTCGAACCGCTCACCCAGCCGCGCCAGATCGTAAACAGACAGCTTGCGGAATTCGATGTCCTGGCGGGTCACTTCGGCGGCGAAGCGCGCCTGTGCGAGATAACGGTCGTCGAAGTCGATCCCCACCACCCGCTCGGCGCCGCGCCGCTTCATCTCGATGGAGTAGAAGCCACCGTTGCAGCCGATGTCGAGCACCGTCAGGCCGCTCAGATCCTGCGGGACCGCATGGGCGAACCGCCGCCACTTCACGTTCGGGTAGTCGTGAAGGAAGTGGTCGGGGGCGGTGCTGACGCCGTTCAGATCGATGTTGTGGAACCAGTCCCCCAGCGCGGCGACCCGGGCGCGGATCTGGTCGGTCGTCAGATTCGTCATTCCGCCGCCTCGTTGATGCTGTGGACCTTCAGGCCCCATTCCCCGGCGATCAGCACGCTGCGGGACGCCGGAGCAATCTCGAACCGGGCGTGGAAATCCACGGAAAGCCCCAGGGCGTGGGACAGCGCCGCCTTGATGACGTCAGCGTGGCTGACCAGCGCCACGGTCCGGCCGGCGTACCGGCGGCGCAGCCGCTCGATGCAGCGCGTCATCCGTACCTGAACCTCCGTCATCGTTTCGCCCCCAGGCGGGCGGGCGTGCGACCGCGCGCTGTTCCACACATTCCAAGCCGGGTCGCCGCGCAGTTTCTCGAAGCGCATGCCGGCCCAGGCGCCGAGATCAAGCTCGTTGAGATCCTCCTCCACCTCCACGGGCAAGGCCTGTGACTCGGCGATCGCCGCCGCCGTTTCCACGGCACGCTCCAACGGGCTGGACAGCACGGCGGCGAACCGGTGCCGCGCCAATGCAACGGCCAGCGCGTCGGCCTCGCGCCGGCCGGCCTCGCTGAGCGTCACACCGGGCATGCGTCCGCACAACACGGAGCCCAACCGGTCGTGCGACGCGTGACGCAGCAGGACCAGGATCGTTTCCACGCAGCCGCTCACGCGCGAAAGCGCGGGCCGTCCACCGCCTCGCCGGCGATGAAGCGCAGCGTGCGCTCGCGCGCTTCATGGTCGGTGAACTGCTCGGGGGGCGATTTCATGAAGTAGCTCGACGGTCCGATCAGCGGCCCGGCCATCTTCCGGTCCAGCGCCAGCTTGGCGCAGCGCACCGCGTCGATCACGATGCCGGCGGAGTTCGGACTGTCCCAGACCTCCAGTTTGAGTTCCACACTCAGGGGCACACCCCCGAAGGCGGTGCCCTCCAGCCGGATGTGCGCCCATTTCCGATCGGTCAGCCAGGGCACGTGATCGCTGGGGCCAATATGGACGTCGTCCGCGTCGAGCGGCACATCCAGTTGGCTGGTGACGGCGCGGGTCTTCGAAATTTTTTTCGATTCCAGGCGTTCACGTTCCAGCATGTTCTTGAAGTCGGTGTTGCCGCCGAAGTTCAGCTGATAGGTGTGGTCGAGCCGGACGCCGCGCTCGCGGAACAGGTTCGCCAGCGTGCGGTGGATGATGGTGGCGCCCATCTGGCTCTTGATATCATCGCCGATGACCGGCAGACCGCGTTGTTCGAACCGCTTCGCCCACTCCGGGTCGGAGGCTATGAAAACCGGGATGCAGTTGACGAAGGCGCAGCCGGCCTCCAGCGCCTGCTCGGCATAAAACTCCGTGGCCCTCTGCGAACCGACCGGCAGATAAGACACCAGGATATCGGTGCCTGAGCGGCGCAGGGAATCGGCGATGGCAACCGGCGCCTCCTCCGACTCCTCGATGTCACCGGCCAGATAACGGCCGATGCCGTCCAGTGTCGGACCGCGCTCCACTTGTACCCCCGAAGCACGCGGGGTCGAGAAGCGGCAGGTGTTGTTCGGAGGGGCAAAGATGGCGTCGGACAAGTCCCGCCCGACCTTCGCGGCGCTTACATCGAAGGCGGCGGACATTTCGATGTCGCTGACCCGATAGCCACCGAGATCGAGAGTCATCAGCCCGGGCGGCGGCTCATTAGCTTGAGCATCGGCATAATAGCTTACACCTTGCACGAAGGATGAAGCGCAATTTCCGACACCGGCAACCGCCACCCGCAGCTTTTTCCCAGTCACGGGATTCTCCTCATCCTGAAAATTTCCTTAATGGACCAGAATGATATTTGTATCTTGGAATAATAATTGCTGGAAGATCGTCCAATCTGACCACGCCTTTTGGGTAAGGTGTCGAAAATCAAACGGCGGTGTTAACATTGACGCGACCATGCTTCTTTTCACGAAGCGAACATGACGATTTCCCACGTATGTAAGTGAGAATTTGCATTACTTTAAAAATAAGAATCATGGGTATTTTTATCAATTTTATACATAACCAACGCAACCGGAAATAGCAATCACAAACATCACCATCCATCAGCGGAGGGGCTCGTGGGAGAATCCGTTCTTGTCACCGGTGGCGCCGGTTTCATCGGCCGCCACGTCGCCAGGGCACTCCTCGCCCGCGGCGACCGGGTTCGGGTTCTCGACAGTCTGATCGCGCAAGTCCATCCCACTCGGACGCGGCCCGACGAACTGGACCCGGACGTCGAATTGCTGATTGGGGACATACGCGACGAGGCTATGGTCGGCCGGGCGCTGGAGGGAGTGGATTCGGTGATCCACCTCGCCGCCGAGGTCGGTGTCGGCCAGAGCATGTACGCGGTGGGCCGCTACACCTCGGTGAACGACCATGGGACGGCCGTGCTCTTCCAGCGGTTGATCGACCGACCGGTCCGCCGGGTGGTGGTCGCCTCCTCGATGAGCATCTACGGCGAGGGGCTGTACCGGACCGCCGACGGCACGCCGATGGAGGATGTGGTGCGCGGCGCGCGCAATCCCGACGGTTCCTGGGACCCGCGGGATTCCGACGGACGGCCGCTGATCCCCGTCCCCACGCCGGAGAGCAAGCGCCCAACCCTGAGGTCCGTCTACGCCATCGGCAAATACGTGCAGGAGCGGCTGACTCTGACGCTCACCGCCCAATACGGGATGGAAGGGGCGGCGTTGCGGCTTTGGAACGTCTACGGCCCCGGGCAGGCGCTGTCGAACCCCTACACTGGGGTGCTGGCGATCTTCGCCTCGCGCATCGCCAACGGTCAGCGGCCGATGATCTTCGAGGATGGCCGTCAGCGGCGCGACTTCGTGCATGTCGGCGATGTGGCGCGCGCTTTCCTGCTGGCGCTCGACCAGCCAGCCGTCAACGGCGGAGTCTTCAACATCGGGTCCGGCGAGGACCGCACCGTGGAGGAGGTGGCGTGGCTCCAGGCCGCCTCGATGGGCCGGCCAGACCTGACGCCGGAGATCACCGGCCAAGCCCGCGCCGGCGACATCCGCCACAACGTCCCCGACCTGAGCAAGGCGCAAACGGTCCTGAACTACGAACCGCGGCAGGATTTCGCCGATGGGCTGGCCGAACTCGCCGAATGGGTTGCCCGGCAGGAGGCGCAGGACCATGTCGCCGAGGCCCGGAGCGAACTCGAAGCGCGGGGGCTGGTGGCATGAACCGCCGGTCCGGACCGGCCTTGGTGGAGGCGGCGTGATGCGTGTGGCGTTGGTCAACCCGGCCTGGACCTTCGCGCACAGCATCTATTTCGGCTGCCGCGAGCCGCATCTGCCCCTTGAACTGGGCTACGGCAAGGCGCTGCTGGAGCAGGCTGGACACGAGGTCCTGCTGCTCGATGGGCCGTTGACGGGATTGTCGAACGGCGAACTGGCGGATCGGGTGGCCGGCTTCGCACCCGGCATGACCGTGGTGACGACCGCGCCGACCTACCTGTTCTGGCGTTGTGCCCCGCCGGAGCTGCGCATCCCCCGTGATTTCCTGCTGGCGCTGGATGGACGCGGCGGCCGGACCGTCGCGGTGGGGCCGCATGGATCGACCACCCCCGGTGCAGCCCTGGACAAGCTGGGCGTGGACGTTGTCGTGCGGGGCGAATGCGAGGAGATCGTGAGACGGCTTGCCGACCGGCTGGATTCAGGACAGCCAGGGTTGGACGGCGTTCCAGCGCTGGCCTTCCGCCGCGGCGGCGGAACCGTCCTTACCGGCGGCGGAACCGTCCTTACCGGCGGCCCGCACACCGGCCGCTTCGTCGATCTGCCGGCGCTGTCGTGGCCCGCCGAATGGCTGAACCGCCACCCCCACCATCACCACCGCTACGGCACCGAACCGATCGGTGCGGGGGCCGAGGTCGAGGCTTCACGCGGTTGCCCCTACACCTGTTCCTTCTGCGCCAAGATCGACTTCCGCGATCAGTACCGCCGCCGCGGCACCGCCATCGTGCTGGAGGAGATCGACCGGCTGACCGCCGCCGGCGTGCGCTACGTCTATTTCATCGACGAGATCTTCCTGCCCCGCCGCGACCTGTTGGAAGCGCTGGTGGAGCGGCCGGTCGAGTTTGGCATCCAGACCCGCATCGACCTGTGGAAACCCGATCTGCTGGATCTCCTGGGGGCCGCCGGCTGCGTGTCGATCGAGGCCGGGGTGGAAAGCCTGACCGAGGAGGGTCGCGCGGCGCTCGACAAGAACTGCCGCATGAGCACCGACGCACTGGCCGACCGCCTGATCCACGCCCGGCGCAGCGTGCCCTTCGTCCAGGCCAACCTGATCGCCATGGCCGGCGACGACGCCGGGCTCGTCGCGCGATGGCGGGAGAGGCTGCACGGTGCCGGCGTCTGGGCCAACGATCCGGTGCCGCTCTACCCCTACCCCGCCTCGCCCGATTACCGCCGCCTGTGGGGAGAACCGGACGACCGGGCATGGGAAAGGGCGCACGAGCACTATCTGCGCCAATTCGCGCGACTGAGCGACATTCAGGAGGAGCAGCCCCTGCCCTTGCATAAGCTGGAGGCCGCATGCGGTTGCCGGTGACGCCCCCGGCAGCCCCCGCGCATCCAGCCCCCGCGCATCTGCTGATGACGGCGGACAGCGTGGGCGGAGTGTGGACCTACGCGCTCGACCTCGCGCAGGAACTGGCGGCAGGCGGCCTGCGCGTTACGCTGGCGGTGCTTGGGCCGTCACCGCAGGATGACCAGACCGCGGCGGCGCGCGCCATCCCCGGCCTGGAACTGATCGACACCGGCCTCCCGCTGGACTGGATGGCGGAGGACCCGGCCGCGATCCGGCGCGGCGCCGAAGCGCTGGGAGCGCTCGCTCGGCGGTTGGAGGTGGATCTCGTCCACCTCAACAGCCCGGCCCTGGCGGCGGACGCCGGATTCACGGTTCCGGTCGTGGGGGTCTGCCATTCCTGTCTGGCGACGTGGTGGGCCACCCTGCGCGGCGGCCCCCTGCCGGGCGACTTTCTCTGGCGGATCGAGGTTCTGGCGCGGGGCTACCGGGCCTGCGACGCGCTGGCGGCGCCGAGCGCCGCCTTCGCGCAGGCCACCGCCGCCGCCTACGGTTTGCCGCCACCGGTCGTGGTGCGCAACGGGCGCCGTCCTCCAGGCGGTGAGCCGTGCGGACGGGAGCGTTTCGTCTTCACCGCCGGACGCTTGTGGGACGATGGAAAGAACATCGCAACGCTGGACGCGGCGGCAGCGCTGCTGAAAGTGCCGGTGGTCGCCGCCGGCTCGCTGGAAGGTCCGGGCGGGAATCGCCGGACCCTGCGTCACGCCGCGGCGCTCGGACGCCTGGATACGGCATCGGTCGCGGCGTGGCTGGCGCGGGCACCCGTCTTCGCTTCCGCCGCGCTCTACGAGCCGTTCGGCCTGACGGTGCTTGAAGCCGCGCAGGCCGGCTGTGCGCTGGTGCTGTCGGACATCGCGACCTTCCGCGAGCTGTGGGACGGCGCCGCACTCTTCGTGGAGCCGAGGGACAGCGCAGCCCTCGCCGCCGCGATCCGCCGCCTGCTGGACGATCCGCGGAAGGCCGGGCGCCTCGGCGAGGCGGCGCGGCTCAGGGCCGGGCGATACGGCATGGAGTCGATGGCCTCCGGCATGCGCAGTCTCTACCGCAGCGTCCTGGAGCGTCACACCCCCACCCCCTCCCGCAAGGAGGCCGTTGCGTGAAGATCGTCTATTTCACCCATTCTCTGGCGTCCTGCTGGAACCACGGCAACGCCCATTTCCTGCGCGGCGTCCTGCGGGAGCTGATCATCCTTGGCCATGAGGTCCGCGTCTATGAACCCGAGGGCGCATGGAGCCTGCGGAACCTGCTGGCCGATCATGGCGAAGCGGGGCTGCTGCCCTACCGGACCGCCTATCCGGAGCTGACCTCGCTGACCTTCACGGCCGACGCCGACGCGGCGGCGCTGTGCGACGAGGCCGATCTGGTCATCATGCATGAATGGAACGACCCGGCTCTGGTCGCGGCGGTGGGCCGGGCACGGGCGCAGGGCGGTCGCTTTCTCCTGCTGTTCCACGACACGCACCATCGCGCGGTCAGTGATCCGAAGGCCATCTCCGCCTTCGATCTCTCCGGCTACGACGGCGTCCTGGCCTTCGGCGAAACTCTGGCCGCCGTGTACCGGCACTGGGGCTGGAAGGATCGGGTCTTCGTCTGGCACGAAGCCGCCGACATCCGGCTGTTCCACCCGCCGTCCGGAGCGGAGCCGCGCAGCGGAACGGTGTGGATCGGCAATTGGGGCGATGGCGAGCGGACGAAGGAGCTGGGGAGCTTCCTGTTCGCTCCCGCCCGCGCCGCGGGTCTGCCTCTGGACGTCTATGGCGTGCGCTACCCCGCGGAAGCCCTGGCGACGCTGAAGCGGCACGGCATCGCCTACAAGGGCTGGCTGCCCAACGTCCGCGCCCCCGCGACCTTCGCCCGCCATCGGGTCACCGTCCATGTGCCGCGCCGTTTCTACGTCGAATCCCTGCCAGGCATCCCGACCATCCGCGTGTTCGAGGCGCTGGCCTGCGGCATCCCATTGGTCACCGCGCCGTGGAGCGATTGCGAAGGCCTGTTCCGACCGGGAACGGATTTCCTGGTCGCCCGCGACGGCGCCCATATGACCGCCCACCTGCGCGCCTTGGACAGCGACGCCGACCTCCGCGCGGCGTTGGTCCGCAACGGCTTGGAAACGATCCGCGCCCGCCACACCTGCGCCCACCGTGCCAGTGAGCTGCTCGCCATCGCCGCCGCTCTGGCTGGCACGCCCACCCCCTCTTCAATGCTGGAGCCTGTCCGATGAAGATGGCCTTCTACGGTTCGAGCCTGCTTTCCTCCTACTGGAACGGCGCCGCCACCTACTATCGCGGCATGCTGAGCGAACTCGCCAAGCGGGGTTGGAACGTCACCTTCTACGAACCGGACGCCTTCGACCGCCAGAAGCACCGAGACATCGAG
Source organism: Azospirillum brasilense (assembly GCF_022023855.1). NCBI lineage: Bacteria > Pseudomonadati > Pseudomonadota > Alphaproteobacteria > Rhodospirillales > Azospirillaceae > Azospirillum > Azospirillum brasilense. The sequence continues at coordinate 584,233 of NZ_CP059451.1, forward strand.
CCGCCCGGCTGGGCCAGCGTCGTCGTGTACGAGGCCACCGCCGAGGCCTGCCGCACCGTGATCGCCCGCGCCGCCGAGGCCGACGTGGTGGTGAAGGCGAACGGCGTCGGCGTCTTCGACGACGAGTTGCTCAACGGCGTGATGGATGCCGCCGGTCCCCACGCTCTGCGTGTCTATTGGGATGTCGACGCCCCCGCCACCCTGGCCGAACTACGGCAGGCGCCGGGCCATCCCCTGCGCCGTCGGCTGCCTCAAATCGACGCCGTGCTGACCTACGGCGGCGGCCCGCCGGTGGTAGCGGCCTACGAGGCGATGGGCGCCCGCCTGTGCCGCCCCATCTACAACGCTCTGGATCCGGCGACACACCACCCGGCACCGCCCCAACCGCGCTTCGCCGCCGATCTCAACTTTCTCGGCAACCGACTGCCCGACCGCGAGGAGCGTGTGGAGCGCTTCTTCCTGGAGCCCGCCGCGCACAACCCGCAGGGGCGCTACATCATCGGCGGCAGCGGCTGGGAGACGAAGGGGCTGCCGGCCAACGTCACCCACATCGGCCATGTCGGCACCGCCGACCACAATGCCTTCAACAGCTCGGCGCTGGCGGTTCTGAACATCGCCCGCGACAGCATGGCCGAGGTCGGCTTCTCGCCCGCCACACGGGTGTTCGAGGCTGCCGGAGCGGCGGCCTGCCTGATCACCGACGCTTGGACGGGGGTCGAACTGTTCCTCACCCCGAACGAGGAGATCCTGGTCGCCCGCGATGGCCAGGACGTGACCAATCATCTGCGCGCCCTCACCCCGGCCCGCGCCCGCGCCATCGGCGATGCCGCGCGACGTCGCGCCCTTGCGGAACACACCTACGCACGGCGCGGCGCGGAGGTCGACGTGTTGCTGCGCGACGCCCTGGCGGCCCGGCGGGAAAGGAGCGCGGCGTGAAGCTCGTCGTCCTGGGGCTGAGCCTGTCCTCTTCCTGGGGCAACGGCCACGCCACCACCTTCCGCGCCCTTCTCAAGGCGTTCGCCGCACGCGGCCACGACATCCTGTTCCTGGAGCGCGACGTTCCCTGGTACGCGCAGAATCGCGATCTCGCCGATCCCGGCTATTGCCGGCTGGCCTTCTACGAGGATCTCCCTGGCTTGCGACGGTGGGCCGGAACGGTCGAGGAGGCCGACGCGGTGCTCGTCGGCTCCTACGTGCCCGATGGTGTCGCCGTCGGCCGCTGGGCGCAGGAAACCGCGCGGGGGATCGTCGCCTTCTACGACATCGACACGCCGGTGACCCTAGCGAAGCTGGAACGCGGCGACGAGGAGTACCTCACCCCTGCCCTCATTCCCGGCTATGATGTGTATTTCTCCTTCACGGGCGGACCGACGCTGGAGCGGCTGGAATCCCGCTACGGCTCTCCGGCAGCGCGCGCGCTCCATTGCTCCGTGGATGCCGACGCCTACGCGCCCCTGCCAACGCCCAAGCGCTGGGATCTGAGCTATCTCGGCACCTACAGCCCCGACCGGCAACCGACGCTGGAGCGGTTGCTGCTGGAGCCGGCCCGGCGTGCGCCGTCGCTGCGCTTCGTCGTCGCCGGTCCGCAATACCCCGAAGGGATCGCCTGGCCCGGAAATGTCGAACGTCGGCATCATATTCCTCCAACCGAGCATCCCGCCTTCTATGCGGCCAGCCGTTTCACCTTGAACGTGACGCGCGAGGACATGATCCGCGCCGGCTACAGCCCCAGCATCCGGCTGTTCGAAGCCGCCGCCTGCGCCACTCCGATCATCTCCGACTGTTGGGACGGCCTCGACGCGCTGCTGGAGCCAAACCGCGAGATCATCCTCGCCCACACCTCCGGCGATGTTCTGCACGCCCTTCACCAACTGGACGAAAACACCCGCCAAGCGATGGGTTCACGGGCGCGGCGGCGAATCCTGGAACACCACACCGCCGCGCATCGCGCGGAAACGTTGGAGCGGGAACTGGAAGGCGCGATGCGAAGGACCGGCCGGAACACCAGTGCGGTACTGCCTTTTCAATAAAGCGGCGCAAACAGTCCATCACGGCTCCCGGTCCGCGGGCTTCTTCGAAGACTTCTCAGCCTCAATCTGGTCGAGCACCGCTTCGGGGGCGACATCCTGCTTGATGATGTCCAGATCGGAGTCGAAGTCCGTCTTCACCCCCATGTGATCGGCCATGGACGACACCAGGGCCGTCAGTTTGGTGATTTCGTGCTCCGCCAACAGGCTGATTTGCAGATCGAGATCAGCCCGCTTGCTGGCGACCTCGGACATCCGATTCTGGCTGATGAGCACGAAGGTGGACAGAAAGATGGCCTCCACGGACGCAATCATCGCCAGGACGACGAAGGAGGGATCCCAGCGCGGAACGCCGGGTACCCACCCCAAGTTGGCGATGATCCAGAAACCAAAGAATGCCAAATGCAGATAAACGAACGTCATGCTGCCGGTGAAGCGGGTGATCGCGTCGGCAATCCGCTCCTCCGCGGTCGCCTCGACCTCCTCCCGTTCCCTGCGCTGGTGCAGCGCCTGGATGTTCCGCTCGAGCACGGCGCTCAAGCCGGGGGATGGTGGCGGGTAGGTTGGTGGGCTTACGGACGTCTCCGCGCGATCTCCGCCATGCTGGGACGGTTGTGTGTTCATGGCGTCTGCCTTGCTTAAGTGAATCGTCTTTGCTTCGTTCCTCTTCCAAGATTGGGATTGCGGTCGACCCACAGGCTGCGCTCAATGGCGCTTTCGATGTCGCCCCCCGGTTGCTGGAGGTGGTGGAGGTTTTGGCCTGGGCCAGTTTCAGATCCCCCGGGAAAAGGGGTTGTGCAGCGGTAGGTTGCCGGTGACCGGCACCATCGACCGACGGACCGCGGCCATGGCTTGCAGCCCAGTCGTCCAACCGGCGAATCAGAACTCGCTCACCACAACATTAGGCGGAGACTGCCTCTTTTTCTCACGAGCGACCGCTTCCACGTCCGAACTTACGCTCCCTTTTCCGGCGTCAACAGCAGGCGGGGCACTTTTCGCCACCCCGGCGGCACGATATTTTGCGCCGCCGAGGTGGCGAAAAGTGCCCCGCCTAGTTCCTTGGGAGTGCCTTTAGCAAGAACCCGCATGTCCAGCGTTGCTGCGCCCATAGCGGCCTGACGGGCCAACCATTTCCCGGCAATCAAACAACCGACAAGGTGGCGGCGCCATTCATGCAACTTTGCAGGTGTGATCACAGCCCGATCATCAATCAAAGATCAGCGTCTCGCGCTTTAAAGTTGCTTCATTACCGCTCGATGCTTACGGCCCGATGCATTTGATCCAAGCCCGATCCAGCCCAGCTTGCCTCTCAGACGCGCCCGCTGCATTGTCTTCTGCATTGCCACCGCTCCTCCCCCCGTTTGAAAACTATGACTGGAGGTATCATGCCCTTCGGTCGACTTCCGGGCTCCAACTCGGTGTCGTACTCTGTGGCACCGTTTCCCTTCCGTTGCGATGGTCACATGTCCAGGCGCATCAGCCAGAGCATCTCCCTCACCCCGGAGCTCGACCGCTTCGTCCAGACTCTGGTGGCGTCCGGTCGCTACCAGACGGCCAGCGAAGTGGTGCGCGACGGCTTGCGCCTGCTTCAGGAGCGTGTTGCGCTGCCGCCGGCGTCGCTTGCCCAGCCTCCTGCCACAAGCGGCGGCCATGATCCCTGACGGCATCGGTTCGGAACTGGATTGGCCCAGTGGAGGCGGGGCCATGGGAGCGCTGATCCGGACCCATGATTGGGCTGCAACGTCCCTCGGACCGAAGGCGAACTGGCCCCTGTCCTTGCAGGTTGTCGTCGACCTGATTCTTGCCTCCCCGCTTGGCATGATTGTTCTCTGGGGACCAGACCTCATCCAGATCTACAACGATTGCTACGCCGAAATCACCGCCGGCAAACATCCCCGCGCCCTCGGCCAACCCACCCGCGAGTGTTGGCCCGAGGTTTGGGACTTCAACGGACCGATCTACGAGGCCGTGCTCCACGGTGAATCCCGCGGGTTCGACGACCAGAAGCTGATCCTCGAGCGCAACGGCGTCGCGGAGGAAACCTGGTTCGACCTCACCTACAGTCCGGTTCGCAACGATGCCGGAACCATCGCGGGCGTCCTTGTGACAGTGCATGAGGTGACCAACCGCAAGCGGACCGAACTCGCCTTGCGCGACAGCGAGAGCCGCTTCCGCGCCCTGGTGAAGGCCTCCTCCTACGCCATCTACCGCATGAATATCGACTGGACGGAACTGCGGCAGCTTGACGGGCACGGCTTCCTCACCGACACGACGGACGGCAACAAGGCGTGGCTCGAGGAGTACATCCATCCGGACGATCAGCCGCAGCTTCTCGACGCCGTACGGGAAGCCATCCGGACCAAGAGCGCCTTTGATCTGGAGCATCGGGTCCGGCAGGCCGACGGATCACTGGGATGGACGCATTCGCGGGCTGTGCCGATCCTGGATGCGGACGGCGAGGTCTGCGAGTGGTTCGGGACCGCCAGCAACATCACCTCCCGCCGGAGCACCGACGAGGCCCTGCGGCGCAGCGAGGCGCGGCTGTCCGCCCTCTTCGCCCGCGCGGCGGTCGGCCTGTCGGAACTCACGCCGGATGGCCGCTTCCTCCGCGTGAACGACGAACTCTGCCGAATCCTGGGACGTCCGCGGGAGGAGGTCGTGGGCTTGTCCGTGGCCGACGTCACCCACCCCGATGATCTTGCGGCGAGCCGCAACGCCATTGAACAGGCCTTGCGGACGGGTGAGACCGTGGCGCTCGACAAGCGCTACCGGCGGCCCGACGGGACGGACGTCTGGGCGAACAGCGGCATCACGATCGTGCCCGGCAACGACGGGGACGAGAGCCATTTCCTGGCGGTCACGGCCGATCTGACCGTCCGGCGGGAGACCGAAGCGGCCCTGCGCGAAAGCGAGGCGCGGTTCCGTCTGATGGCGGACGCCGTGCCGCAGATCGTCTGGATCACCGACGCCGAGGGACGGGTCGAGTTCTTCAACCGCCAATGGACCGACTATACGGGTGTCGCTTACGACGCTCGGACGGCGCCAACCACGGTATCGGACGTCATCGCCGACTTCATCCATCCGGACGATGCAGCGCTGACGACCGAGCGCTTCCAAGAGGCCCAGCGGGCGGGCAGCCTCTTCCTTGCCGAGCATCGTCTCCGTTCGAAGACGGGGGAGTACCGTTGGTTCCTGGTCCGCGGCCTGCCCTACCGCGATCCGCACGGTGGCGCGATCCTCCGCTGGTTCGGCACCTCGACCGACATCCACGACCGCAAGCACGCCGAAGCCTTGCTGCAGCAGGCACGTGACGCGGCCGAGGCCGCGAGCCGGGAGAAGTCGAACTTCCTCGCTTCGGTCAGCCATGATCTGCGCCAGCCGGTGCAGGCGGCCAACCTGTTTCTCGAGCTTTTGCGGCGGCAGCCGCTCGACCCGAAGGCGCACGAACTGCTGAAGCCGCTGTCGGACAGCATGACCAGCCTGACGGGCATGCTGAGCGGGCTGCTGGAGGTGGCGCGACTCGACGCCGGCCTGCTCACGGCGCAGGAGCGGGTCTTCGACCTCGACGAGTTGCTGAGGCGTCTTTACGGCGAGTTCCAGGGCCCGGCGCGCGAGGCGAAGCTGTGGTTGCATATGCCGCCGGCTGCCAGATCGGTCCGGTCCGACCCGCTGCTGGTGGAATTGGTGCTGCGCAACCTGATTTCCAACGCCATCAAATACACCGAACAGGGCGGCGTCACGGTGGAGACGCGGGTCGAAGAGAACCAGCTGGCGATCGACGTGACCGACACCGGGCGAGGCATCGCCCCGGAGGAGATGGAGCGCATCTTCGATCCCTATTACCAGATCGGAAACGCGACCCGTGAGCATGCACGCGGCTTCGGCATCGGCCTCGCCACCGTGCAGAGGGTCGCCGATCTGCTGGCGACCCGGGTGACGGTCCGCTCCGAACCCGGTAAAGGGTCCACCTTCAGCCTGACGCTTCCGTTGGCAGAAGACGAAGCGCAGGTGCCAGCCGCTGGACGAGAGGCGCTCTACGGGACGTTGCGGGGCCGGACGGCCCTGGTGGTGGACGATGAACCAATGGTGCTGAAAGCGTTGGAGGTCACCCTAGGGAGCTGGGGCGTGTCCGTGCGCACTGCCCGCACGCTGGCGCAGGCCCGGATCATGCTGAAGGAGTTTGAGGCTCCACCGGACATCCTGATCGCCGATCACTCCCTGGGTGCGGGAGAGACCGGCGTGGTCATCATCAGCGAAGCCCGCCGACGCGGCACGCCGATCACGGTTCTGGTGACCGGCGACACCTCGGCTGAACGGCTGGCCGAGGCCGGGCGGACCGGCATTCGCATGCTGCACAAGCCAATCGATCCCGCCAGACTGGAGGCATTGCTCGAGGAAGGGCTACGGGGGCGATGAGACCGCTTTATGTGATCGGGCCGGTTCGGTCGAGCCTCTTCCCACCGTGATATCGTCGCACCGCTCATTCTTCTGTCGGTGGCTGGCATGGTACCTCCTCATCATGCAATTGGAGAGGCGTTGTCACGGGAACCGAGCCGGGGTGCAGAACTTCCTGAATTCGCAGCTTTACTCACGCTGCGGCGGTTGCGGCCTGCCAGTCGGCCCTGGCCTGCGCCCGGAAGGTGCGCAGGGTGCGGCGGCCGACCAGGCGGCGCTGAGGGTTGAAGCAGTTGTAGACGGCGGCGTGCAGGGAGACGAAGCGCTGGGCGGACCCCGGCGATTTGAAGCGCTGGATTTTCCGTTCGCGTCGCCGTAGTGGCTGGTGCGAGACCTCGGCGCGGTTGTTCTGGCGGCGGCCTTGCTCATGGCGCGCCGTCAGGCCAATCTCCCGGAACGCCGCCCCATAGGAGCGCAACTGGTCGGTGGTCACCTGGGTGGGCGCGAAGCCGTGCTTCTTGAGGATCGACTGCCCGCCACAGGTACATCAGCCGGCCACCAATCCGGATGATCATCTCACCCAAGTGCCAGCGCGGGCTGGGCTTCGGCCGGAGCCGCCGCAGGTTGCCGGCGATGGCCGGGCCAAACTTCACGACCCAGCGCCGCACCGTCTCGTAGGACACGTTCACGCCGCGTTCCGCCAGCAGCTCCTCGACATCCCGGTAGCCCAGGGTGAACCGCAGATAGAGCCAGATCGCATGCCGGATGACGGCGGGCGGAAATTGATGGCGGGCATACAAGAGTGGCGACATCCGAGCAAGATAATGCCGCGAGCCGTCATCAACATCGTGGTCGGTCAGGGTCACCGCGAGGATCTGCCCGGTCACGGCAACCAGACCGACACGCAGCTTCTTCCACCCGCGGCGGCGCTGGGGCCCTTGCTTTTCGACCAACCATTTTCCGGGACCACACAGCTTCACGCCCGTGCTGTCGACCAGCAGCTCCACAGCGCCGCCCGAAGATACTGGCTCCGGTGGGAGGCCCAGGGTCTGGGCGCGGCGGCTGAAAGTGGAATGGTCCGGAACGGCAAAGTCCACGCCAACCAGCTGGACGATGGAGCCGACCAAGCCTTCGGTTTGGTGCAACGGCCGCCGGACCACGGCGCGCAAGGTTCAAGGCCGTCGTGATCGCCAAGTCCGAGTAGAGGCGCTGCCCGCCGGGCGTGGACGCTATCGCGTTTTTCTCTCAGAGCGTGCGCTACGTTTTGCATCATGCGTTAACAGCGCTGTTTTCAACATTTTATGACTCTCTTTGCCGTTTCGTGCGCCGCCACACGGTGCTATCGTTTCGCCGTCAGTTGTCCAATTGTTGGACCAAACTCAGGCGGCGCGATCATGAACGGCGTCTCAACCGTCAAGGCCATCTTCGAAGAGCTTCGCAAGGAGATTCCCGAGCGCTACCAGCCCGGCGATCTGCTTCCGAACGAACGCCTGCTGGCTGAACGGTTCGGCGTCAGCCGCAACACGATCCGCGAAGTCATCATCTTCCTCGAAGCCTATGGCTTGGTGGAGAAGACGCAGCGTGGCCCGCGCGCCAGCAAGCCGGACATCGAGGCGATGTTCCGTATTCTCGATCAATGCTTCGACCGCAGCGTCAAAACCTGTCGGGAAGTCTTGCAGTTCCGCAGGATCATCGAGATCGGCGTGCTGCCTGAAGTGGTCCGGCACATCACCGATGCGGAGATCGACGGGCTCAACCGTCTGGCCGAAGACATGGAGCACCAGTTGACGGTGCGCGAAGCGGCGGAGGTGGACTTCCGCTTCCACGCCGCCATCGTCGCCGCATCCCGCAACTCCATGTTGCAGAAGATGTATCAGGCGATGTCGCAGCCGATGATCTATTACATGGAGATCGGCAAGAGCAATGCGGTGATCGGGCCGACCACGGTCGATTATCATCGCCAGATCATCGCAGCGCTGCGCGAGCGCTCCGTCGAGAAGGCCGTCGAGGCCAGCAACGCACACTTCCAATTCAGCGAAAGCGTGTTCAACCAGGAGGCGCAGCCTTCAGCTACGCCCATGCCCTGAACACGGCCGCTTCCTAAAAAAGGACATCACCTGTGAAAGCACTGATGATCGAAGGCGTGGACGTCTGCGCGATCCACGAGGTGGCGGAGCCGACTCCCGGCCCCGGCGAGGTGCTCCTGGCCATCCGCCACGTCGCCCTGTGCGGCAGCGACCTCAGCACCTTCAAGGGGCTGAACCCGCTGGTTTCCCTGCCGCGCATCCCCGGCCACGAGATCGGCGGCGAGATCGCCGCTGTGGGCGAGGGCGTTCCGGCCGAATACACCGTGGGCCGGCGCGCCATCGTCATTCCCTATACCGCCTGCGGCACCTGCCCGTCCTGCCGCAAGGGTCGGGTCAACGCCTGCCGCAGCAACCGCACGCTGGGCGTGCAGCAGAACGGCGGCCTGGCCGAGCGCATCGTCCTGCCCTACGGCAAGCTGATCCTGAACGACACGCTGGCGCCGCGCCATCTGGCGCTGGTCGAGCCGCTGTCGGTCGGCTTCCACGCAGCGGCGCGCGGCCGCGTCGAGGCGGCCGACACCGTGCTGGTGCTGGGCTGCGGCATGATCGGCATGGGCGCCATTGCCGGCTCCGTCCATCGCGGCGCCACGGTGATCGCGGTCGACATCGGCGAGGCGAAGACCGGTCTGGCCCGCCGCTACGGCGCCGCCCACACCATCGACGCCGCCAAGGAGGATGTGGCCACCCGCGTCATGGAGCTGACCAACGGCGACGGCGCCGACGTGGTGATCGAGGCGGTCGGCCTGCCCGCCACCTTCACCCAGGCCATCGACCTCGTGTCCTTCGCCGGCCGCGTCGTCTACATCGGCTACGCCAAGGAGCCGGTGTCCTACAAGACGCAGTTCTTCAACCTGAAGGAGCTGGACATCATGGGGTCGCGCAACGCGACCTCCGAGGATTTCCAGGCCGTCATCCGCTATCTCGAAACGCTCGACCACGCCCCCGACGACCTGATCTCCAAGGTCTTTCCCTTCGAGGAGGCCGACAAGGCCCTGCCCTACTGGGCCAAGGAGCGCGACACCACGGTCAAGGTGATGATCGAGCGCTGACCGTTCCGGCGGCGCCCGCAAGGCGCTGTCGTCATCAGAACTGCCGCGGCGGGGCGTGCCGGTCCCGTCGCCGGGTTCCGCCCTGTTGGCGGAATCTGCCTATGGGCGCCGTCCACAGACGGGCCCTCCGGCATCCACTATGGAGGAAATAATGAAGCGCTTTCTGGCGTCCGCCCTTGCCGCGTGCGTGCTGTCCATCGGTGCCGCGTCCGGCGCCATGGCCAAGACCGAGATCATGGTCGCCTACGAGAACAACCCGGGCGAGCCGCTCGACCGGGTGATGCATCACTGGGCCGACCTTCTGAAGGAGAAGAGCAAGGGTGAGGTCACCCTGAAGCTGTTCCCCAGCTCCCAGCTGGGCGCCAAGAAGGACGTGATGGAACAGGCGATGATGGGCATGAACGTCATCACCCTGTCCGACGTCGGCTTCCTGCAGGATTACGATCCGGACCTCGGCGTTCTGTTCGGCCCGTACCTGACCGACGACCCCCAGAAGCTCTTCAAGATCTACGAGAGCGACTGGTTCAAGAAGAAGGACGAGGCGCTGCGCAAGAAGGGCGTGCACATCGTCATGTCCAACTACCTGTACGGCGTGCGCCACATCCTCGCCAAGAAGCCGATCAACACGCCCGAGGACCTCAAGGGCATGAAGATCCGCGTCCCAAACAACGTGATGCAGATCAAGACGATCGAGGCGATGGGCGCCACCGCGACGCCGATGCCGCTGGGCGAGGTCTACCCGGCCCTGACCACCGGTCTGATCGACGGCGTGGAGAACCCGATCTCCGTGCTGTACGGCGCCAAGCTGCATGAGCAGGCCAAGTATCTCAGCCTCGTCGGCTACCTGACCAACACGTCGGTATGGGTCGGCGGTGAGGCCTTCTTCAGCAAGCTGCCGGCGGACGTCGTGAAGATGGTCCACGAGACCGGCTACGAGGCCGGCCTCTACAGCCAGAGGCTGGCCGCCGAGCAGGACGCCGAGTTCATCGAGAAGATGAAGGCGTCCGGCGTCACCGTGATCCAGCCGGATCCGGCGCCGTTCCGCGAGGCCACCAAGGTCGTCTACACCCAGTTCCCCAAGTGGTCGGCCGGCCTGTACGAGCAGATCCAGAAGGACCTCAAGTAAAAATAAGCAAATCCGGGCGGGGTTGCCGCTCCGCCCGGATCGTTAGGAGGAGTATGCCATGGAGTTGATCCGGCGTCTGCCATCGGTCGTCGCGGGAGGCGCGCTGGCCGCTCTGGTGGTGATGACCATCGCGGCGGTGTTCGCGCGCTACATCTTCGACGCCCCGCTGCACTGGGGCGAGGAAATGTCCGGGCTTCTGATGATCTGGATCATCATGATCGGCGCCATCGTCGCCGAGCGTGACGGCCAGCATCTCGACATCCCGCTGTTCGTGGACCTTCTGCCCACCCGCATCCGGGCGGCGGTCGATCTGGCCGTTTCGGCCCTGTCGATCGTGGTTCTGACCTACGCCGGCTGGCTCGGCTATCTGCTCGCCCAGAGCGCCCAGTACAAGCTGACTGAAATTCTTCAGATTTCGTGGTTCTGGATCGACATCGCCGTTCCGGTCGGTGCAGTTGGCCTCGTCGCCTATCTCCTGCGCCGCTGCTTTATCGACATCATGGTGATCGCGAAGGGGAAGGCGCCATGAGCTGGCCCGTCATCATTCTTATCATGCTTTGCCTGTTCGCTTTGAACATGCGGCTCTACATTGCTATTTTCGCATCCGTTCTTGTATACTTTGTGTTCTTCAGTCCGGTTCCGGACCAGATCGCGGTGCAGCGGCTGATTGGCGCCTCGCAGAATCTGTCCCTCCTGGCGATTCCCTTCTTCATCCTGCTCGGCACGCTGATGGACCACACCGGCGTGGCGAAGCGCCTGCTGCGCGTGGCCGACCTGCTGGTCGGCAAGTTCACCGGCGGCATGGCGCTGACCAACATCATGCTGAGCACGCTGCTGGGCGGCGTCAGCGCCTCCAACCTCGCCGACAGCGCCATGCTGACCCGCATGCTGGTGCCGGAGATGGAGCGCAAGGGCTACAACCGCGCCTTCGCCGCCGCCGTCACGGCGTCGGGCGCGCTGGTGACGCCGATCATCCCGCCGGGCATTGCGCTGATCATCTACGGCCTCGTCGCCGACGTCTCCATCGGCGCCATGTTCATGGCCGGCATCCTGCCCGGCATCGTGATGGCGGCCATGCTGATGGTTGCCGCCTACATCGTCTCCAAGCGCAACGGCTATCCGCCGTCCCGCGACAGCTGGCCGACCCGGTCGGAGACCACCAGCGCGCTGGTCGGGGCTTGGCCGGTGCTGGTCCTGCTGGTTGCCATCATCGGCGGCATCCGCGCCAACATCTTCACCCCGACCGAAGCCGGCGCGGTGGCCGTGCTGATCGTCCTGGTGATCGGCTTCGTGATCTACCGCGAGATGCGCGTCGCTCATGTGGTGGACGCCCTGGTCGGCACCTTCAAGGCGACCTCGTCGGTGATGCTGGTCATCATGGCCTGCTCGGCGCTGGCCTGGATCCTGTCGCTGGAGCAGGCGGCGCAGCAGTTGGCGACCTACATCACGGCGCTGACCGACAACAAGTACGTCTTCCTGCTCATCCTCAACCTGCTCCTGCTGTTCCTCGGCATGCTGATCGAGGGCAACGCGATCCTCATCGTCATGGTCCCGCTGCTGATGCCGACGGTGCACCAGCTCGGCATCGACCCGATCCATTTCGGCATCGTGGTGATCGTGAACCTCGCGGTCGGCTGTCTGACGCCTCCGGTGGGCACGGTGATGCTGCTGGTCTGCAACCTCGCCAAGGTGAAGATCTCGGACTTCATGAAGCAGTCCACCCTGCTCTTCGTGGCGCTGTTCGTAGCTCTGATGATCGTCACCTTCGTGCCGGAACTCTCGCTGGTCCTGGCCCGCTAAGCCCTCCTGCCGCCCTCCCGCTTCCCTCGCTTCTCCCCCAAGGGGCCTGACATGTCGAAGTACCTGAAGATCCATTCCAGCGACACCGTCGCCGTCGCCCTGGAGCCGCTGGCCCAGGGCACCGCGATCGACGGTCTGGGCGTCGTCCTGCTCGACGAGGTGCCGCAGGGCCACAAGTTCGCCGTGACGCCGCACCAGCCGGGCGACCGGGTCATCAAATACGGCAGCGTGATCGGCCTCGCAAAGGAGGCGATCCCGGTGGGGCGGCACATCCACACCCACAACATCGGGACCGCGCTGGGCGGCCTGCAGGACTACGCCTACGCCGGACCGGCGAACGACGCGACGCCGGCCAAACGGGAGGCGCCGACCATCCAGGCCTTCGTCCGCGCCAACGGCGAGATCGGCGTGCGCAACGACCTGTGGATCATCCCGCTGGTCGGCTGCGTCAACGGCCTCGCCAAGAACGCGGCCAAGCGCTTCGAGAAAATGGGCCTGCTGCCCGAGGGCTCCCGCGTCATGGTGCTGGAGCATCCCTATGGATGCTCGCAGCTCGGCGGCGACCTGGACAACACCCGCAACATCCTGCGCGACTTCGCCATCCACCCCAACGCCGGCGGCGTGCTGGTCATGGGGCTGGGCTGCGAAAACAACACCCGCGCCCTGTTCACCCAGGGTTTCGAGCATCCCGACCCGCGCCGCCTGCGCTATCTGACCACCCAGGAGGTGTCGGACGAGCAGGAGGCGTCGCTGGAGGCGATGACCGAGCTGGCCGCCGTCATGCGCGAGGATAAGCGCGAGCCGGTCGGCGCCGACCGCCTGCGCATCGGGCTGAAGTGCGGCGGCTCGGATGGCTTCTCCGGCATCACCGCCAACCCGCTGCTGGGCGCCCTCTCCGACTGGCTATGCGGGATCGGCGGCGCCACCGTGCTGACCGAGGTGCCGGAAATGTTCGGTGCCGAGCATCTGCTGATGGAGCGGGCGGAAAACCGCGAGGTCTTCGAGGGCGTCGTCACCCTGATCAACGACTTCAAGCAGTATTTCCTCGACCACAACCAGCCGATCTACGAGAACCCGTCGCCCGGCAACAAGGCGGGCGGCATCAGCACGCTGGAGGAGAAGTCGCTGGGCTGCACTCAGAAGGCCGGCCTCTCCCCGGTGCGCGACGTCATCCGCTACGCCGAGCGCATCCGCAAGCCCGGCCTGACCCTGCTGGAGGCGCCGGGCAACGACGGCGTGGCGGTCACCGCCCTGGCCGCCGCCGGCTGCCACATCGTACTGTTCACCACCGGCCGCGGCACGCCGCTGGGCGGCGTCGTGCCGACCATGAAGATCGCCACCAACACCGCCATGGCCGAGAAGAAGCGGCACTGGATCGATTTCAACGCCGGCCCCATCGCCGAGGCCACCGCCACGGTGGACAGCCTGCTGCCGTCCTTCATCGACAGCATCCTCGCCGTCGCCAACGGCAAAGAAGCGCGCAACGAGGAGAACGACGTCCACGACCTCGTGATCTTCAAGTCCGGCGTCACGCTCTGAACCCCACCACCACCCTTCAGACAAGGACGCCGACCATGCAGCGCCTGAACGCATCCTTTCTCAACGGCCGGCCGCGCCCGACGACGACGCGGATCGTGCAATTCGGCGAAGGCAATTTCCTGCGCGCCTTCTTCGACTGGAAGGTCGACCGCCTGAACGAGGCCACCGGTGGCGACTGGGGCGTGACCGTCGTCCGCCCGATCGCCGGCGGCTTCCCGCAGACGCTGAACGAGCAGGAGGGCGTCTACACCGTCCTGTCGCGCGGCGTCGACGAGGCCGGCCAGAAGGTCTCGCAGGCTCGGCTGATCGGCTGCGTGCGCAACGAGATCGCCGCGCACGGCGAATGGGCCTCGGTGCTGGAGCTGGCGCGCGACCCGAACGTCACGGTCGTCGTCTCCAACACCACCGACGCCGGCATCGCCTATGTCCCGTCGGTGGCCTACGCCGACGAGCCGCCGGTCTCCTTCCCCGGCAAGATGACCCGCTTCCTGCACGAGCGCTGGAAGGCCTTCGACGGCGCACCGGAGGCCGGCCTGCAGATGCTGGCCTGCGAGTTGATCGACCACAACGGCGAGGAGTTGAAGCGCATCGTCCTGCTGCACTCCCGCGACTGGGCGCTGGAGCCGGCCTTCATCGAGTGGATCGAGACGGCGAACGCCTTTTACAACACGCTGGTCGACCGCATCGTCCCGGGCTTCCCGCGCGCCGAGGCCGACGACCTGCGCCGCGAGCTGGGCTACGACGACAGCTTCATGGCGGCGGCGGAGCTATTCCACCTCTTCGTGATCGAGCGCAAGGAGGGAATGCCGGCGCTGCGCCTGCCGCTGGGCGAGCATGACGAGGGCACCGTCGTTACGGCGGACGTCACCCCCTACAAGGCGCGCAAGGTCGCCATCCTCAATGGCGCCCACACCGGCCTGTGCGCCCTGGCCCTGCTGGCGGGCGTGGAAACGGTGGGCGAGGCGGTGAGCGACACCGCCGGGGCGCGCTTCCTCGACCGGCTGCTCAACGAGGAGGTCATCCCCTTCCTCACCCTGCCGAAGCCGGAACTGGAGGACTTCGCGGTCGCCGTGCTGCGCCGCTTCCGCAATCCCTACATCCGACACCTGTGGTATGACATCAGCCTGAACGGCCTCGTCAAGTACCAGACCCGCAACCTGGACCGGCTGCTCGCCTACCGGGAGCGGTTCGGCCGGCCGGCGCCGCTGATGAGCCTGTCGCTGGCCGCTTGGCTGGCCTTCTACCTCGGCCGCTTCCCCGGCGCCGACACGCTGCCGCCGCGTGACTCCGCCGAGATCGTCGAGCGCGTCCGCGCGATCGGCGCCCTGGACGACGGAACCCCGGCGGGGCTGGAGGCTATGGTCGCCGCCTATCTCGGCGAGACGGCCTTCTGGGGCCGCAGCATCGACGACCGCTCGCTGCGCGCCCAGGTGATCGAGGACATCCGCTTCCTGACGGATGAGCCCTTCACCTTCGCCCGCCTCGCGACGCGCCTGGAGGTCTGACAGCAAAAGGCCCCGACCGCCAATTACGGAAGGGGCCTCCTGCTTTCAACTTCGCGGTCTGCATTATCACGTCTTTATTGGACATCGTTTGGTTTCGTCATATTCTGTCGTGTCGAACGCTATCATGCCCCTGACAGCCTGTTTGGATGCAAACAAGCAAGCCTCGGGAGTCCCCTGGATTTGTAGTGCCGGCATTTGATGATGCATTGTATGACATGGTCCCTGTTTCCCGGACCTCCC